>DASQUW010000220.1:0-3366 GCA_035641075.1 Actinomycetota bacterium | reverse complement strand
CCTCCGGATGAGCAGAACCGCCGCGGCCGCTGCCAGCAGGGCCAACGCGGCGGTTGTGACGCTATTGACCCCCTCGAACAGGGTCTGGTTCAGCGCCACACGGAACGGGTTCGGTGGACACGGGCAGTCGTAGTAGATCGCCGGCTCGTTCAGCAGGAGCCGGGCCAGGGTGCGGACGCCCATCACGCCGAACATCCCGAACACCACGACACGCTCGGCAGCTCCGCGAAGTCGGCCCATCGGAAACGCCAGGGCCAGGAAGGCGAGGACGGGATCGTAGTAGCCCCCGAACGAGTAACTCAGCGACGCCAACACACCGACCGGAGAGCCTTCGCTGCTGCCCACGAACCACAGGGCGCCGCTGGCCACGAGCATCGGGCCAGTGAAATTCGCGGGGCGCCTGGTCCAGGCGACTGCGCCGGCGCCGATGAACATGAGGCCACCCACGGCGTCGGGTACCACGAACCGGAAGAGCGGCGCACCGACGGCCAGGGCGTGCGCCTCGACGAGGACGAGCAGGGCCAGCGCCACACCCACGGCGGTCCATCGCAGCCACGGGGCCCGCCGGGGCCGAGAAGCGTCATTCATCGTGGTACCTCGACGAGCCGCTCGATCGCGTCCGCGGTGAGCTGGTCCTTCCGGACGAAGCCCCGCGCGCCGCTCGCGAAGATGCGATCCCCATAGTCCGCGGCATCACGGCTCGAGATAAGGACGATCGCCGGCGCCTGGGGCTCGGCCCGCAACAGCTCCGTCAGCTCGAAGCCGTCGAGATCGGGTAGCTGCACGTCCACCAAGACGACCTCCGGGTGGAGTTGACGCACCCAGGACACCGCGGTGTCGGCGCGGTCCGCCTCGCCAACGATGTCATACCCCTCAGCTCGGAGCCAGGCGATGGCCCACCGTCGGAATTGCTCGTCGTCGTCCACGACCAGGATCGTTCGTTCCACTGCTCACGGATCCTCCCACGGGCCGGCATGCTCGGGGAGCGTGCTACCACGGTACCGGTGAGGGTGCTGGCACGGATGAAGCGGTTTGTCGAGCCGCCTAGGGTCGTGCCGACCGAGTAAGGAGGTAGGCATGAACGGAGGAGCTGGCACCGCGACCGCCAAGACCGTCGCCCTCGTGGCCCTGATCGGGTTCGCCGCTGCCTGCGGAACGTCGCCGTCCGAGCAGCCCACCCAGCGGGGAACGGCTCCCGCCCCCGAGCCTTCCCTGCCCGCCGGCGTTCCCGCCGGGGGGACGGTGGTGGAGCTCGAGTCTCGGCTGGAAAAGGAATTTGAGATCCCCGGCGAGCCGGACTGGATGGCAGAGGGATTCGGCTCGGTATGGGTGTCGAGAACCGATCCTGAAGGGGAGGGGAACTTCCTCGACCGGATCGATCCATCTTCGAACGACGTGGTGGCCTCCATCCCGGTCGGCCGGAACCCCTGTCACGGTCTGACGGTCGGCTTCGATGCGGTCTGGGTGCCGAGCTGCATCGATCAGCGGATCGATCGGGTCGATCCCGAGACGAACCAGGTGGTGCGATCGTTCGACGTTCCCCTTCACCGCGCGGACGGCGACCGGATCGTCGCCGCGTTCGAGGCACTGTGGATCGTCACTCCGGATCCGGACGGGGGTGACGCCCTGGTGCGCATGGATCCCGGTACCGGGAAGCTCGACAGGATCCCGCTCCCGACGCTTTCGACGGAAGTGGTGGAGGGGTTCGGCTCGCTCTGGGTCATGAGCCCGGAGGGAGGCACCGCGCATCGGGTGGACCCGAAAGGCATGAGCGTGACCGGGTCGATCGAGGGGCTCGGCGAACCGGAGACGGCAGCCGCCGGCGACGGCGTGCTGTGGGTGAAGGATGCCGCCGACGGCACCGTCGCCGGCGTTGACCCGGAGTCGCTCGCCATCACCGAGCGCATCGCCGTCGGCGGTCCCGGGAAGGGCGGCGGGATCGCGGCCGACGCGTCTGGGGTGTGGTTCCGCCCCGCCAACTACCTGTTGGGGCGGATCGACCCCGCAGCTGGGAAGGTCACGGAGATCTTCGCCGACACTCCCGCGTTGGGCGATGTGCTGGTGGCGTTCGATTCCGTGTGGTTCTCCGCCTACACAAAGGACACCGTCTGGCGCATCACCGCCTGAGGTTCTTATCGCCTGATTCAGGAAAGGCCTGAAGTCCATGGCCGTGCCGATGCACACGTAAGCGGCTCCTCAGACCGAGGAGCCGCTTGTTCTTGCGCGCGGTGTCACAGGGAGTCCTTCTATCTCGTCTCAATGGGCGAGATGGCAAACAAGACGCGCCGATCAGAGGAGGACGAACCATGATCACCGAAGAACGGATGCTTCGCGGCACGATCACCCAAGAACCCACAACTCCAGACACGCGGCAGCGAGGCCGCCTTCCCGAGCCGGAGCGTCGGACCCCTCAGACACCGTCTCCGCAACCCGCGTCGAGCTCAGGGGCACCGAGCCTTCTGTGGCGGCTCATCCTGTTCTTTGTCGGGCTCGGACTCCTCATGCTCGGCTGGCCACTCGCTGTTAGCGGGGTCGGCGCGTTCATCGGTGTTCCGCTGATCATCTTCGGGCTGGCCCTGATGCAGGCTCAGGAGCGTTGAAAGGCAGGGAGTCCGGTGTCACAGGCGGGTGAGCTCTCTCGTCTTACCTGACATCATGGCGGTGCTCGAGCCTGGGGAGGCGAACGTGAGCGAGGTGTACGAGGAGCTCCGGCCGCTGATGTTTTCCATCGCCTACCGCATGGTGGGCACAGCCAGCGATGCGGAGGACATCGTCCAGGAGGCTTTCCTGCGCTTCCACCGCGAGTCTGGCAAGGGAACGGCGATCGATTCGCCGAAGGCGTACCTCTCGGCTGTCACTACCCGACTCAGCATCGACCACCTGCGGTCGGCACGCGTCCGCCGGGAGCGCTACTTCGGCACGTGGCTGCCGGAGCCGGTGCTCACCGACCCCGGGGCGGATGTGACGCAGCACGCGGAAACCGCCGACTCGCTCTCGATGGCCTTCCTCGTCCTGCTGGAGAGCCTGACGCCCGTCGAGCGGGCGGTTTTCCTGCTTCGGGAGGTGTTCGACTACGAGTACGAAGAGATCGCGGCGGTGGTCGGGAAGAGCGAGGACAACTGCCGTCAGATCGCCGTCCGGGCCCGCAGGCAGGTCGAGGCCAAGAGGCCGCGCTTCGAGGCGTCACGGAAGCGGCGGGAGGAGCTCGCCCGGCGCTTCTTCGAAGCGGTTGTGAACGGAGACGCGACGGGCCTCCTCGATCTACTCTCCGCGGATGTCGTGGTGTACGCAGATGGGGGCGGCAAGGGCCCGGCGTTCCCCCGTCCGGTCCACGGACGGGATCGCGTGGCGCGGGTGCTCCTCGGC
>DASQUW010000219.1:0-24008 GCA_035641075.1 Actinomycetota bacterium | reverse complement strand
GATCTGCGAGATTCCCGGAGTCGGTCCCATCCCCGTGGCCACGGCCAGGGCCCTTTCCTCCGACGCCATCTTGGCGGCTGTGCTTACCGAGGGAGCCGACGTGAAGGCCGTATCTCATCTCGGACGAACCATCCCGGCGCGGCTTCGGACCGCCTTGGAGGCAAGAGACCCCGAGTGCGTGGTCCCCGGATGCCACAGCCGGTACCGGTTGGAGATCGACCACGTGAAGCCGCTCGCAGAAGGCGGCCGGACCTCCCTGGACAACCTGGCGAGGATGTGCCGTCCCCATCACCACATGAAGACCATCCTCGGTTTCGGCCTGGAGGGGAGCCCGGGGAAGTAGAAGTGGAGCCCTCCCGAGGAGGGGGCGAACACACCGGACCGCGGACCGCCCTGACGAGGCAGGCGGGCCGTGGCGGCATGCGAGGAAGCACGCGTTTCTTCTTACTGAACACCGTATCGCCACATCTCGGCGACGCGACTGACCAACCGTGCCTGCCGCGTCGCCGTCCACCGGTCGGCGGGAGGCTACGTGAGGGCGGTCTCGCGTGCTGCGTTCCCTAGGGCGTTCACCTCGGTGGGGGCGGGAAGCAGCCGCCGACCGAATACCTCTTCGAACCACCGGGCCACGACCGGGAGGGCCTCGTGGACACCAATGGCGCGGTCGGCGAGATCGCTGAGCGACGCGACCCCGCGGTCGGTGAGGCCGCACGGGACGATCGCGTCGAACCAAGAGAGATCGGTGGTGCAGTTCAGAGCGAACCCGTGAAGTGTCACCCCGCGGGTGGTCTTCACCCCGATCGCACAGACCTTCCGATCGCCCGCCCACACGCCCGTGTGCTCCTCGGACCGGCCGACCTCCACGCCGAGGTCCGCGCACGCCCGGATGATGACCTCCTCGAGATCCCGGAGGTACTTGATGATGTCCGGGCGAGTCCCCAGGTGAACGATGGGATATCCGACGAGCTGGCCGGGTCCGTGGAACGTTACGCTTCCCCCGCGGTCCACGAAATGGAGCTCGGCGCCCCTTCGCGCCAGCTCGTGCTCGGCGAGAAGCAGGTGCGATGGGTCAGAGCGGCGCCCGACCGTGTACACGGGCGGATGCTCCAGGAGGATCAGGACATCGGGGATCTCCTCGGCCACGCGTCTCTCGGCCAGCCGGTGCATGGCGTCGTACGCGACCGTGTACGGGACCCGTCCCGGAGTGACGAGCCACCCCGAGCCGCCGCGACGATCGTGGAGTCCGGTCACGACAGGTAGGCCTGCACTTCCGGCGTGAAGTCCCAGGTCTCGAGGTTCTGCTTGAGGCGTCCCAGGAACTGCGCCGCCGTTGCTCCATCGATCATGCGGTGATCCCACGACATCGACAGGTACACCATGTGACGGATCGCCAATGCGTCGTCCACCACCACCGGCCGCTTCTCGATCGCGTCGAAGGCGAGGATGGCCGTTTCTCCCGGGTTCATGATCGGGACGCTGATGAGCGATCCAAACGGGCCGGGGTTGGTGATCGTGAACGTCCCCCCGTGCACCTCGTCGGGCTTGAGCTTCTTCGACCGAGCCCGTGCCGCGATGTCGTTGACGGCCCGGGCGATGCCGACCAGGTTCATCTCGTCGGCTCCTCGGATCACGGGGACGATGAGTCCCTCCTCGTATGCCACGGCGATCCCGAGGTTCACGTATCCGTGGTAGGTGGCGGTGCCCGCCTCGAGGTCGAGCTTGGCGTTGACATCGGGGAAGGCCCGGAGCGCGTCGCTGAGGGCTCGAGCAAGGAACGGCATGTAGGTGAGGGAGAATCCCTCGTGCTCCTTGAACCGGTCCTTGGCTCGACCTCGGAGCTTCACGATGTTCTCCATGTTGACCTCGACCAGGTTCCACGCCCGCGCTGAGCTCTGAACCGAGGCGTGCATGTTCTCCGCGATGCGCTTGCGGATGTGGGAGATCGGAACGACCTCTTCCCGGCCGGCCGCGACCGTGGGAGCCGCTCGCGCCGCGGGCGCTGCCGCCGGAGCTTCGGCCGGCGCCGCCGGAGCCTCGGCCGGCGCAGCCACCTCGAGGGGGCGCCGCTCCGGTTCGGCCCCGCGCGTCTCGATGAACCCGAGGATGTCCTTCTTGGTGATGCGGCCGCCGGTTCCACTGCCCCCGACCTGGGCGAGGTCGATGCCGTGCTCGTCGGCGAGCTTTCGCACGAGAGGGGAGAGGATCTGGCTCCGGGGCCCGCGCTTCGCCGGGGCTCGAGCCGGTTCGCCGCTCGGGCGACCTTCGCCGGATCCGCGCGCGGGAACGGTGGGCTCGGCCGGTGGCTTCGCCGCCTGTGTGGGCCTCTCCCTGGCGGCTGGCTTCGCCGGCTCCTCCTCTTTCGCTTCGGGCTTCTCCTCCTCTGCCTCGGTGGGCGGCTCCTGCTTCGCCTCGGCCTTTTCCTCCGCCTCGGCCTCTTCGCCACCGCCTCCGCCGGCGCCATCCTCCGCGATGAGCGCGAGCTCCGTGCCGACCTGCACCGTCTCTCCCTCCTGGACCAGGATCTTCTCCAGCTTCCCGGCCAGCGGAGAGGGAACCTCCGTATCCACCTTGTCCGTGGAGATCTCGAACAGCGGCTCATCGCGTTCGATGGTGTCGCCCTCGCCCTTCAGCCACTTCAGGATGGTGCCCTCGACGACGGTCTCTCCGAGCTGGGGCATGGTCACGGGCGTCGCCACGGCATCGACCTCCTCTGTTCCGGGGACCTCGCGCCTACCATTTCGCGAGCTTCTCCACTGTCTCCACGATGGTTTCGACCTGCGGCATGTACGCGTCTTCCAGGGGAGGGGAAAACGGAACGGGGATGTTCGGAGGCGCGAGACGCACAACGGGAGCGTCGAGCATCTCGAACGCCTCCTCGGCCAAGACCGCGGACACCTCGGCCCCGATGCCGAGCGATCGGTGGCTCTCGTACACGACCACGGCGCGGCTCGTGCGCTCCACCGACTTCAGGATGGCCTGGGTGTCCAGGGGGTGGACCGTCCGAAGGTCGAGCACCTCGATCGAGATGCCTCGGTCGGCCAACTCCTCCGCAGCTTCTAACGCCCTGTGCACCATGGCCCCGTAGGTGATCACCGAGACGTCGTCACCTTCCCGATGGACCTTCGCCTCGCCGATGGGAACCGTGTAGTCCTCCTCCGGTCCGGGGATCACTTCCTTGATCCGACGGTAGATCCACTTGTGCTCGAAGTACACGACGGGGTTGTCGTCCCTGATCGCGGCCTTCAGCAATCCCTTGGCGTCGTAGGGGAAAGCGGGGACCACGACCTTCAGGCCTGGCGTGTGTGCGAACCACGGCTCTGGATTCTGGGAGTGGAACGCGCTGGCCCGAACCCCGCCGCCGGACGGCCCCCGGACCACGATCGGCACGGAGTGTCCCGTCCGGTAGTGATACTTCCCGGCCACGTTGACAAGCTCGTCGAACCCGTTCGCGATGAAGTCGGCGTACTGAAGCTCGGCCACGGGACGCATCCCGGCGAGGGCCGCTCCGATGGCGGCCCCGATGATGGTCTCCTCGCAGATAGGGGTGTCCATGACCCGTTCGGCCCCGAACGTGTCGATGAACCCCTCGGTGACCTTGAAGGCGCCGCCGTAGATGCCGATGTCCTCGCCGAGCAGGAACACCCGGTCGTCGCTCTCCATCTCCTCCCACAGCGCCTCTGAGATGGCCTGGAGGAACGTGGCCTCGCCCTGTTCGTTCCGGGTGCCGCGACCCTCGGCTCCGTGTCCGGCCGCACCGGCGTCGACCTTCTCCGCGCGCTCCTTCTCCTTCGCAGCACGTCGGGGCTTCCCTTCGGCCTTTTCGGCCTGCTTCGCGGCCTCCGCCGGATCGGCCTGGGGGATCTCGGCGGGGGTCTTCTCGCCGGCCATCAGCGCTCACCCTCCAATAGGGCCCCTTCCGGTGGCCGGGCCCAGTACCCATCGTCGGTGAACACTCCGAGGGCCGCATCGCCACCCTCTGGGAGGGGAGATCGCTGGGCGAACTCGTACGCTTCGTCGAATTCCTTCTTGACGCGCTCCTCGAGCTTCTTCAAATCTGCCTCGTCGACGACCCCCTCCTTCAGGAGCAGCGCCTCGAACCTCGCCACGGGATCCCGCTTCTGCACGTAGTCGTCGAGGACTTCCTTGGGGACGTACTTGGCGGGGTCGTGGCCCGCGTGTCCCTTCCACCGCAGTGACACGGACTCGATGAGGGTGGGGCCGTCGCCGCCGCGAGCCCGTTCCACGGCCTCCGAGACCGTCCGATGCACCTGCAGGACCTCGGTCCCGTCCACGTACTGTCCGGGCATGCCGTACGCGGGAGCGCGATCGGAGACTCGCTCGATCGGGAACTCCAGCTCGTTCGGGGTGGAATAGGCCCACTGGTTGTTGTTGACCACCCACACTACCGGGAGCTTGTGGATCGCCGAGAAGTTCAGGGACTCGTGCCATCGGCCGTTCGATGTCGCTCCCTCGCCGCACATCCCCACCGCCACTCGTTTCTCGCCCCGCATCTTGTAGGCGAGTCCCACACCGCAGGTCACTGGGTAGGAGTCGGGGAGCATGGACACCGCGGCAAACGTTCCCACGCCGTGGAAGTCTCCGATGTGGCTGTTGCCGTCACGACCCCTCGTGTAGCCGTCGATCCGCCCCCAGTACTGCGCGGCCACCCGTTTGAGGTCGAGGCCTTTGGTCAGTTGCGCGGACAGGTCCCGGTGCGTCCCGAGGAACTTGTCCTCTTCGCGGAGGGCGTAGGCCGTGCCCACGTGGGTTCCCTCCTGGCCGCGTCCGGAGTAGATCGCTCCCGGAAGCTTCCCCTGTCGGTACAGCGTTTCCATCCGCTCATCGAAGAACCGGCACAGCTTCATGTGGTACCAGATCTCCTTGAGCTGCTCTTCTTTGAGATCGAAGCTGGAGAGCGTGGTGGCCTTGGTCCTGGGCGTGGCCTTCGTCCTGGGAGTGGCCTTCGTCCGGGGCTTGGCCGTGCGGGCGCTTGCGGTGCGAGTGCCACCGCTCGCTCGTGCCGACGCGCTCTTGCTCGTTCGCTCCGCCACGTTCTCCTCCGCCTCTCAGGCCGAGTGCAGGGGCTTCCCTGCCAGAGCCAGGTGCGCCTCTCCCATGGCCTCGGACAGCGACGGGTGTGGGTGGATGAGCGCGGCCACCTCCGCGGGCGTGGCCTCCCAGTTCGTGATGAGCATCCCTTCGGCGATGAGGTCGGTGACATGGGGGCCGATCAGGTGGATCCCGAGCACCGGGCCCTCCTTCTCCGCGACGACCTTGCAGCTGCCGCCCTCACCGACGATGTTGGCCTTGCCGAGACCCTGGAAGCTGAACTTCTCCACGGCGACGTCGTGGCCGCGCTCCTTCGCCTGCGCCTCGGTGAGTCCGACCGAGGAGATCTCCGGACTGCAGTAGGTGACTCGTGGAACGCCCACGTAGTCGATCTCCGCTGCTTCTTGTCCGGCGATCCGCTCCGCCGCGGCGATGCCTTCCGCCATCGACACGTGCGCGAGCTGGAACGGCGTGGCCGCCACGTCTCCGATTGCCCACACCCCCGGGACGTTCGTCTGGAGCTTCGGATCGACCTTGACGAATCCCCGCTCCACCTCGACGCCGATCGTCTCGAGCCCCACGCCGTCGGAGATGGGTCCGCGCCCCACGGCCACGAGGCAGAGATCTGCCTCGACGGTCTGGGCCTTCCCGCCGGTCTCAAAGGTAACCGTCACCCCTTTGTCGGTCTCGGTCACCTCCTGAACCTTGGCGCCGGCGTGGGATGCGATCCCGCGCTTGCGGAAGGCTCGAGCCACTTCCTTGGAGATGTCCCCGTCTTCCAGCGGGGCCAGGCTGGGAAGAGCTTCGATGAGCGTCACCTCTGCTCCGAACGATCGGTACAGCGAGGCGAACTCCAACCCGACGGCTCCGGCTCCGATGACCACCGCGGAGGCCGGGATCCGATCAAGCTCGAGGGCCTGATCCGACGTGATGATGTGCTCGCCGATCTCCATCCCCGGAAGGAGCTTCGGGTACGAGCCGGTGGCGACGACGATGTTTCGCGCCTCGAGCGTCCGGGTGTTTCCGTTCGTCTTGACCTCGACCTTGGTGGGCGAGGTGAGCGTCCCCGTCCCCTTCACCACCTCGATCTTCCTCGTCTTGACCAGTCCGGTGAGGCCAGCCACGAGCTTGTCCACCACCTTCGCCTTGAACTTCAGCACTCCGTCCCAGTCCGGCTCCCCGGACGCCTTGACCCCCCATTCCTCGGCTCGGTTGATCTCGTCGAGGACGGCGCCCGACTGGAGCAGCGCCTTGGTGGGGATGCATCCGCGAAGGAGACACGTCCCGCCGAGCCGCTCGTCCCGCTCCACCAGGGCCACCTGGAGGCCAAGCTGTGCGGCCCGAAGTGCGCACGAGTACCCACCCGTGCCGGCCCCGATCACCACGACATCGAAGGAATCCTTCGGCATGCCGGTCCTTTCCGCCTCAGAGACACGCCGGACGGTGACGAACGTGCCCCCAGCCCAGCCCCGAGTTCATACTACCGCGGCAGGGAGGTGCCGATTGGACGATCCTGACCTCGTCCGGACCCCGCTCGAACCGGAGCACGTCGCCCTCGGAGCGAAGATGGGGAAGTTCGCCGGGTGGTCGATGCCCATCGAGTACGCCGGCACTCTCACCGAGCACCGGGCGGTCCGGGAATCCGTTGGCATCTTCGACCTCACCCACCTGGGGAAGATCGAAGTATCCGGTTCGGACGCCCTCGACCGGCTGGAATCCGTGCTGACCAACGACGTGGCCAGGGTCGACGAGGGGGTGGCCCAGTACAACCTGGTGCTCACGGAGTCGGGAGGGATCGTGGACGACCTCATCGTCTACCGGGATGCGGAGAAGAGATACCTGGTCGTCCCGAACGCCGCGAACACCGAGAAGGTTCTGGGCGCCCTGGGTCTCGAAACAAAGGGGGACGTGGTGGTCAAGCATCGGTCGGACCTCGTCACGATCGCCGTCCAGGGGCCGCGATCTCCCGACCTGGTGGGGCAGTTCTTCGCATCTTCCAAGGCCCTCGACTACATGCACTGCGTAGGGGCGACGTATCGGGGTGCCCTCGTCCTCGTGTCGCGGTCCGGATACACGGGGGAGATGGGCTTCGAGCTCTTCGTTCCCGAGGAGGTCGCTTCGCCTATGTGGCGGGAGTTGATCGACGCGGGCGAGCCGTTGGGGCTGCAGCCCTGTGGGCTGGGAGCGCGCGACACGCTTCGTCTGGAGATGGGGTATCCGCTGCACGGGAACGACATCTCCGAAGAGCGGACCCCACTTGAAGCGGGACTCGGATGGGCGGTTGCTTTCGACAAGGGAGACTTCGTCGGTCGGAACTCGCTGCTCCGTCAGAAAGAGGAAGGCATCCCCAGCCGCCTGTGGGGACTGCGGATGGCCGGGAAGCTCATCCCCCGGCCTCACTACTCCGTCTACTCGGGCGGGGAGCGAGTGGGGGAGACCACCAGCGGAACGTTCTCGCCGACGCTTCGGCTCGGAATCGCCATGGCGTATCTCAGTCCACGAGACCGATTCTCCGCGGGGAACGTGGTGGAGATCGATGTTCGTGGGCGCCGGGGCGAGGCCGAGGTGGTCAGGCCTCCGTTCGTGGAAAGCAGTCCGAAGAGCTAGCGCTGGCCGCCGGTGGCGGCCACCCGGAGGAAGTCGGTGACCAGCGTCCCCCCGAACGATACGCTCTGGAGAAGGCGTCCGATCCGATCCCTGGCCCGGGGGCCGTCCTTCACGACCACCAGGACGTAGTAGAGCCCCGATTCGGGGATCCCCAGCTGACGCACCGGCCCGAAGCCCGGGGCGGCGACGAACGAAGCCCACCGGGTCTCGGCTTCCTTCGACCGGCAGGTTCCGGTGGCCATGGCCACGTAGTTCCCCGGAGAATCGATCCGGCGATCGAACCTCGGACGGTCGTCGAGGAGAACTCGGCGGCCGATGGCGCGGCAGTCCCCCTTTGCCGCGAGGCGCCGGGACGCGGGGCCGCGAGCGGCCAGGTAGTAGTAGTCCGTGGGTACGCCGACGTCGGCGGCATCCACCCAGTACGCCTCGAGGCCCTGTGCTCTGCCCTTGGTGGCTTTCCACTCCGCCAGGCTGCTGGAGGCCTTGAAGCCGACCCGGTGAGTGGTGCTCGAGCCGATCGGCTGGACCTCCCATCTATTAGGCACCAGAGCTTGGACCCGACCGGCCGAGACCGGTCGAAGGGCCTCGGCACGAGAAGTCCCGGAGCGAATGGGCGAAACCACAGGGGCCGCGGCGAAAGAAAGGGCGATGAGAAGAGCGATCGCGTAGCGTGCCCGCGCCAAGAAAGACCCCTTTTGTCACGAGTGTAGAGGAACCCCACCGTGGGCGCCAGACTTCGGGTCACCTTGCCTCCGGCGGGTCGTAGGAGGGAGAATGCCCGCGAGTATCCATAGACGCCTCGAGGTGGCCGGTGCGGGAGGGCATCCCGCCAGGCCGAAGAGGGAAGCCGGTGAGAGTCCGGCACGGTCGCGCCACTGTGACCGGGGAGCGACCCCGAGGATGCCACTGGGACGTATATCCCGGGAAGGCTCGGGGAAGCGATGATCCGGGAGTCAGGAGACCTGCTTCGGGGCGAGAGATGAGCCGTCCCTCGCGACAAGGCGGCGGGCCTCCAAAGCGAAGCCCCCGGCAGAGGGCCGGGGGCTCTTTCATGAGCGCCCATCGGCGAGGGACCGCCCAACCGGCCGCGCGTTCGGCCAGGAAGGAGGGAGCATGTCCCGCATCGGCAGGGCGCTGGCAGCGCTTCTGGCGGCAGGGGTCCTCGCGACGACGTCCTGTGGGGGTGGCGATGAGGCAGCTCCCAGAGTCCCTTCATCGCCTGCCCCGAAGGAGGGCGGATTCCCGGCCACGGTGGCGGCTGCGAACGGAGAGGTCACGTTAGAAGCTCGGCCGGATCGGATCGTTTCCCTCTCGCCCACATCAACGGAGATGCTGTTCGCGATCGGTGCAGGTGACCAAGTCGTGGCCGTTGACGACAACTCCGATCACCCACCGGAGGCGCCCGTGACGGACCTCTCCGCATTCGAACCGAACGTGGAAGCCATCGCGGAATTCGCCCCCGACGTCGTGGTTCTTTCCGACGACATCAACGACATCGTGAAGTCTCTGGAGGCTTTGGAGATCCCGGCCATCCTCCACCCGGCGGCCCAGAGCCTTGATGACACCTACACGCAGATCGAGCAACTGGGGGTGGCCACGGGAAATGTACCGGAGGCCGCCGAGGTGGTCTCCTCGATGCGGAACGAGATCGAGGATCTTGCCGGGTCGGTCCCTGGCTTCCAACGACCGCCTACCTACTATCACGAGTTGGACCAGACCTACTTCTCCGTCACCTCGGAGACATTTATTGGACAGGTGTACAGCCTGGTTGGGCTGGAGAACGTCGCCGACGGAGCAAAAAAGGGTGGTCAGTATCCTCAGCTCTCGGCGGAGTTCATCCTTGATGCCGACCCCGATGTCATCTTCCTCGCCGACACGAAGTGCTGCGGCGTGACGGCCGAGAGGGTCGCCCGGCGCCCGGGGTGGGAACAGATCACAGCAGTCGAGACCGGGGCCGTGGTCGAGCTTGACGATGACGTGGCCTCTCGGTGGGGCCCGCGGGTCGTGGACCTCCTGCGTACGGTGGTCGCCGAGGTCTCCGAACTCCAAGCGGTGTCGGGGTGACCGAAACCGGCGGCCCGGTTGCGGCGGACGTCTCACCGACAGGGCTCCGCCCCGGCTTTCTTCTCGGGGCGCTAGCCATTCTCCTCGGCGCGGGGTTCCTCGGCATCCTGGTGGGGCCGGTGGGGCTCTCGCCGACGGCGATCCTTCGGGAACTCGCGGATCGCGTTCCACTGATCGACGTGTCGTCAGGGCTCTCAGACCGGGAGGCGGCGATCCTGTGGGAACTGAGAGTCCCGCGAGTGGTCCTCGGCGGCCTGGTTGGGGCCATGCTGGCCATGGCCGGGGCGGCCTACCAGGGTGTGTTCCGCAATCCCCTGGCTGACCCATATCTCCTTGGGGTGGCCGCAGGCGCCGGACTGGGGGCGACGCTCGCCATCGCCTACCTGCCGGGCCGCGAAGCGTGGCCGCTGAACCCGCTCCCGATTGCGGCCTTCGTGGGCGCCCTGTTCGGAGTGGCTGTGACCTACGTCCTCGGGCGCTCGGGCGGAAGAACCCGAAGTACCGCTACCCTCATCCTGGCCGGGGTGGCCGTGGCGGCGTTCTTGACCGCCGCCCAGACCTATGTTCAGCAGCGGAACGCGGACACCCTGCGGGAGGTCTATTCCTGGATCCTGGGGACGCTGGGAACCGTGGGCTGGCGGGAAGTGGCTCTCATCATTCCGTACATAGCAGTGAGCGGGGCTGCCATCGTTCTGCACCGCAGGCTGCTCGACGTGATGAGTGTTGGAGAGGAAGAGGCCGACAGCCTTGGGATACGGTCAGCTCGGGTCCGATTGGTGGTGATGGCCGCGGCCACATTGGGCACTGCGGCCGCTGTGGCAGTGAGCGGCCTGATTGCCTTCGTTGGCATCATCGTTCCGCACGCGGTTCGGCTGGTGCTGGGCTCGAGCTACCGCATCATCCTGCCCCTATCGGTCTTCGCCGGGGGCGCCTTCCTTATCCTGGCCGACTTCCTCGCCCGGACCGCGCTTGCCCCGGCGGAGGTTCCCATCGGTGTGATCACCGCCTTCTTCGGAGCCCCCTTCTTTCTTCTGGTACTCCGCCGATCGAGGAGGATGAGTTGACCGCGGTCGAGTTGGCTGACGTTTCCGTCGCCTACGATGGAATCCCGGCCCTGGCCCGACTTAGTCTTCGCATCCCCTCTGGCGCGTGGATCGGTCTGATCGGCCCGAACGGGGCGGGGAAGACCACACTTCTCCGGGGCGTGGCCGGCCTTGTGTCGTTTGCCGGAGAGATCAGGCTGGGTGGCATCCCCGTATCGTCGCTGAGCAGACGGAGGCTGTCCCAGCTGGTGGCCTCCCTTCCTCATCGCCCGGTGATCCCGGAATCGATGCCCGTGTCTGATTACGTGCTCCTCGGACGTACTCCGTACATCCCGTATCTCGGCTTTGAGAACCGCCGAGATCGCGAGGTGGTCGGCGGAGTCCTGGAGCGACTGGAGCTCCGAGAGCTCGCGGCGCGCCCTCTCGGGTCGCTTTCCGGCGGTGAGATCCAGCGGGCCGTCCTCGGGCGGGCCCTGGCCCAGCGCGCCCCCGTGCTCCTTCTGGACGAGCCCACTGCAGCTCTTGATGTCGGGCACCAACAGCAGGTCCTGGAACTGATCGACGAGCAGCGCACCGAGCACGGCCTCACCGTGGTCAGCGCCATGCACGACCTGACCCAGGCCGGTCAGTTCGCCGAGCGGCTCTTGCTTCTGTCCCGAGGACGGGCCGTAGCCGAGGGGCCGGCTCGCGACGTCCTGACGGAGAGCAACATCCGGGAGCACTATGGCGCGAGGGTCCGGGTCGTGGACGATCCCGCAGGAGGCGTTCTGGTCGTCCCGACGCGGCCTGTTCGACTTTCGAAGCATGTCGGGGAGGGCGCCCGCGCCAGAGGGGTCGATCACTGATGCCGCTCACTCTTCTCCTCGGCGGTGCGGGTTCCGGAAAGTCTCGGTTGGCCGTGCGTGTGGCCGCCGATTGGGGCGGTCCAGTGGTTGTCGTCGCCACGGCGGAGGGCCGGGATGAGGAGATGGCCGAGCGGATCCGCCGCCATCGAGAGCTGCGACCCCTGGAGTGGGCGACGGTGGAAGAACCCTTGGACCTTGAAGGAGCCCTTTCTTCGATTCCGGAGGGGGCTTTGGCGCTGGTTGACTGTCTCACGCTGTGGGTCTCGAACCTCATGGAGCAGGACGTCTCCGATCGGGACATCGAGGACAGGGCCCGGGCAGCGGTTTTGGCAGCATCCATGACCGCTCGGACTGTGGCAGTGACCAACGAGGTCGGGTCCGGTGTGGTGCCGACCAACGCGCTGGCCCGCCGGTACCGCGACCTCCTTGGCCGGGTCAACGCGATCTGGGCGGAGGCCGCCGACCAAGCGGCTCTGGTCGTGGCAGGCCGCGTTCTCCCACTTGGGCGCCCGGAGGCCGTCTCGGGATTAGAAGATGGATGAAGGAATCTCTGCTCTCCTGAGCGAGCTGCCCCAGCCTGATGAGGCGGCCGCGGCGAGGGTACGCGAGCGAGCCGCACGGATGTTACGCCCTGCGGGAGCCCTGGCTCGGCTAGACGAAGTTGCCGTCTGGCTGGCTGGATGGCAGCGAACGATCCGCCCTCGGGTGGAGGCGCCGGCTGCCGTCGTATTCGTGGCCGATCACGGGGTGGCAACAGAAAGGGTGAGCGCCTATCCGCCCGGTGTGACGGCGGAAATGCTCCGGGCACTCCGCGACGGGGCAGCCACAGCCGCCGTCATGGCCCGGACCCTGGAGGCCAGCCTGTCGGTCGTGGACGTCGGCGTGGGAAGACCCTGTGGGAACATCCTGCGCGAGGATGCGCTGACCGAGGCCCGATTTCACGAGTGCTTCGATGTTGGTCGGCAGGCGGTGGCGGGCATCGATACAGACCTTCTAGTGCTCGGCGAGATGGGCATCGGCAACACCACCCCGGCCTCGGCCGTTTGTGTGGTCCTCTTTGGGGGCCCGGCGGAAAAGTGGACAGGGCGAGGCACCGGAATCGACGATGTCACGTACGCCCGGAAGGTATCAGTTGTGGAGCAGGCCAGTCGTCGCATCGGGGATCAGGCCGGGCCGCTCGATGTTCTCCGACAGGTCGGAGGCTCGGAGCTTGTGGCCCTCGTCGGGGCCCTGGTAGAGGCCCGTCTGCGCTCCGTCCCCGTCGTTCTCGATGGCTTCGTCGTCACTGCCGCTTGTGCGGCGGTTGAGGCGTTCCAAGCGGGCGCGGTCGATCACTGTCTTGCAGGTCATTGCTCCGAGGAGCCGGGCCACCGCCTCCTTCTGCGGAACCTGGGCAAGGAACCGCTTCTCGACCTGCGCCTGCGCCTAGGGGAGGGGAGCGGGGCGCTGGCGGCCGTGCCGCTCGTGAAGCTGGCGGCAGCCTGCGCCACGCAGGTGGTGACCTTCGAAGAGTGGGGGCTGTCGCGGTGAAGGGGCTCCGGACAGCCGCGTCGTTCCTGACCAGAGTGCCTTTCGACCGGGGCACCGCTGAGCGGCCGGACTTGGCCGGGTCCCTCCCTTGGTTCCCTGTCATCGGAGGTCTGCTCGGTCTGGGCCTCGCGGGCGCCTACGCCGGGATTCTCCAGGTGCTTCCGGCGTTTCCTGCGGCCGCGATAACTCTGGGGATCAGTCTGCTCCTCACCGGCGCGCTTCATGAGGACGGCCTGGCCGATACCGCTGACGCTCTCGGCGGTGGACGGACCAGGGAAGAGGTCCTCAGCATCCTGAAGGATCCGGCCCACGGAACGTACGGCGTGCTCGCGATCGTCATGAGCTTGGCCCTTCGCATCTCGGCCCTGGCGACTCTCGACGGCTGGACAGCGCTGGCGGTCTTGCCAGGTGCTCACGCCCTCAGCCGCGGAGCGGTTGTGGGGCTTCTGGGGATCGTGAGCCCAGCGACCGACGAGGGCTTGGGGGCCTCGTTTGTGTCGGCGTTGACCCCGCGGGAGACGGCCGCGGCCCTCGGGACCGCGCTCCTCATCGGTGCGGCCTCCTTGGGAGGCTGGGTGACGGTTGCAGCCCCGGTCGCCGCCACCTGTTCGTTCGGGGTGGGGCTGGTGGCCGTGCGCAGAATCGGGGGCATCACCGGTGACCTGCTCGGAGCCGCTCAGCAGGCATCGGAGATCTTTGTGATCCTGATCGGTGCAGCTGTCGCCGCGAGTGGTTGGTCTTCCGTGGCGTGGTGGCGGTGAGCATCCGGCTCTGGCTGGCTCGCCACGGGGCCACGGATTGGAGCGAGTCCGGCCGACTTCTTGGTTGGACGGATGTTCCTCTGAACCGGGCCGGTCGAAATCAGGCGAGGCGGATCGGCGAGCTACTTTCCCACGTCAGCCTCACGAGCTGCTGGAGCTCCGACCTGCGCCGGGCTACCGAAACCGCTCGCCTGGCCGTGGGCGATGCGGTCGCTGATCTGCGCCTTCGCGAACTGGACTTCGGAGACCTCGAGGGAATGATGTGGAATGACTTCGCGGCGGACGTTCGGGAAGAGCTTCTGCGCTTCGATGGGTTCCGGGCGCCCGGGGGAGAGTCCGTCCCCGAACTCAGATCCCGGGTGCTGGCGTTCATCGATTCACTCCCGGATGGCGACCATGCTCTTTTTACCCACGGTGGAGTCGTTCGGGTGGTGTTGCGGGAGGTTTCTCGGGACCGGCGGGTCGCCCCCGGAGATGTGGTGCGGGTGGGCTGGCGCCCATAACCATCACTGTTGAGCCCGGCTCTCCGACTGGGCCAGGCGGCGTTGGAGTTCGCGAAGCTGCTCGAGCGTATCCCCCTCGTGAGCCTCGATGGCGATCTCTTGCGGCGGAGGCTCTCCCGCGTCGCTGCCGTTCGCGTCCCCAGGTTCAGGTTCCTGTTGTGCCTCCGGCTGCTCTCGTTGTGGAGACTTCGCCGCCGGCTGCACCTGCGCCTCGGCGGGGATGACGAACGACACCTTGGATCCCCCGCCGGGGAGCGGCTCGGCGGAGAGGATCCCTCCGTGCAGCGCGACGAGACTCCGAGCGAGGTTCAGTCCCAGGCCCAGGCCCGCGCGGTCCTTGGTGAGCACCTGCTCCCCCGGTGAGAAGGCTTCGCCGAACGCGGCGGCGACGACCCGGCGGTCCACCCCCTTGCCCTGGTCGTTGATCGAGACCACGATGCCTTCCACCGCCCGCTTAGCCTGAACGGTGACGACTCCACCCTCCTCGGAGTACCGACATGCGTTGTCCAGGATCTGAACGATCACTTCCCGGATTCGATCCGCGTCGGCCCGTGCTGGGATGCCCACGGGCAGACGTACGTCCACGTTCACCCTCGGATAGCGTGCCGCGGTTTCGTCCGCTGCTTCTCGCACCAGGTTGACCACGTCGCACGCGTCGACGTTCAGCTCGAACTCGCCTCGCTCCATCTCCGCCAGCGTGAGGAGGTTTTCGACCATGCGCGTCAGCTTCGTGGCCGCCTCCTCCAGCTTCACGAGCATCCCGGCGAGATCATCGGAGGCTCCCCCGAACCTCCCCACGACCTGGGCGACGCCCTTGATGATCGTGAGCGGGGTACGGAGCTCATGGGAGACGTTCGAGAGGAACTCGGCCTTCGTGGACGCGAGTTCTTCGGCCTGCCGAGCCGTCTCGGCAAGGGCGCGAGCCCACTCCCGCTCCCGCGAAGCGGCCTGGGCGAACGGTTCCAGTAGGCCGCGGGCAACGGCGGGGGAGAGGACGCATCCTCCGCGGACCACTCCATCGAGGGCCCACCGGAGGGTCTCAGGATCCGGGTTCGAAGAGAGGATCCCGTCGGCGCCACTCCGAAGAAGGTCGGCGGGGGACACCGTCGCGGCTTCCGGCTCGAGGATGCACACCACCCGGATCTCGCCCGAGACCGAACGGACGCGGCGAAGGAGCTCCGGGCCGGGTGGCCCTTCCACGCCGAGCTGGAAGAAGATGGCGTCCGGCTTGCTCCGCTGGGCCAGCTCGATGACCCGGTACGCGTCGGTGGCTCGCTCGACGACATGGCCTGCCGCCTCCAACACCGACGCGAACCGGAAGTTCCCGGGATGATCGCAAACGACGATTGCTCGTGGGTCCATCTCTCACATGACTATCGGTCGCCCAAGGGGGGGACTGGACGGCCTATTCGACGAGGCCCTGGCGGATGGCGATGGCCACGGCCTGGGCCCGGTCGTTGGCTCCGAGCTTCTCGAAGATCCGTTCGAGGTGGGTCTTCACGGTGTGCGGGGAGATACCGAGCTTGTCGGCGACCTCCTTGGTCGTGGCCCCGTAGGCCACCCGCTGGAGGATCTCGATCTCCCGGCGCGACAGCGGAGCCTCCGGCTTCCTGTCGACCAGCCGAACCTCCTCGATGAAGGCCTGGGTCAGGGTGGGGTGGATGACGGCCTTTCCCTCGAGGGCCAGGCGGGCCGCGCTCACCAGCTCGTCCACACCAACATCCTTGAGGAGGTAACCGGACACACCAGCCTGGATGGCCTCGGCGATGCTGGCTCGGGATTCATCCACCGTGAAAAGGATCACCCGGGTGTCGGGGTTCCCCTGGCGGATGGCTCTGGTGGCCTCGATGCCGTTCATCCCGGGCATCCGAACGTCCATGAACACCACGTCGGGCTCGACTTCATTGACGACCTTGACCGCTTCCTCCCCGGAAGAGGCCTCCCCGACGATCTCCACGTCCTCGGCCGTTCCCAGAGCGGCCCGGAGCCCATCTCTGGTTACCGGGTGGTCGTCCACGATCATTACCCGCATCGGTCCCCTTCCCGTCCCCGGGGCGAACGACGGACTACGCTGCTAACGGTAGGATAAGCCCTAGAGGAGAAGAGTATGGACCAAGAACGCCAAGATTTCGATTCCTCGGTTTCCACCCTCCCCGGAGAGGGAGGAAGCGAGGAGCTTCGACGGAACATCGTGGAGGCTCTCCGGAACGTCCACGACCCGGAGCTGGGGATCAACATCGTCGACCTCGGGCTCGTCTACGACGTCTCGATCCATGAGGGGAAGGTCCACGTCCAGTACACGCTCACGACCATGGGATGCCCCATCGGTCCCCTCATCGAGGAGCAGATGCGCCAGCTCGTGGACTCGATCGATGGCGTCGACGGCTTCGAGGCCGAGATGGTGCTGCGCCCGCCGTGGACGCCGGAGATGATGTCCGAAGAGGCCAAAGCCGCCCTCGGCTTCTTCTGAGTCACGGCTTCCGTCGTGGTTGCCTTTCGATCGGTCGAGAAGATAATTCCTACTGCCCAAGCGGTGAGGGAGGTGCGAACCGGTGGCCGAGTACACTAATCCTGACGCGCTGGTCGATACCGATTGGCTCGAGGAGCATGTCGACGACCCCGGCGTGAGGATCGTCGAGGTCGACGAGGACACCACGGCGTACGAGAAAGGGCACATCAGGAAGGCGCTGGCGTGGAACTGGTCCGATGACCTCCACCACGCGCTGAATCGCGACTTCATCGACGCCAGAGGCCTCTCGGCGCTCCTCCAACGAGCCGGAGTGGGCCTCGAGACGACCGTGGTCCTGTATGGAGGCAACAACAACTGGTTCGCGGCGTACGCGTACTGGCTCCTCAAGCACCTCGGTTTCGACAACGTCAAGCTGCTGAACGGCGGGCGGAAGAAATGGGAGCTGGAGAGCCGAGAGCTGGTTCAGGACGTGGCCTCCTTCCCCAAGACCTCGTTCGAGGTCACGGGCGGGCCTCGAAAGGAGCTCCGGGCCCTTCGGGACGAGGTGCTGTCTGGGGTGGGGAATGCGGCATTCGTGGATGTTCGCTCTCCGGAGGAATACCGGGGGGAGAAGCTTGCCCCCGATCACCTTCCGCAGGAACAGGCCCAGGTTCCGGGGCACATCCCCGGGGCCAGGAACGTCACGTGGATGAAGGCCGCCAACGAGGACGGGACGTTCAAGTCGGCGGAGGAGCTTCGGGCCCTGTACGAGGGAGAGGCGATCGACGGCTCGACAGACACCATCGCGTACTGCCGGATCGGCGAGCGTTCCTCGCACACGTGGTTCGTCCTCACGGAGCTGCTTGGGTACCCCAACGTGAAGAACTACGACGGATCGTGGACGGAGTACGGGTCTCTGGTCGGAGTGCCGGTGGAGAAGAGCTGAACGGCGTCCCTCCGACAAGGTGGTGAGAGCCTTCATCCATGCCCCCGGTGCCCTGGATCAGGCCTGGGGCGCAGACGCCGGTACCAGCTGCCAGCATGGGTTAAATCCGACCTCCGGGGTAGAAATTAGCCCGTGGGGCGGATAAACTGGATGACGAGAGAGGCGAGAGGGAAATGGCCGTACCCAAACCAGATCTGAAGGAACTCGAGCAGGGCTACCGCTTCGGGTGGAAGGACCCTCAGCATTCGGTATTCACGCCGAAGAGGGGGCTCTCCGAGGAGGTCGTCGAGGAGATCTCCTCGATGAAGAGCGAGCCGGATTGGATGCGGAAGTTCCGGCTGAAGGCCCTGAAGCACTTCCGCGGCCGTCCCATGCCCTGGTGGGGGGCGGACCTTTCCGACATCGACTTCGAGAACATCTACTACTTCATCCGCTCCACGGAGAAGCAGGCGGGGTCATGGGAGGAGCTGCCCCAGGACATCAAGGCGACGTGGGACAAGCTCGGCATCCCCGAAGCCGAGAAGAAGTTCCTCGGCGGCGTCTCAGCCCAATACGAGAGCGAGGTCGTTTACCACAAGATCAAGGAGGAGCTCGACTCGATCGGGGTCATCTTCACCGACATGGATTCAGGACTCCGAGAGCATCCCGAAATCGTCAAGGAGTACTTCGGGACGATCGTTCCTCCCAACGACAACAAGTTCGCCGCGCTCAACTCGGCGGTGTGGTCGGGCGGTTCGTTCGTGTACGTGCCCGAGGGCGTGAACGTGGACATCCCGCTCCAGGCTTACTTCCGGATCAACGCCGAGAACATGGGGCAGTTCGAGCGGACCCTGATCATCGCGGAGCCGGGTTCGTACGTCCACTACGTGGAGGGCTGCTCGGCGCCGATCTACACCAGCGACAGCCTCCACTCCGCGGTGGTGGAGATCATCGCCAAGCCGGGTGCTCGGGTCCGGTACACCACCATCCAGAACTGGTCCACGAACGTGTACAACCTTGTGACGAAGCGAGCCGCCGCCCACGAGGACTCCGTGGTCGAGTGGATCGACGGGAACATCGGCTCGAAGGTAACGATGAAGTACCCCTCGATCTATCTCCTCGGCAAGGGCGCCCGGGGCGAGGTGCTCTCGGTCGCCTACGCCGGCGAGGGGATGCACACGGATGCCGGGGGGAAGGCGATCCACGTGGCCCCGCACACCACTTCGATCATCACCTCGAAGTCCGTATCGAAGGACGGCGGCCGGACTGGATATCGCGGGCTGGTTCGGGTGGAGCCGGATGCGCACCACGCCAAGTCCAACGTGCGATGCGACGCGCTGATCCTGGACGAGGAGTCGCGCTCCGACACGTACCCGTACATCGAGGTCGAGGAAGACACTGCTTCGCTCGGCCACGAGGCCACCGTCTCCAAGGTGGGAGAGGACCAGCTCTTCTACCTCATGAGCCGGGGGCTGTCCGAGACCGACGCCATGGCCATGATCGTGAACGGGTTCATCGAACCCATCACCCGCGAGCTCCCGATGGAGTATGCGGTCGAGCTGAACCGCCTGATCGAGCTGAACATGGAGGGCGCGGTCGGCTAAGGAATGCGCTTGGGCAATAGCCCGGCGAGTCGAACCGAACAGGGGCAGGCGCCGGGCGCTCTGCCCCTGATTTGCGAGGAACGATGAGTGAGACCCTGATCGACATCGGGCTGACGAAGGAGGCCCTTCCGTCTCCAGGGGGAGAAGCGGCATGGGCCCGGGTTCTCCGAGAGGAGGCGTTGGGACTGTTCCGCGCGCTTCCGATTCCGTCGCAGGAGACCGAGGAATGGCGGTACACGGACCTCTCTGGTTTGGAGCTCGACACCTTCGTCCCCTTCGCCTCCGGACGGGTGTCGGACAACCTCGACGGGGTTGCCGAGCGAGTCCAGGCGGCCGCGGGAGAGATC
The DNA here is from genome assembly GCA_035641075.1 of Actinomycetota bacterium. Taxonomy (GTDB): domain Bacteria; phylum Actinomycetota; class UBA4738; order UBA4738; family CALAEC01; genus DASQUW01. The sequence goes on along the minus strand of DASQUW010000219.1, from coordinate 4,281 downwards.
GGTGAGCGAGCGGGCCTGCTCGTTCAGCACAACTCGCAAACGGCCACCGTTCATCTTGCTCCGGAGGAAGCCGAGCATGGAGTGATCTTCCTTGGGCTCGATCGGGCGCTGTCGGAGCACCCGGATTTGCTGGAGAAGCGGCTCCACCGCCTGGTTCCCGCGGAGCGGACGAAGTTCCTGGCGCTGCACGCCGCATTTCGCACGGGCGGTGTCTTCGTCTACGTCCCCCCCGGCGTGAGGGTTGAGCTCCCCCTCCAGTCGCTCACGTACGTGGACACGGAGGGGCTTGCGGTCTTTCCCCACACGGTCATCGTGGCCGAGCAGGGTTCGGACGTTACGGTCATCGAGCGGTTCGTCTCCCGTCCGCTCGACCGAGCCCTCTCCGACGCGGTGACCGAGATCTTCGTCGGCCCGGGAGCGCGAGTTCGGTACGTGACGCTCCAGGACTGGGGCGACGGAATGACCCACCTCTCCGTTCAGCGAGCGATGCTCGATCGGGACGCGGAGCTCAGGTCGCTGGCCGTCGCGTTCGGAGGTTCGCTGTCCCGCACCGAGGTCGAGAGCGTCCTCGCCGCGCCGGGAGGCCACAGTGAGATGCTCGGGGTGTACTTCACCGATGGTTCCCAGCACTTCGATCACCGGTCCCTCCAGGATCACGCGGCCCCGCACTGCGGGAGCGAGGTCCTGTACAAGGGCGCGCTGAAGGGGCATTCACGAGCGGTGTACTCGGGGTGGGTGCATGTTCGGAAGGATGCCCAGAAAACCGATGCGTTCCAGACGAACCGGAACATCGTCCTGTCGGAACGGGCGAAGGCAGACTCGATCCCCAACCTGGAGATCGAGGCGAACGACGTCCGGTGCGGTCACGCGGCGAGCGTCGGACCGGTGGATGAAGACGTCCGCTTCTACATGCAGTCCCGAGGAATCCCAGCGGACGAGGCCGAGCGGCTGATCGTCACCGGTTTCTTCCAGGAGGTGCTGGACCGCGTGGGACTCGACGAGGTCCGGGAAGGGCTGGAGCGGGCCATCGAGGCCGAGCTGGAGAGGTCGGATTGACGATGCCGCTGGTGACCATCGCAATGGCCGGAGATATCCCCGAGGGGGAAGCCCGGCGGTTCGAGGTGGACGGCCACGAGATCGCCGTGGCCAATCTGGGCGACGGGGAGTTCCGGGCGCTTGGCGACGTCTGCTCTCATGCGCAGGCCTTCCTTCACGAAGGAGAGGTGGACGGAGAGGAACGCACCATCGAATGCCCCAGGCACGGGTCGGTCTTCGACCTGGACTCGGGACGGCCGGTGAGCCTCCCGGCGACCCTTCCCGTCCCGACGTACCGGATCAAAGTGGAAGGCGAGGAGATCAAGGTGGAGCTGAACGATGAGTGAGCGGAACGGATCGATGACGCTAGAAATCAAGGACCTCCGGGTTGCCGTGGAGGGCAAGGAGATCCTCGCGGGCGTGGACCTCTCGGTGCGGCAGGGAGAGGTGCATGCGTTGATGGGGCCGAACGGCTCCGGGAAATCGACGCTCGCCAATGCGGTGATGGGTCGCCCCGGCTACCAGGTTACCGCTGGAGACATCGTCTTCAACGGCGAGAGCGTCGTCGGCGTCGCGCCGGACAAGCGAGCGCAGCGGGGACTCTTCCTGGCGTTCCAGTACCCGGTGGAGGTTCCCGGCGTCTCGATGGTGAACTTCCTGCGCTCCGCGTACAACGCCACCAAGGCGGAGGAAGAGCAGCTGTCGGCGCTCGCGTTCCGGAAGCGCCTCACGGAGAAGATGAGCGCCGTCGGCGTGGACGACGAGATGGTCCGCCGATACGTGAACCAGGGCTTCTCCGGCGGGGAGAAGAAGCGCATGGAGACGCTGCAGCTCGCCGTGCTCGAGCCGGAGATCGCCATCCTCGACGAGACCGACTCGGGGCTCGATATCGACGCGTTGAAGGCCGTGGCCACCGGGATCGACAAGCTGATCGGCCCAGACCTCGGGGTCCTGCTGATCACCCACTACCAGCGGATCCTCAACTACATCACCCCCGACCACGTCCACGTCCTGATGGGAGGGCGGATCGTGAAATCGGGAGGCGCGGAGCTGGCCAAGGAGCTCGAAGAGAAGGGATACGAAGGACTCCGCGCCGAGCTCGGGGTCGGTGCCATCACCGACGAAGCGGCGCCCGAAGAGGAGAAGACGGGAGCGTAGGATGTCGACGAGGACGCGAGGCGACATGGACCCGAACGTCGTACGGAAGGACTTTCCCATCCTCGAGCGCACCATGGCGGGGAAGCCCCTGGTCTACCTGGACAGCGCCGTCACGTCGCAGAAGCCCCGGCAGGTGATCGAGGCACTCAGCGACTTCTACGAGAAGCACAACGCCAACGTTCACCGAGGCATCTATCCCCTCGGCGAGGAGGCCACGGCGGCCTACGAGGGCGCCAGGGAGAAGCTCGCGGCGTTCCTCGGGGCCCCCGACCCGAACAGCATCGTGTTCACTCGGGGCACCACCGAGTCGATCAACCTGGTGGCCCACGGATGGGGAAGGAAGTTCCTGAGGGAGGGCGACGAGATAGTCCTCACCGAGATGGAGCACCACTCGAACATCGTCCCGTGGCAGCTCTGCGCTCGGGACACCGGCGCCGTCCTCAAGTACACGCCGATCACCGACGAGGGCCTTCTCGAGCTGGACGCCATCCGGTCGACCGTGAGCGAGCGGACGAAGCTCATCGGTGTGACCGGGCAGTCCAACGTCCTCGGGACCCTCACCCCGCTCCGCGAGATCGCGGAGACAGCTCACGATATCGGGGCGAAGGTTCTGGTAGACGGGGCGCAGTTCGTCTCGCACAATCCTGTGGATGTGGGCGAGCTCGACGTCGACTTCCTCACGTTCTCCGGGCACAAGATGCTCGGCCCGACCGCATCGGGCGGCCTGTACGGGCGGCGGGAACTGCTCGAGGCCATGGATCCGTTCCTCGGGGGCGGCGAGATGATCCAGGAGGTGTTCCCCGACCGCTCCACCTACAAGGACGCTCCTTGGAAGTTCGAGGCGGGAACCCCCGCCATCGCCCAGGCCGTCGGGCTGGGCGCGGCCGTGGACTACCTCGAAGACCTGGGGATGAAAAACGTCCGGGAGCACGAGCGCGAGCTCGCGGCATATGCCCTCGAGCGGCTGGGGGAGACGGGAGCTCGGATCTTCGGCCCGATGGATCCCGATCGTCGAGGCGGCGCGGTGTCCTTCTGGTACAAGGATGTCCACCCGCACGACCTGGCCACGATCCTCGGCCAGGAGGGAGTGGCCATCCGGGCCGGCCATCACTGCGCCCAGATCCTGATGCGGCGGCTCGGCGTTCCCGCCACGGCGCGGGCATCGTTCTACGTGTACACGCTTCCGGAGGAGATCGACGCGCTGGTGAAGGCGCTGGCTCGGGCCGAGGAGGTCTTCGCCTAGTGGCCCTGGATGAGCTGTACAAGGAGGTCATCCTGGACCACTACAAGAACCCTCGGAACAAGCGCGCGCTGCCCGAAGCCACGGTGTCGCGCCGGAAGAACAACCCGCTGTGCGGAGACGACATCGCCCTGCACGCCCAACTTGCCGACGATCTCGTCGCGGAGGTCGCGTTCGAAGGGCAAGGGTGCTCGATCTCGCAGGCTTCCGCCTCCATGCTCACCGAAGCAGTGAAGGGGAAGAACCTGAAGGACGCGACTCATCTCGCCGCCGAGTTCCGGTCCATGATGGAAGGAAACGTGGACCCCGACGAGGACGAGTTCGGGGACCTGGTGGCGTTGAAGGGAGTGGTCAGGTACCCGGTGCGCATCAAGTGCGCCGTCCTGGCCTGGGACGTTCTTCAAGAGGCCCTGGAGGACCAAGCCGCCCGTCGGGAGCCGTGAACCCCGGGGGGGAGCCCGAGCTTCCGCTCAGAAAGTCCGAGAAGCGGGACGCCCATGCCGCTGCGGCGCTCATCCTCGCCGCTGCCCCGAGCCTGGAGGTGGTCCTGGGTGATCGGGGGACCGCATTGCGCGCCGCCGAGGCAGCCTTCCGGGCCGAACGCACGGTGTGGAGTCATCGATTCGGACTGGCCGCTGACGATGGCGGCGGGCCGGTCGGCCTGGTCACGGCGTTCCCCGGCCGGATGTACGGCTCGCTCGCGCTCGGAACGGGAGTGGCCGTGGCCAGGGCGGCAGGAGCCCGACACGCCTCCGATCTCGCCCGCCGAGGAAGGATCCTCCAGCGCCTCCTGGCGCCGATCCGGCGTCAGAGCCTGTACGTGAGCGCCCTGGCCATCGTGCCGGAGC
>DASQUW010000218.1:0-15340 GCA_035641075.1 Actinomycetota bacterium | reverse complement strand
GGGAGGCGTTTGGCCTCCCCGTCCCGATCCCCGATCGTCGGCGGCAGGTGCCCGAGTGGTGGCGCTCCACCTTCTCCCCGAACGCGGCCGCAATCCTGTACGGACTGGGGCTGGGTATTGGCTTCCTCACCTATGTCCGATACGGGACGCTCGTGGCCGTGTCGACCGTGGCGCTGGCCTTCGGGAATCCTCTCGCCGGAGCCCTGATCCTGGCTCCGTTCGGCGTGGCTCGAGGGCTGTCCGTTGGTGTGGTGTGGACCGGGATCTCCACCGAACGTGTCCAGAGGGTCGTCGATCGCTTGGGATCACTGGCAGGTGGTCCGGCGCCGACGATCGCAAACGCGACACTGCTCTTCCTCTTGGGGCTGACGGCTCTGCTTCTTCCCCTCGCGGGCGGCAGTGAGTCGGCCGTGGCGGTGACGCCCTGGATACTGGCGCTTCTCTTCGGCTGGGCGAGCGTGGCCAAGCTCGCTCGGTTTCGGGGGTGGGAAGCGACACTCAAAGCCTACGCGCTGCCACGGCGCCTCGAGATCCTCGCTCTCCCGCTCGTGCCTCTGGCAGAAGCCACCGTTACGGTCTTGGCACTCTCGGGGCAGACCAGGCAGTCCGCCGCACTGGCGGTGACGCTTCTGATCATGTTCTCCGGGGCGGTGCTTCGGGCTCGGAACAGGCACGGGCGGAATCTTCCGTGCGGGTGCTTCGGAAAGAGGAACGTGCGTGACTATCGTGCCTTGCTCCTTCGAAACCTTGCCCTGAGCATCGCAGCGGTCACGGTCTTGGCGGAGGAGCCCGGCCGGCCTCTCCTGGACGGCCTCCGGGCGCCACACCTGCACGAGGCTCTCCCGGCCGTGCTCGTTCTGCTTGGCCTCGCATTGGGAGTCTCGGCGATCGCCCAGGTCCTGCGCCTTGGGCGCTCCGTGAACGCGGCGCCCAGACAAGGGTCCTAGCCCGAGGGTAAGCCCTCCGTTCGCGGGCGTCGCTCCACCTTCATGGGCTCACCGCAGTGCCGGGGCACCTGGAGCTCCCCGATCTTCTCAACCCGAAACTCCGTCCCACACTCACCACACACGAAGAAGACGTCCAGTCCGACCACGTCTTCTGGTTCGATCGTCTCCTTCGGCCCCATCCGGGTGACGCCCCGGACGATCGCGGTACCAAGGAGGAATATGGCCAGGCCCAGAAAGACGGCAACAGCGACTCGCATACCTTCAGTAAACCACGGGGTTCGCTGCCCGGCGGACGCTCGTTGCCTAGAGGCGTTCGATGATGGTCGCGTTGGCCATCCCGCCGCCCTCGCACATCGTCTGAAGGCCGTAACGACCCTCACGCCGTTCCAGCTCGTGCAGGAGGGAGGTCATGAGACGGGCGCCGCTCGCCCCGAGCGGGTGGCCGAGCGCGATCGCCCCCCCATTCGGATTGACGTGCTCCTCGAACCAGTCGTCCGGGATCCGCAGCTCCTTCTTCCACGCCAGCACCACCGAGGCGAACGCCTCGTTGATCTCCACGACATCGATGCTCCCGAGCTCCAACCCGGCGCGCTCCAGCGCCTTCGCGGTGGCTGCGATCGGACCGGTGAGCATCGTGATGGGGTCGACGCCCGACAGAGCGAACGAGAGAAACCGGGCACGCGGGCGAAGGCCCAGCGCGTCGGCGGTCTCCGGGCTGGCGATGACCACGGCGCCGGCGCCGTCAGAGATCTGGCTGGAGTTGCCCGCGGTCACCACGCCCCCCTCCTTGAACGGCGTGGCCAGCTCGGCCATCTTCTCGATCGAGGTGTCGTACCTGACGCCCTCGTCGTGCTCGAAGAGTTCGGTCCCGTCCGGACCCTCGACCTTGACCGGATGGATCTCTCCGTCGAACCTACCGTCTCGGATCGCGGCGCCCGCGAGTCGGTGGCTCCGGAGTCCGAACTCGTCGAGTTCCCGGCGTGAGAGGTTCCACTTCTCCGCGATGATCTCCGCGCTGACTCCCTGGGGCACGAGACCGCTCTCGTATCGGTCCAGCAGGCCCTGGCTGAAGGGAACGCCTGGCCCCTGGGTCATCGTGATTCCCAACGGCACCCGGGTCATGTGCTCGATCCCGCTCGCGATCACCAGGTCGTACGCACCGGCGATGACACCCTGGGCGGCAAAGTGAGCGGCCTGCTGGCTTGAGCCGCATTGCCGATCGATCGTGGTCGAGGGGACCTCCTCGGGAAGGCCTGCGGCAAGCCAGCCGTTCCTGCCGATGTTGATGGCTTGCTCCCCGGTCTGGGAGACGCAGCCCGTGATGTGGTCATCGACCCGAGCCGGATCGATCCCAGTCCTCTCCATGGCAGCACCGAGGATCTCGGCGAGAAGATCCACCGGATGCCAGCCGGACAGCCGTCCGTTCCGCCGGCCCACCGGGGTCCTCACGGCTTCGACGATGACCGCTTCGCGCATCAACACCCTTCAGAGACCGAATTACCTAAGGCTGCCTCAACAACACGTTACGGCCGACTCTCTGTTGCGTCAACGGACTCTCGGCTCACGCCGAATTCCGTGACCACCCGGGATCCACGTCGGCGGCTCGGTTCATGGTGAGCCGAGTCTCCCCCGTCCCGTCGATGTTGATCACGTAGATCTCGGCGTTGTCGTCCCGGTCGCTGACGAAAGCGACCTTCGTCCCCAGGGGCGACCAGGAAGCCGCCGACTCGTGGGCGGCGCTGCTGGTCAGCCTGGCCAGGTCTGTGCCGTCCGCGTTCATTACAAAGATCTCGGAGTTCAGGTCTCGATCGCTCTCGAACGCGATCTGGGTGCCATCGGGCGACCAGGTGGGGGCGCTGTCCCGGGCGGGATGCTTGGTGAGCCTGATCTCGTTCGTGCCATCGGCGTTCATCACGTAGATCTCTGAGTTCCCATCCCGGTCGCTCTCGAACGCGATCTGGGTGCCACCGGGCGACCAGGCGGGAGCGAAATCGCCTACGGAGTTGTTCGTGAGCCGCTTCTGCCCCGCCCCGGACGTCTCCATCCTGTAGATCTCGAAGGCGGAATCGTCCCGGTCGCTCTCGAACGCGATGCTTCGTGTGTCCCAGGCCCAGTCGGCCTCCGCATCCCGCCCAGCGACATCAGTGATCACCTGCTGCTTGGAGCCGTCACTGTTCATGATGTAGATGTCCCAGTCTCCGTCCCGGTCGCTCTCGAAAGCGATCCTCGACCCATCCGGCGACCAGGTCGGCACGCCGTCATCGGCTTCGCTATTGGTGAGCCTGATCGCATTGGTCCCGTCGGAGTTCATCACGTAAATCTCGGAATCCCCGTCCCGGTCACTGGAGAAGACGATCAGGGCGCCGTCCACGGGCGAGCGCAGATGGCTCGAGCGGGCCCTTTCTTTGTCCGTTCCTGACTCGTTTTCCTTCCATACCGACATGGATCCGACCAAGACGATCAGGCCGATGACCAGGATGGCCACGGACAAGGCGACGCGAGATAGATGAGGTCGAGGTAGGCGGGCACGTCTCATCGGGCAGTCAAGCCTAGCGCACTCTCTGCGTCCGTACGCAGGAGCTCGCTCTCGATGGTCGAACAAACCCCGGGAGGCGGACTCTTCCCCCCGCCAGGGTGCTCATGGTTCGGAAAGCTCTTCTGGCTACCTCGATCGGTGTTGCCATCTTCGGTCTGGAGATTCCCGCAGCCGAAGGGGCCGTGATGGTTCAGATAACCGCGCCCGAGGAAGGGGCGACCGTCACCGGCATCGTCATCGTTTCGGCCACCGCGGATCCTGCCGTCACCTCGGTCACGTTCGAGTGGTCGACGACAGATGGAGCCAGCTGGGTGCTCATCGGCACCGACAGCACCGGCCCGCCTTGGACCTTGGCCTGGGACACGCGGCCCCACACAGGCCCCGCTCTGCTCCGGGCCGTGGCGACTGACGGGGTCACCAGCGCCTCGGACACGAACGCGGTCAACGTTGACAACCTCCCACCCGTATTCGGTTTCCACCTCTCCGCCCCTGCGTTCAGTCCCGATGGCAATGGGCAGCGGGACGCCGTCACGTTCACGCTGTCCAGCAACGAACCCGCCGTCGTTACCGTTCGACTTCTCGATCCCACCGGAACAGAACGGCGGCGGTGGTCGGAGGATCTGACTGCGCCCGGAACGATAGCGCTGGACTGGGACGGAACGGTCGATGGGGCCGTCTTGCCGGACGCCGCCTACGCCCTCGAGTCATCCGCGACCGATCGCGCAGGTCTCAGTTCTCACATGAGCGCGAACGTGGTCATCGACACGGTGGCGCCCGCAACCTCCTGGCGGAGCATCTCTCCGGAACCCGCCTCCGCCCTTGGCCCAATTTCGTTTCGTTTCCGCTCGTCCGATCGAGCCGCCGACCTTCGGGCCACCATCGAGGTGCTCGATCGGATGGGAGTCGTGGCCCGCCACGAGGTGGCTGCCGGCCCGGGCAACCGAGAGGTCCGATGGCGCCCTCTGTACCGGAAGCGTCGACCGTTGCTCCCGGGCCTGTATCGGGCCCGGCTCACCGTGACCGACGATGCCGGCAATATCAGCGAACAGAAGGCCCTGCGCTGGCGGGTGGCCCGGGCGGTCCGCGGCCGGATGTTCCGCCGCCTTCCCGGAGCGGGGCGAAGGGTCGCCATCACCATCGACGACTGCCACTATCCCGACGCGTGGAGCCGGATGCTCACCATCCTCGGAAGACACGGGGCGAAGGCCACCTTCTTCTGTCCCGGCGACCGGATGATCCTCTTCCCCCACCTCGTCCGCCGGACCGTGCGCGAAGGACACCTCCTCGCCGCCCACGGCTGGGATCACAGCACGCTGTCCGGGCGGCGGCCGGGAGAGACCTCGAGCCAACTACGGAACACCGAGCGAACCGCCTGGAGAGTGGGGCGCGACACCACCGCGCCGTACTTCCGGCCTCCGTACGGTGCCTGCGATGGAGCAGTGATTGCCGGGGCGGGATCCACCGGCCACTCCCGCGTCATCATGTGGGACGTCAACGGAGGGGACACCTCGCGACCGGGGGCCGGAGCCATTGCCAGAAACTCCGTGGGCCCGGCAAGGCCCGGGAGCATCATCCTGCTTCACACCATCTCTCACACCGCGGACGCCCTCCCATCGATCATCTCCGGGTTGCGAAGGAAGAAGCTTCAGCCGGTCACCTTGGCGGAGCTATTCCGCGCCGCGGGCTATCAGTGAGCCCGATTCATCCCCCCGGGAGGTTCGCCCGAAGATCCGGGCGGAGCTCCCGCTCCAGCCGCCGGGCCACGACCTCCAGGATGCGAAGCGCGATGGCGGGCTCGGCCTCGAGGACCTCCCAGAACTCCTCGCGGCGGATCGTGAGGCTCTGCGTCGACTCCCGGCATCTGACGGTCGCCGTGGACCGCCCTCCTCCGAGAAGCGCGATCTCCCCGACGAAATCACCGGCCCGGATGGTGGCGACCTCTTCATCTCCTCGCTCGACGGTCGCCGTGCCCTCGAGAATCAAGTAGAAGCGAAACCCGATGGCGCCCTCTTCGGTGAGCGTCTCCCCGGGCTCGTGCCGGGTCACCTGGGCAACCTCCGCCAGCTTGGAAAGCTGCTCGCTCGAGAGCGCCGAGAATACCTCGGACTTCCGAAGGGCCTCCGGATGCATGGCACCGCGCATCTTCCCACACCTCTTCGCGCGAGCAGAGGTCACACTCCTCCCCTATGCTGCGGAGGTTGTCCAAGGCGACCACTCGAGACGAGCCCTCCTGCCTTCTGTGCGGTCGCCCCACCTACGACCCGAAAAAGAGCGAGCGTCCCTGGGCGCGGGGCGTGGCCGGAGGATCGCAGGTCCTCGTGTGCCCCAGGTGTCAATCGGACAAACCCGAGTGGGTCCGGTTGCTGGACGCATGCGCCAACTGTGGAAGTACCCGCCTGAACATCGCCCTCGGTCGGGTGATCTGCCGCCAGTGCGGCCACATCTCCCCGGGCTAGTTATCCGGCACTAGTCCTATTCGTACGCTTCCCGGCGTATGCGGAAATACGTCATCCGTCGGATGTTCCGGACCGGCTTTTCTTCCTACAGTACCGACCACTGTGTTCAGGTTGGGGTCAGGTAGGTTCAGCTGGGTGTCAGGTTTATTCAGGGAAACGTCAGAAACCTTGCTCTCTCCGGAAGGATGGAAGAGCAGAGCGGCGAATTATCTCGGGCAACGCTCTCTAAGGAGAGAAGTTGACACGTTGCTCGCACCGTCCATCCAGGAAAGGTCCGCTCGAAACCCCCAAGGGATCCTGTCGGGCCTCGAGAACGCCATTTCACGACGGAGGTACACGTTGACCGAGCAGGGAGGTCTCTAGCAATGATGCGGTGGATCGTTGGATCGAGTGTGAAGTTCCGGCGCCTGATCGTCGCCCTTGGCGCAGGTGTGATGGTCTTGGGCATCACACAGCTCGGCAAGACGTCGGTGGACGTCCTTCCCGAGTTCAAGCCCACCCAGGTCGAGGTTCAGACCGAAGCCTTGGGTCTGTCGGCCGAGGAGGTCGAGCAGCTGATCACCGTTCCTCTGGAGCAAGACCTGCTGGTGGGAATCGCCTTCCTCGACGAGATCGAATCCGCATCGATCCCCGGCCTGTCCTCGATAGTGATGACCTTCGAGCCCGGGACCAGCGTGCTCGATGCCCGCCAGGTCGTGGCGGAGCGACTCACACAAGCGGTCGGGGCGGCGGGATTGCCGCAGGTGGCAAAGCTACCGCAGATGATCCAGCCTCTCTCCTCGACGAGCCGGGTCTCGATGGTCAGGCTGTCGTCGGATGAGCTGTCACCCATCCAAATGTCGGTGCTCGCCCGGTGGGTGATCCTTCCCCGATTGCTTGGCGTCGACGGGGTCGCCAACGTGGCCCTGTGGGGCTTCCGGGACAGGCAGCTACAGGTGCTCGTCGACCCCAAACGGCTGCGGGACGAGGGCGTCTCACTGCAGCAGGTCATCCGGACCGCCGGGAACGCCCTCGAGGTCTCGCCGCTGACGTTCCTCGAAGCATCCTCGCCGGGGACCGGCGGATTCATCGACACCCCGAACCAGCGGCTCCACATCTTCCACGAGCAGGCCATCAGGACCGCCGAGGATCTGGCCCAGGTTCCGGTCGAGGGCGGGGAGGGCAGCGCGGCGGCCTCTGGAAGTGAGCCCGTCGTCACCCTCGGCGACGTGACGGAAGTCGTCGAAGACCACCAGCCTTTGATCGGTGACGCTCGCTGCGGTAATGATCAGTGCCTCCTGCTCGTCATCGAGAAGTTCCCAGGCGCCAACACCCTCGACGTGACTCGGGAAGTGGACACCGCGCTCGAGGCGATGGGCCCCGGCCTCGCCGGCATGGAGGTCGACTCGTCCGCCTACCGCCCGGCGAAGTACATCGAGGAATCTTTCAGCAACCTCCGCGGCATGCTGCTCATCGGCGGCGTCCTTCTCCTGCTCCTGTTCGGGGCGTTCTTCTTCGAATGGCGGAGCGCGTTGATCAGCGCCGTGGTCGTCCCGATGTCGCTGGTGGCAGCGGGACTCGTCCTGTACTTCCGCGATGCCACCGTAAACACGATGGTCGTAGCGGGATTGCTCATGGCCCTCGTCGCCGTGATCGACGACGCCGTGATCGACGTCGATAACATCGCCCGTCGGCTGCGCCGGCATCGGGCTGAGGGTGATGGCGCGCCCACGTGGAGAGTCATCCTTGAGGCGTCCCTGGAGATGCGCGGCGCGATGCTGTTCGCGACGCTGGTCGTGGTCGCGGCAATGTTGCCGGTCCTCTTCATGGACGGTATCGCCGGTGCGTTCCTTCCGTCCATCGCTCTCTCGTACGTGTTGGCCGTCGCGGCCTCGATGCTGGTGGCCCTGACGCTCACGCCGGCACTGGCCACCCTGTTGTTGTCCAACGCCCCACTCGAGCGTCGCGAGTCCCCGCTGGCCCGGTGGCTGCAGCGCGGCTATAAGAAGGTCTTTTCCGGGACCGTCCGCCGGCCCGGGCGGGCATACGCGGCGTTCGGTGTCGTGCTGGTGGCCAGCTTGGTCACGCTGCCGTTCCTGGACACCTCGCTTCGCCCCTCCCTCAAGGAGCGGGACCTGCTGGTCCACTTCGAGGCGGCTCCCGGCACGTCCCTGCCGCGGATGAACGACATCACCGCACAGGCCGCCGAGAGCCTGGAATCTGTCCCCGGAGTACGGGGCGTCGGCGCACACGTCGGGCGCGCCGTGATGTCCGATCGAATCGTGAACGTCAATTCGTCAGACATCTGGGTCAACCTTGATCGATCTGCGGACTACGACGCCGCGCTGACCGGCATCCGGGAGGCAGTCGGCGGCCTCAACGGGATCTCCGTCGATGTCATGACGTACTCGGAAGAGCGCGCCACCGCAGTTCTCGAGGGACCCGACCACGACGTCGTGGTGCGTTTCTACGGTGAGAACGAAGACATCCTGCGGGAGAAGGCGGAAGAGTTGCGCGGCGCTCTCTCCCAGATCGAGGGCATCCGCCGCCCGCAGATCCAGCACGTGCCACAGGAGTCCACCATCGAAGTCGACGTGGACCTCACGCGGGCGCTGCGGTTCGGGGTGAAGCCGGGCGACGTTCGCCGTACGGCGGCCGTGCTGCTGTCCGGCATCACCGTAGGAAACCTGTTCGAGGAACAGAAGGTGTTCGACGTCGTCGTGTGGGGATCTCCCGATATCCGAACGAGCGTGGACGACGTGCGGCTGCTCCCGATCGAGACCCCCGGCGGTGGGCATGTGGCCCTGGGAGAGGTCGCCGACGTAGCCGTTGCCTCCAACCCCACCGTCATCCAACACGAATCCGTCGCAACCTACCTGGACGTGACCGCCGACGTGGCGGGACGTGACGTCGGCGCCGCTGCGGCCGATGTCGAGCGGGCCCTCGGACGGATCGAGTTCCCGTTGGAGCACCACGCCGAGGTGCTCGGCGGGTTCGCCGAACGAGAGGCCGCCCAGACCCGCGTGCTCACCATCGGGGTCGCCGCCGCGATCGGCATGTTCCTCGTGCTCCAAGCAGCGTTCACCAGCTGGCGGCTGGCCCTCCTGTCGTTTCTGACCGTCCCGATGGCCCTGGCCGGCGGGCTGCTTGCGGCGCTGGCGGGCGGCGGTACGATCAGCCTCGGTTCGATCGCCGGACTCTTCGCCGTGCTGGCAATGGCCGTGCGGGTCAGCGTCGCACTGATCAGGTCCTACCAGCACCTGGAGCGGCGGGAAGGGCAAGCGTTTGGCCCCGAGCTGGTGCTTCGCGGCACGAGTGACCGGCTCCAGCCGATCCTGATGACGACCGTGGCCGCAGCGGTGTTCTTCCTTCCCTTCCTGTTCACAGGCGACGCGGCCGGTTTCGAGGTCCTGCGGCCGATGGCAGCGGTCATCCTCGGCGGCCTCCTCACGTCGACGTTGCTCAGCCTGGTCGTCTTGCCGGCCCTGTACCTGCGGTATGGATTCATCGCCGCACCCGACACGGAGGCCGAAGATCTGTACGTGGTAATTCCCGAGGTCGAACCGGAGCCCGCCACGAGAGTGGGAGAGGGTACGACCATAGGAGATGTCCGATGAACCGTCGTCTTTGGGTAGCGGCCTTCCCGCTCATCGCCGCCCTGCTGCTCTCATCCTGCGGGGAGCCGGTTTCGGACGAACACATCATCGATGAGCCTGCGACCCTCGAGGAAGTCGAAGGGACGGAGCTCACCCGTGTCACCTTGACCCAACGAGCGGCCGAGCGGCTGGACATCCAGACGGCTCCCGTCGAAGCCTTGGAAAACCGCCTGGTCGTCCCGTTCAGCGCCGTGCTCGTCGACCCAGAAGGTGTCTTCTGGGTCTACACGAGCCCCGAACCTCTGGTGTTCCTCCGGCACGAGATCAGCATCGTTCATGAAGAGGGGGACCAGACGTTCCTCTCGGCCGGTCCACCGGTTGGGACCGCCGTCGTGACGGTGGGGGTGCCGGAGTTGTACGGAGCGGAAACCGAGATCGGGCACTGACGTGATCGAGAAGGGAAACGGGTTATGTTGCGCTGGTTAGTCGGATCGAGCCTGAAGTTCCGGTACATCGTCGTCGCGGTGGCCGGGGGCCTCATATTCTTCGGCGTCGGACAGCTCCGCCATACGGAGGTGGACGTCTTCCCCGAGTTCGCCCCCCCGAAGGTTGAAGTCCAAACGCCCTCCCTGGGACTGTCTGCCGCCCAGGTCGAATCCCTGGTCACGATCCCCCTGGAGCACGCGCTCAACGGGATCCCCGAACTCGCCGTCATCCGATCCAAGTCGGTGGAGCAGCTATCCTCGATCGAGCTGATCTTCAAGCGAGGCACCGACCTTCTCGATGCACGCCAGCTGGTGCAGGAGCGCATCGCGATCGTCACGCCGACCCTCCCCACCTGGGCCAGCCCCCCGTTCATGATCCAGCCCCTCTCGGCGACGAGCCGGGTGATGAAGATCGGGCTTACCTCGACCGACCCCGACGTGGACCTGATGGACATGTCGATGATCACCTACTGGACGATCAGGGGCCGTCTGATGCGCGTCCCCGGCGTGGCGAACGTCCCCATCTGGGGCGAGCGCCTCGAGATGCTCCAAGTCCAGGCAGATCCGAAACGGCTGCGGGAGGAAGGGGTCACGCTCGAGCAGGTCATGAACGCCACGGCCGACGCCCTGGATGCCGGGTTGCTCCAGTACTCCGAGGGTCACTACATAGGCCGGGGAGGATGGATCGAAGAACCGAGCCAGCGGTTCGGGGTCCGCCACGTGCAGCCGTTCGTGAGCACGGAAGACCTGGCCCAGGTACCGGTCGGGGAGCGGGATGGGGAGACGCTTCGACTCGGTGACGTGGCCGAGCTCGTCCGGGACCATCAACAGCTCCCCGGGGATGCCGTCATCGACGACGGGGACGGGCTCATGCTCATCGTGGAGAAGCTTCCATGGGCCAACACCCTCGACGTGACCCGGGGTGTTGAGGCGGCACTCGAGGAGCTGCGGCCCGGTCTTCCCGGTATCGAGATCGACGCCGAGATCTTCCGGCCCGCTACCTTCATCGAGACGTCGATCGACAACCTCAGCAACGCCATGATCTTCGGCGCGGTGATGATGGTCTTGATGCTCGGGCTCTTCCTGTTCGAATGGAGGACCGCCCTCATCAGCGTCGTGGCAATCCCACTGTCCCTGATCGCCGCGGGGCTCGTTCTGGACCTTCGCGGGGCCACGATCAACACGATGATCCTTGCGGGACTGGTCATCGCCCTCGGGGATATCGTCGACGATGCGATCATCGACATCGAGAACGTCGTCCGCCGCCTGCGGGAACATCGCAAAAAGGGCGGCACCAAGTCGACCGCGAGAGTCATCCTCGACGCCTCGCTGGAGGTCCGCAGCGCGATCGTGTACGCGACGTTGATCGAGGTCGTCGCGGTCGGCCCGATCTTCGTGCTCCAGGGGCTTTCCGGTTCGTTCTTCCAACCGCTCGCGCTCTCCTACGCGCTGGCGCTCCTTGCCTCCATGGTGGTCGCCCTCACGGTCACGCCGGCGCTCTCCCTCATCTTCTTCCGGAAGGAGTCATCTCTCCGGCATCGCGAGTCTCCGATCGTCCCGCCGATCAAGCGAGCGTACGAGTTCATCCTCCGCCGGATCGTCTTTCGACCTCGCCGGGCCTACGCCGCCGTCGGGCTAACCGCGATGCTCGGCATCTCCGTGTTGCCGCTTCTCGGACAGTCCTTGCTCCCGTCGTTCAAGGAACGGGACTTCCTGATGCACTGGCTCACCAAGCCCGATACGTCCCACCCCGAGATGGTGCGGATCACGAAACTGGTCAATCGTGAGCTGCTGACCATCCCCGGTGTTCGGAATGCCGGATCACACATCGGGCAGGCACTGCTGATGGACGAGGTCGTCGGGATGTACTTCGGAGAGAACTGGGTCAGCGTCGATCCGTCCGTCGACTACGACAAGACCGTGGATCGCATCCAGGAGGTGGTCGACGGCTATCCGGGGATCTTCCGCGACGTGCTGACCTACCTGAAGGAGCGGATCCGGGAGGTCCTCACCGGGACGAGCGAGGCCATCACCGTCCGGATCTACGGGCAGGACCTGGATCTACTCCGCGAGAAGGGCGAGGAGGTCAACGAAATCCTGGGGAGCATCCCCGGCGTCATTGAGAATCACGTGGAAGTGCAGGAGAACGTGCCCCAGGTGAAGGTCGAGGTCGATCTCGCCGCGGCGCGGGAGCACGGGATCAAGCCAGGGGACGTCCGCCGAGCGGCCGCCTGGTTGATGGCCGGCGAGGAAGCCGGGGACATCTTCCGGGAAGGCAAGGCGTACGACGTGCAGCTATGGAGCCCCCCAGACACGCGCCAGAACCTCACCCAGCTGAAGAACCTGCCGATCGACACACCCGGGGGAGGCCAGGTGGCGTTACAGGAGGTGGCCGACGTGACGATCGTCCCCCAGCCCAACGTGTTCCACCATGAGGGCCTGTTCAGGAACATCGACGTCGGTGCCAATGTGGAGGGGCGCGATCTCGGCTCGGTGGTGGGCGATCTCGAGCGCCGCCTCGAGGACGTGAAGTGGCCCACCGAGTTCCGCGCCGAGCTCCTCGGGGAGTTCACCGAGCGCCAGTCTGCCGCGCGGCGTCTGAATGTGTTCGCCATCGCCGCTGCTGTCGGGATCTTCCTTCTCCTCCAGGCGTCGTTCGCGAACTGGCGGTTGGCAACCCTCGCCTTCCTCACCCTGCCGATCGCCCTGGTGGGAGGAGTCCTGGCGGCGTATCTTGGAGACGGAGTGATCTCGCTCGGTTCACTGGTTGGCTTCCTGACGGTGCTCGGCATCGTGGCTCGTAACGGGATCATGCTGATAAGCCACTACCAGCATCTGGAGCGGTTCGAAGGGGTGCCATTCGGGCCCGAACTCGTCCTGCGGGGAGCGCTGGAGCGGGTCGTCCCGATCCTGATGACCGTGTTCACCACGGGACTCGTCCTCGTCCCGCTCATCCTGGCAGGGCAGATCCCCGGCAACGAGATCGAGCACCCGATGGCCACGGTCATCCTCGGCGGCCTGGTCACCGCGACGCTCCTCAACCTTTTCGTGGTGCCTTCCCTGTATCTCCGGTTCGGGAAGGGAAGGAATTCGGCCGCTGTTGCCGAATCCAGTTAATTGAGACTTAATTGAGACGCGAGAGCGAGCGAAAGGGAAGAAGGGAGAGGTAAAGGTGCCTTGGGAGCGTCGGGTCCCGTTTGTCCGATTCACGACCCTCGCGGCGTCCGTGGTGCTCGTGGCCACGGTGGGTCTGGCGCCGGCCGGCGCCAGCCACAACATGACCAACGAGGGCCGGCCGAAGTGCCAGATCACCCACTTCAACCGAAACAACTTCTCCAACCCACTCGATATCGACAACAAGTGGTCCCCCCTCGTTCCGGGGACGCAACTGATCATGGAGGGGGTTGCCAACCGAACCGGTGAGCTCCTGGAGCACCAGGTTATCTTCACCGTCACAGGTGTGACCAAGGTGATCGACGGCGTGAAGACCCGGGTCCTGTGGGACAGGGACATCAACCAGGGCACGCTGGTCGAGGCGGAGCTCGCATTCAAGGCCCAGGACAACGCGGGGAACGTCTGGAACCTCGGCGAATACCCCGAGGAGTACGAGAACGGAGAGTTCCTCGGCGCGCCCAGCACGTGGATCTCGGGTCTGGGACAGGCCGAAGGTGGACTGCTCATGGAAGGCAGGCCCAAGGTGGACACCACCTACTACATGCAGGGATCCGTTCCCCCGATCGACTTCCTCGATTGCGCCAGGGCGGTCAAGCTGGCTCAGAGGAAATGCACCCCTCTGCAGTGCTACTACCCCGTTCAGGTAACCCACGAAAGGGCGCCGCTCGAGCCGGCCGAAGGCATCCACCGGAAGTACTACGCCGCCGGCGTGGGCAACGTCCTGGTCAACGCCATCGACAACGATCCGGAAGGGGAAACGCTGGTGCTGAGCCAGGTCGTGCACCTCAGCCCAGAGGCCCTAGCGCAGGCTAACCGGGAGGCTCTGAACATGGATCGTCGGGCCTACCGGGTCAACAAGCATTACCGCCGGACCCAACCGGCTCGGGCGCAGTAGCCTGAAAGAACGAGAACCGGCTAGCCCCCAGCGTCGTCACCATCGCGTGATTCCACGTCGCCTTCGATGATGACCAGCTGGTAGTTCTCATCCAGGCGGACATCGACGGTCTTGCCCCCGAGAGTAGCAACTTCCACCTCCCACGTGGCTCCGTTCTCGCTGTCCCGCTCAACTGCGTTGGCCGTTCCTCCGCCGGTCGCGGCGAGCGCGGCCCGGATGGCCCGGTCAGCCTGGGGGCCGGTTACGTCTCCCTCCGAGTCGTTGGTGCCGGCGAGGGCGATGGCCCCTCCGGCCACTGCCGCCAGGGCGCCGAGCACAAGTCCTCCCACGATCCTCCTCCGCATCAGAACGCTCCTCTCCTCTATTGCGTTTTCTGAGCTTGTACGAACCTCACGAGGGTGCATCACACATGCTGAGGCCTCGCTGAACGATCATGCGAGCTCAGTCCGAGAGCGACGGGAAGCGGACCTCGAACCGGGCTCCGCCAAGGGAGCTGTCGAGGACCGTTACCGTTCCCCGGTGGAATTCGGCGATCTCCCGAACGATGGCCAGCCCCAGCCCGCTCCCTCCCGAGTCGCGGTCCCGAGATTCCTCCAGCCGAACGAACCGATCGAAGATCCGCCAGCGGTGCCTTTTCCCTACCCCCGTGCCGTCGTCGTCGACCGTCAAAACGACCTCACCGTTCGCCTCTCGAAGGGAGAAAGAGATGGTGCTCCGAGCGTGCCGAGCCGCGTTGTCCGTCAGGTTGCGGAGCAGCCTCTCGAGCTTCTCCCGGTCGCCGGACACCCTTCCGGCCGAGACACCCCCCACATCGATCCTCAGGTCGGTAGCGGTCCGCAGCCGGGCTGCTTCCTCGAACATGATGTCGTCGAGGTCCACGGGGTCGGCCCGGAGTCGCATCGTACCCTCGTCGATCCTGGTCAGGAGGAGGAGATCTTCCACGATCCGTTGGAGGCGCACATCCTCCTCCAGCACGACCTCCGCGAGCTCACCAAGGCTTGTTCGATCCGGATGCGACAGCGCGACCTCGGCGTGCTGGCGGATCGTGGTGACGGGGGAACGCAGCTCGTGGGACGCGTCGGAGACGAACCGGCGCTCGCGAACACGGCCTTCCTCCAACCGGGCGAGCATTCGATTCATGGTTCGGGCCAGGCGCCCGATCTCATCCTTCCCGGGAGGGTCCGGGACGCGCCGGTACAGCTGCCTGCTCGAGATCGCCTCCACCTCAGCCCGGATGGCGTCCACGGGGGCCAGCGCCCTGCCCACCTCCCG
>DASQUW010000217.1:0-8852 GCA_035641075.1 Actinomycetota bacterium | reverse complement strand
GGCCCACCACCGGCATCGTCAAGCTGGCGGCCGGAGTCGCCGCGGGAACCGCGCTGGC
This sequence comes from Actinomycetota bacterium, assembly GCA_035641075.1. Taxonomy (GTDB): domain Bacteria; phylum Actinomycetota; class UBA4738; order UBA4738; family CALAEC01; genus DASQUW01. The sequence goes on along the minus strand of DASQUW010000217.1, from coordinate 8,794 downwards.
CCTGATCATGGGCGGCGGTCCCATCCGGGTGGTCGCCTCCGCTGTGCTGATGGCGGTGTCGGCCAACGTGTGGAACGCCCTCGACGTGGTCCCGGGACGGGCCCTGAAGGCAGCGATCGTTGCTCTGGTCCCGATCCTTCTGGCTTCGTGGGAAGCGCCTCTGGCCCTGCTTGCCGCTGCCACCCTGGGGGCCGGGGCGGCGCTTTTGCCGTTCGATCTCCTCGAGCGGGGGATGCTGGGAGATGCTGGCTCCAATCCGCTCGGGTTCCTCGTGGGTGTGGGGCTCGCGGAGGTCCTTCCCACGCCCGCAGTGGTCGCTGCCGCCCTGGGAGGGCTGATCCTCCAGGTCGCCGCGGAAACCGTGACGATCTCCCGATTGGTCGAGGCCTCGCCGCCCCTTCGGTGGTTCGATCGCCTGGGCCGAAGGCGCTGAGGCCCTTTCTCCGAACGTTCAAAGGCATCCGCCGTTCTCGGCCTCCCGGTCTGCTAGGATGAAGTCCCGAGGTGCCTGGCCGACCCAAGTTCATCTTCGTTACCGGAGGCGTATCCTCGAGCCTCGGCAAGGGCATCACCTCCGCCTCCCTAGGCCGTCTCCTGAAATCCCGCGGCCTCCGGGTCACGATGCAGAAGCTCGACCCGTACATCAACGTCGACCCCGGCACCATGAATCCCTTCGAGCACGGCGAGGTGTTCGTGCTCGACGACGGGGCGGAGACCGACCTCGACCTGGGGCATTACGAGCGCTTCACTGACGAGAGCCTGGGTCGCGGATCGAATGTGACCGCGGGGGGCGTGTACCAGTCGGTCATCGGCAAAGAGCGTCGAGGCGAGTTTCTGGGGAAGACCGTCCAGGTCATCCCGCATATCACCAACGAGATCAAGGACCGCATCAGGGGTCTGGCCGCGTCGACCGAGGCCGAGGTGATCGTGGTCGAGGTCGGCGGGACCGTCGGGGACATCGAGAGCCTCCCGTTCCTGGAGGCTATCCGCCAGCTCCGAAACGAGGTCGGTCGGGAGAACTGCGCATTCGTCCATGTCTCCCTGCTTCCGCACATCGCCCCGACCGGGGAGATCAAGACCAAGCCCACGCAGCACTCCGTGAAGGAACTGCGGTCGATCGGTATCCAGCCTGACGTGATCGTGTGCCGCTCCGACCGTCCCATCAGCCACGACCTGAAGGAGAAGATCTCCCTCCTGTGCGACGTCGAGGTGGACGCGGTGGTGTCCGCGGTCGATGCCCACTCGATCTACGAGGTTCCGCTGGTCCTCCACGCCGAACGGCTCGACGGTTACCTCGCCCGCCACCTGCACCTTCCGGAAACGCAGCCCGACCTCTCCGAGTGGCAGTCGCTTGTGCGCCAGATCGAGACCGCCACGGATCCGGTGAACATCGCCGTGGTGGGGAAGTACGTGAACCTCCCCGACGCCTACCTCTCGGTGATCGAGGCCCTGAAGCACGGGGGATACCACCACGGCGCCGAGGTTCGGATCCGGTGGATCGCCTCCGACGAGATCGCCTCCGGCGACGTCGAGGAGGTCCTCGGCTCCGACGACGGGATCCTCGTGCCCGGGGGGTTCGGAGTGCGAGGGATCGAGGGAAAGATCGAAGCGATCCGATTCGCTCGGGAGCGGAGAGTGCCGTTCCTGGGGATCTGCCTCGGCATGCAGTGCGCGGTGATCGAGTTCGCCCGGCATGCGTGCGGCCTTCCGAACGCCAACTCCAGCGAGTTCGACCCGGCCACGCCCGATCCGGTCATCGACCTCCTTCCGGAGCAACGCGATGTGGTGGACATGGGAGCGACGATGCGGCTCGGGGCGCAGCCCTGCCATCTGGTGCCGGGCACGCGTGCCGCCCTGGCTTACGGGGAGGACGTCGTCTTCGAGCGGCATCGGCACCGGTACGAGGTGAATCCCTCCTACCGGAAGGTCCTCGAGGAGCACGGGCTCGTGGTATCGGGAGTCTCGCCGGATGGCCGCCTGGTGGAGATCATCGAGCTTCCGGACCATCCCTTCTTCCTCGCCGGGCAGTTCCACCCGGAGCTGAAGTCGCGGCCGACCCGTCCCCACCCGCTGTACCGTGACTTCGTCGGGGCGGCGCACGCCCGCCGCCACGCCGCGGCGCCGGCCGCAGCCTCGAGGTAGTGCTCCCCGTCGCGTCGGAGGAAGTCTTCAGGGGGCGGCTTCTCCGGCTGGACGTCGAGCGGTGGGCCGATCCGGACCGGATCCGTGAGGTCGTCCGCCACCCGGGAGCGGCGGCCGTTCTGGCGATGACTCGGGACCGGCAGGTCGTCCTCGTTCGTCAGTTCCGGGAAGCCGTTCGGGAGCGGATGCTGGAGATACCCGCGGGCATCTACGACGAGCCGGGGGAGACAACCGAGGGAACCGCCCGGCGGGAGGTCGAAGAGGAGACCGGGTACCGGGTGGTGTCCCTCCGGACCCTGGGCCGTATCCACACGACCCCGGGCCTCACCGACGAGCGCATCGATCTCTTCCTGGCCGAGGTGGAGCCGGCGGGGAAACCCGAGGACGGTATGGAAGTGGTGGAGCTGCCCTGGGATGAGGCCCTCGCGCTCGTGCACGAGGGCGAGATCTCGGACGCGAAGACGGCCGTGGCCATCCTGCTGGCCCGGGCCAGGCAGGAGACGGGCACCACGGCCGGCGGATCCTGACCCGAGTATCCTTTCCACGGGAGCGCGCTCCTTTCAACCGCTCACAGGAGGCATCTCGGTGATCGTGGGGATACCGCGGGAGGTCAAGGACAACGAGTATCGTGTGGCGGCCACCCCGGAGGGGGTGAAGGAGCTGACCCGGGACGGCCACCAGGTGCTCCTGGAGAAGGGCGCCGGTGAAGGGTCCTCCCTCTACGAGGAGCGCTACGTCCGGGCCGGGGCCGAGATCGTCCCGTCCGCCGAGGAGGTGTTCCGGGCGGCTGACATGATCCTCAAGGTGAAGGAGCCCATCCAGCAGGAATACGAGCTCCTCCAGGAGAACCAGATCCTGTTCACGTACCTGCACCTCGCGGCCATCCGGGACCTGACCGAGCTGCTGGCCGAGCGGAAGGTGGCCGCGGTGGCCTACGAGACCGTGCAGCTCGAAGACGGGCGGCTCCCGCTCCTCGCTCCGATGAGCGAGATCGCCGGGCGGATGGCACCCCACGTCGGAGCCCGGCTTCAGGAGAAGGAGAACGGCGGCAGGGGAGTGCTCCTCGGCGGGGTCTCGGGCGTCCGCCCGGCGAAGGTGCTGGTGGTCGGCGCGGGCATGGCCGGGGCCAACGCGGCCTGGATCGCCGCGGGCATGGAGGCGGAGGTCGTGGTGCTGGACAAGAACCTCGATCGGCTCCGATTCATCGACCAGGTCCACAAGGGACGGATCCTGACGTTGATGTCGGATCAGCTCACGCTGGAGCAGCGCACTCGCGAGGCCGACGTGGTGGTCGGCGCGGTCCTGATTCCCGGAGCGAAGGCCCCAAAGGTCGTCACCGCGGAGATGGTGGCGTCGATGCGGCCCGGCTCAGTGGTCATCGATATATCCATCGACCAGGGCGGCTGCATCGAGACCGCCCACATGACCACCCATTCGAACCCCACGTACGTGGAGTCGGGCGTGGTCCATTACTGCGTGGGCAACATGCCCGGCGCCCTTCCCAATACCTCGACGTACGCGCTGACCAACGTGACGCTCCCTTACGTCCTCGATATCGCCAACCACGGACTGGAGGAAGCGGTTCGCCGGGATCCGGCGCTCGCACGCGGGGTCAACGTGTACGGCGGCCTGGTGACCAACCAGGCCGTGGCCGAGGCGCACGACATGGAGGCGACTCCGCTGTCATCGGTCATCACCGGCGCCCCCGAGTAGCCCCCCTCGATCACCGTGGCCGCCACGACCCTCATCGACCGGTTCCTGGATTACCTCTCGGTGGAGCGTGGCCTGTCTCGGCACACCCTGGAGGCGTACCGACGAGACCTCCGCCGGTACGTCGGGTACCTGGGGGATCGGGGGATCCAGGATCCGGTTCGGGCGGGAGAGGCAGACATCGCCGGATTCCTCGGGCACCTGTCGTCCTCGGAGTACGCTCCGGGACGCCGGTATATGGCCTCGTCGGTGGCCAGGACCCTCGCGGCGGTACGCTCGTTCCATCGTTTCCTGGTGCGCGAGGGCGACACGCCGGCCGACCCCGCCGAGCTGGTGACCCGCCCGCGCGTCCCTCGCAACCTCCCCAAACCACTCACGGTTGAGGAGATGAATGCGCTCCTGGAAGCTCCGGGCGCCGAGGATCCCGCGGCACTCCGCGACGCGGCGATCCTGGAGACGCTGTACGGGGCGGGGCTTCGGATCTCCGAGCTCGTGGCCCTGGATGTCGACGACGTCGACCTGGACGAGGGAAGCCTCCGTGCGTTCGGGAAGGGGTCGAAGGAACGCGTGGTCCCACTGGGGCGGTTCGCGGTCCGTTCCCTGAAGAAGTACCTAACCCGAAGCCGTCCCACAATGGCCTCCCGGCGGTCCCGGGCCGCCCTCTTCCTCAACCAGCGGGGAGGGCGCCTCACTCGCCAGGGGTGCACGAACATCGTGAAGAAGATGGCCAAGCGAGCCGGCCTCCGGAAACGCGTCACCCCCCACATGCTGAGACATTCGTTCGCCACCCACCTATTGGAAGGAGGGGCCGACGTCCGGGTGGTGCAGGAGCTCCTCGGCCATGCCAGCGTGGCCACGACCCAGGTATACACGTTGGTCACGGGGGAAATGCTCCGAGAGGTGTATCTCACCTCGCACCCTCGAGCCCACCGATCGGTCCGCCGCGAGGCACGGGGCGGCACATAGGAGCCTGCCCGAAAGGAGTCCCTTGAATCCGGAAGACATTGCACGATTTCGGGACACGCTGGAGCAGGAACGGCGGTCGCTCCGGGCGCAGCTCGTCGAACATGGCGCCGATCCCGACAACCTGAGCTCCCTCGAGCTTGATTTCGAGAGGGGATTCGCCGACAGCGCCCAGACCACTGCCGAACGAGACCGGCTCCTCTCGGTTATCGAGAACCTGCGGCAAACCCTCGGTGACGTCGAGCACGCTCTCGAGAAGATCAACAAGGGATCCGGCTACGGCATGTGCGAGCGATGCGGGAACGAGATCGGCCGGGAGCGACTGGAGGCCCTCCCGTGGGCCCGTCTGTGCATCTCCTGCAAGCAGGGGCGTCGATGAAGGTCCTGCTGCTCGTGTGCGACTCGTTCGGCGTCGGGGAGGCCCCGGACGCGGCAGCGTACGGCGACGGGGGATCCGACACGATCGGCAACACGGCCCGGGCCGTCGGGGGTATCGATGCGCCCAATCTCGCGGATCTCGGTCTCGGGTGGCTGACGGCCGCTCCCGGCGTGGAGCCCCGGGCCCGTCCCGGGACGGCCCACGGGAAGATGGCGGAGCGCTCCGCGGGCAAGGACACCACGACCGGCCACTGGGAGCTCTGTGGGTTGATCTTGGAACGTCCCTTCCCCACGTATCCCAACGGATTTCCACCCGAAGTCATCGAGGCGTTCGAGCGCGCCATCGCGAGGCCGGTGCTGGGGAACAGGGCGGCCTCTGGCACCGAGATCGTCGAGGAGTTGGGTGCGGAGCACGTGCGGAGCGGACGGCCGATCGTCTACACCAGCGCCGACTCCGTGTTCCAGATCGCGGCACACAAGGACGTGGTCCCGCTGGATACCCTGTACGAGTGGTGCGGGGCCGCTCGGTCCATCCTCCGGGGAGAGCACTCGGTGGGGCGGGTGATCGCTCGCCCGTTCGAGGGCCGGCCGGGCGCATTCGTCCGCACCCATGAACGCCGCGACTTCTCGGTGGAGCCACCGGGCCCGACCTACCTGGACCGCACACTCGCTGCGGGGATCCCGGTGTACGGCGTGGGGAAGATCCCCGACATCTTCGCCGAACGCGGCCTGAAGGAGTCCCGCCACTCCGAGTCCAACGACCACGGGATCGACGTGACGCTCTCGTATCTCTCCGGCGACGGACCGATGCTCGCGGTGACGAACCTGGTGGACTTCGACACGGAGTACGGGCATCGAAACGAGCCGGAGGGCTACGCGCGGTGCGTTGAGGAGTTCGACCGGCGCGTGCCTGAGCTGATCGCGGCGGTGGGGGACGGTCTGATGTTCCTCACCGGCGACCACGGATGCGACCCCACCGATGCCTCGACCGATCACACTCGGGAGTACGTGCCGGCCCTGGTCGCCGGAGGAGCGCTCGGGGAGCGCGACGCGGTGGATCTCGGCGTCCGCGGCTCGTTCGCGGACATGGGGGCGACCGTGGCCGAAGCGCTGGGTGTGGATGGGTCGGGTCTGGCGGGCTCCAGCTTCCTCCGCGTGCTCGGCCTGGCCTGAGCATGGACTTCCGTGACGTCGTCGCGGCGAAGCGGGACGGCGCCGCGCTCTCCCAGGAAGACATCCGGTCGTTCGTGCTCGCGTTCTCGCGGGGTGAGGTCCCCGATCACCTCGCGGCCTCGTTCCTCATGGCCGCGTTCATCCGAGGGCTTGACTCGAAGGAGACGCTGGCGCTCACCTCGGCGATGGTCGAGTCGGGAGCGACGCTGTCCCTAAAGGGTGTGTCTCGTCCCAAGGTCGACAAGCATTCCACCGGCGGCGTCGCCGACGGCGTCACGCTGGTGTTCGCACCGCTGGCAGCGGCGCTCGGCCTCGCGGTGGGCAAGCTCTCCGGGCGAGGACTGGGCCACACCGGAGGCACCCTCGACAAGCTGGAGTCGATCCCCGGGTTCCGTACGGACCTCGCTGCCGACGACTTCGAGCGGCAGGTCGAGAGGATCGGTTGCGCGGTGGCGGCGCAATCCAGCGAGCTCGTTCCCGCGGACGGCGCGCTCTACGCGCTCCGCGACGCCACGGCCACGGTCCCGTCCATCCCGCTCATCGCCGCTAGCGTCATGAGCAAGAAGCTCGCGGTGGAGAGCGACCTCATCCTGCTCGACGTGAAGGCGGGAAGCGGGGCGTTCATGAAGACGCCGGAGGATGCCGACGCGCTGGCCGAAGCGTGCATGGATCTATCCGGGCAATGGGGTCGGGAAGCACGGGCGGCCGTCACCGACATGTCGCAGCCTCTCGGAGAGGCGGTGGGGAACGCGCTCGAGGTGGCCGAGGCCGTCGAGGTCCTCAGGGGAGAGCGCGGAGGGAGGCTCACCGACCTGGCCCTGGAGTTCTCCGTGGTCGCACAGCGGGCCCTCCTGGACCTCGATGAGGCCGAGGCCCGGCTCCGGGCCGAGCGGGCTCTGTCATCTGGAAATGCGGCAGAGGCGTTCCGGGGGATGGTGGAGGCGCAGGGGGGTGACCCGAGCGTGGTCGACGATCCGGGGGCGGTGCTGCCCGGGGCGCCGGTCGTGGTGCCCGTGCTTGCCGAGGAGCCGGGCTACCTTGCGGGGGTGGATGCCGAGGGCGTCGGGCGGATCGCCGCGGTCCTGGGGGCGGGGCGAGCTCGGAAGGAGGACCCCGTGGACCCGGCCGTTGGCCTGATCCTGACGGTCAAGGTGGGAGACCGTACTGAGCGGCGCGGCGAGATCGGGCGGATCCACGCAGCGGAAGAGGACGCCGCGGGAGCCGCCGCCGAACGCTTGCTCGCTTCCCTTCGGTGGTCCGAAAAGCCGGTTTCGCCGCCACCGCTCGTGTACCGTTGGCGGGAATCCCCGAACGGATGAGGATCCCGTGAACGACGTCGTGACCGTCATCTTCTTCGTGCTTTCGCTCGTCCCGGCCATCGTCCTGCACGAGGTCTCTCACGGCGCGGTCGCAGACCGGATGGGGGATCCCACGGCTCGCATGGCCGGCCGGTTGACGCTGAATCCGATCAGGCACGTGGATCCGTTCGGCACGGTCGTGCTCCCAGGGCTCCTCCTCCTCCCGTACCTGTTCGGGCGAGGCACCAACCCGGTCTTCGGCTACGCCAAGCCCATGCCGGTGAACCCCTCCAACCTCAGGGATCCCGACCGGCAGACGATGTGGATCGCTCTGGCCGGCCCGGGAACCAACCTGGCCCTGGCGCTGGTAGGAGCCCTGGCCTACCGACTCGTCGGCGGAGGAGGTGGGTACGTCGGCCTCTTCTTCACGATCTTCCTATTCGTGAACATCCTGCTGGCGGTGTTCAACGTCATGCCCATCCCCCCGCTGGACGGATCGAAGGTACTGGCCCGGTTCCTTCCGCCCCGTGCCCGACACGTGTACCAGTCCATGGAGCCGTATGGCGCGCTGTTCATGCTGGTGATCTTCTTCCTGTTCCCGGGGGCTATCTTCGCCATTGTGGATCCCATCGTCGATGGGCTGTTCGATCTCCTCGTCGGGTGATTGAGCGGGCCGGCATCGGCAACTACCATGGCCATCATCCAAGTGCAGCAGCAGGTCTCGTCCGCGGTGGATCCGATATGAGTTCGATGGGAGAAGAGCGCGTCTCGTCGCGGGTGGGGGAGTTCTCGGTGGAGCTCCCCGTCTTCAGCGGTCCCTTCCGGCTCCTTGCCGAGCTGCTGCTGGACCGCACCATCGACGTGTGCGACGTCCCCGTTGCCCGGGTCACCGAGCGCTTCCTGGAGCATGCCGAGGAGGCAGAGGGGTGGAGCCTGGAGGAAGCCACCTGGTTCCTGGCCATCTGTGCCGTCCTGCTGGAGATGAAGGTGGGGAGGCTGTTGCCGAGGCCCTCCCGGCCCGAGGAGGACGACCTCATGGCCAGCTCGCCCGACATCGCCTACGCCCGCAGCTTGGAGCTCGCGGCGTTCCGGAGCGTGGCGCGGTGGTTGGCCCAGGCACTCGCGGACGG
>DASQUW010000216.1:0-4002 GCA_035641075.1 Actinomycetota bacterium | reverse complement strand
ACCTCGGAATGGAGATATCGGACCCGCAGGCCCATCTCGATGAGGTAGTCGGTGAGGTCTTCGGCCATCTTCTTCGTCAGCGTGGTGACCAGGACCCGTTGGTCGGTCTCAACCCGCTGGCGGATCTCCTCGATCAGATCGTCCACCTGCCCCCGGGTGGGGCGGATCTCGACCGCGGGGTCGACCAGGCCCGTCGGACGGACGATCTGCTCGACGACACGTTTCGACACGTCGAGCTCGTACGGACCGGGCGTGGCGGAGAGCATCACCACCTGCTTCACCCGGGCGGTGAACTCCTCGAACCTCAGGGGGCGGTTGTCCATCGCGGACGGCAGGCGGAAGCCGTGCTCGACGAGGGTTCCCTTCCGGCTCATGTCTCCCTCATACATCCCGTGAAGCTGAGGGATCGTGACGTGCGACTCGTCGATCACGCAGAGCCAGTCGGAGGTGAAGTAGTCGAGCAGCGTGTGGGGCGCGCTGCCAGGTGCCCGGGCGTCGATGTGCCGGCTGTAGTTCTCGATGCCGGAGCAGAACCCGAGCTCCCTCATCATCTCCAGGTCGTGGTTCGTTCGCATCCGAAGCCGCTGGGCCTCCAGGAGCTTGTTCTGGGATTCCAGGTCGGCCAATCGCCCTTCGAGCTCCATCTCGATCGTGGCGATGGCCCGCTTCATCCGGTCCTCCGAGGCCACGTAGTGGGTGGCCGCATACACGGTGACCTCGTCGAGCTCGCCGAGGACCTCACCGGTGATCAGGTCGAGCCGGAGGAGCCGCTCGACGTCGTCGCCCCAGAGCTCGATCCGCAGCGCCGTCTCCTCGTAGGCGGGGTGGACCTCGATGGTGTCGCCTCGCACCCGGAAAGCGCCGCGGGTGAGAGTGGCCTGGTTCCGCTGATAGTGCATGTCCACGAGACGCTGGAGCACGAAGTCGTGGCCCACGCTCTCCCCCTTGCGAAGATGGAGGATCTGCTCCATGTACTCCTCGGGTGAGCCCAGGCCGTAGATGCACGAGACGCTGGCCACAATGAGGACGTCGTCCCGGGTGAGCAGGGCCGAGGTGGCCGAGTGTCGGAGCCGGTCGATCTCGTCGTTGATCGACGAGTCCTTCTCGATGTACGTGTCGGTCTGGGGGACGTAGGCCTCCGGCTGGTAGTAGTCGTAATACGAGACGAAGTACTCCACGGCGTTGTCCGGAAAGAACTCTCGGAACTCGTTGGCCAACTGCGCGGCCAGCGACTTGTTCGGCGAGATGACCAGGGTGGGCTTCTGGACCTGCTCCACCACCTTGGCGATCGTGAACGTCTTTCCGGAGCCGGTGATCCCCAGCAGGGTCAGGTAATCCTCGCCGGCGAGGATGCCTTCAGCGAGCCGGTCGATCGCCTCGGGTTGGGCGCCGGCCGGGTCGAATTCGGAGACCACACGAAACCGGGGCACCCTCCGATTCTAGGGCTCGAGCGGCTTCCGGTTACCGAAACCCGCGTCGACCTCGTGCCAGAACGCGACGCGCTCCTCCCCGAGCCGCCAGCAGAGCTGGATCACCCGGCCTTCCCGCTCCGCCGGGAAATCGACCAGGCCGCTCTCCGCATCCCGAAGGACGATCCCATCGGCGGCGAGTCCCTCCATCTCCTCCCGGAGTGTGCGAAGGGCGTTCCAGTATGTCTCCCCCTCCATACCGCCCCCGTCGCTCGGGGCGGTCTCCCGGACGCGCTCGCCGGAGCGGAGCACTACCTGCCTGGCCTCACGGATCCGGTCGAGCGAGATCCGGAGCCGCTCCAGCTGCGCGTTGGCTTCTTCCACGGTGAAAAGGCGCTCGCCTTCGCGCTCCGAAGACATCTCGCCGCTCAGAACATCTGGCCGCAGTTCTCGCACTCGAACGAGCTGCGGCGGACCTCCGCGCTGTGCCCTCCGCATCGGGCGCAGCGGCGGCACCGGCCTCCGGCGGCGCAGTGGGCGGGGTCCGTGGTGGTTCCGGGCTCGTCCCACGTCGTTCCGCCCTCGGCGGGGCGCGGAAGCTGGATCGACAGCATGTACAGGCCATCGCTGCCGGCACGGAACCCGTGCGGATGGGCGGCGGCCCGTCCCACCATGGAGCCGGAGCCAAGCGGGATCGGCTCATGGATGAGGGCCTCACCGCTTCCCTTGAGCACGATCGTCCATTCCTCCGAATCCGGGTGGGTGTGTGCGTATGCAACCTGGTCGGGCCCGAGCGCCTGGAGCGAGATGTAGAAATCTGGACCCTGTGAGATGGGGATCCGACGGAACCCCGACGGGCACGCCTGGATCAGGTCCTCCGGGTCGGCCCGGAACGCCCCCAGGTTCTCGAGCACCTCATCGAGATGGCCGATGCCGCGCTCGCTCATCGTGGTCATGAAAGAGCGTGTCCCGTGAGGGCGCAAGTCACGCGTCGATCCCGAGGACCTCGGGCAGATCTTCGAGCGAGGTGATCCGGACCCCATCGGCATCGGGGTAGCGCCCCCGTCGGTCGATGAGCACCGGGAACAGCCCGGCCTGGCGGGCCGCCTGGACATCGAAGTAGGGGTGATCGCCGACGTATACGGACTCGGCGGCTGACACTCCGGCTCGGTCCAAGGCGATTTGGAAGATCGCCGGGTCGGGCTTCTCCACGCCCTCGATGCCGGAGATGACCCGGACGGGAAAGTACCGCGTCACTCCGAGTGCCTCGAGGAGGCGCTCCAGCCATTCCTCGAAGTTCGATATGACGCCGAGCGTGTAGCCACCCGCGTCCAGGCGCTCCAGGGTGGGAATCGCATCGGCGTGGAGCCGGTAGTTGGACAGATCGGAGAACGCCTCGAACAGGCGCTCCGCCAACTCATCGTGATGGTCGGTGACGCCCACGTCGCTGAGGAAGTTGCCGTAGACCTCCAGCCAGAACGTCCGGGAGCTCTCCTTCGAGGTGGACCACAGACGGGGCGGCATCTCCTCGGCCTGCGACGCGTCCGCGAAGCGTTTCGAATAGATGGAGACGGTCTCTTGCACGACGGCCGGATCGACCATCACCCCTTTCCGCCGAAGGACCTCCGAGAACAGCTCGGCGAAGGAGGGGTGCGGATACACCAGCGTCTCCCCCGCATCGAAGAAGATGGCCTGCACCTCCCGAGGGCGATCGACGTCGCTCACGTCCCCGACCCCGCCGCACGAGACTGGAGATCCTTCCACAACCCCGCGACTCGCTCCTCCAGCTGTTCCAGCGAGCCGTCGTTGTGGACGACGATGTCGGCTCGCCTCTCCCGCTCGGCGGGAGAGACTTGTGAGCTGATCCGAGCGCGAGCATCGTCCTCACTCATCCCTCGGGTCCGGGCAACTCGGGCCACCTGTTCCTCGACCGGGGACGACACCACGATCACCAGGTCGGAGGCTCGATCGAACCCCGTCTCCACGATCAGCGGGGCGTCGAAGACCACAACCTCGTCCGTGTGCCGGTGACGCTCCACCACCTCGCCGAGGAGTCGGAACACCTCCGGGTGGACGATCGTCTCGAGGAGTCGACGCTTCTTCTCGTCGGCGAAGACGATGGCCGCAAGCGCCGAGCGGTCGAGACCACCCCCCGGGTGCAAGACCTCCTTTCCGAACGTCTGCACGATCCGAGCCAGGCCGGGGGTGCCGGGAGCGACGGCTCGGCGGGAGAGCTCGTCAGCGTCGACCACGATGGCGCCTCGCCGAGCGAGCATGGCGGCAACGGTGGATTTCCCCGATGCGAGCCCGCCGGTCAGGCCGACCAGGAGCAACTCTAGGAGCGGCCCTCGCGGCGCTTCAAGTCCTGGACGATGGACTCGAGCGAGATGTCCTCCTCGCTCGGTTCCTCTTCCTCCTCGGCCGGCGCGGTGGGCTCGGGAGCGACTTCCGGTTCCTGCTCGGCTTCATCCTCCGGAGGTGGGCCCACGGACTCTTCGGTGGGAGCCTCGGCGGTCGGCGCCTCCGCGGGTGCCTGCCCGGACGCAACCTCATCCACCTCCGCTTCGATCTCCGGCTCGATGCCCAGTGGCTC
>DASQUW010000215.1:0-30651 GCA_035641075.1 Actinomycetota bacterium | reverse complement strand
GTCGAGCTGGCGGTGGGATTCGAACCCACGACCTAGCGATTACAAATCGCTTGCGCTACCGGACTGCGCCACGCCAGCCAGAGGATTCTACCGGCGGCCGGGTGTGCGAGCCGCGACGCGTACGTCGTCGGCGATCTGCTGCGAGTGTTCTTCGTCCTCGCTGGCCCTTCGAGCCCGAAGGTGAAGGTCGATCTTCCGCTTCACTCGCTGGAGCGCGTTGTCCACGGACTTGACGTGCTGGTTGAGCAGTTCCGCGATCTCCTGGTAGGACTTCCCATCCACGTAGAGGTGAAGCACCTCCGCCTCGAAGTCCGAGAGGATCTCCGTGAACGCGAGCTTGATGCTGAGCATCTCTTCGTGGGAGATCACCATCTCCGCCGGGTCGGGCACGTGCGGGGTTCGAAGCACATCCATCAGGACTCGATCGGGTTCCTCACCCGCGCCGACCGGCTTGGAGAACGACACGTACGAGTTGAGGGGTCCATGCTTCTGGCGGGTGGCGGTCTTGATCGCCGTGATGATCTGGCGGGTCACGCACATCTCGGCGAAACCACGGAAGGAGGTCTGCTTCTCCCGGCTGAAGTCACGGATGGCCTTGTACAGGCCGATCATCCCTTCCTGGATGATGTCGTCACGGTCCGCGCCGACGAGGAAGTACGAGCGCGCCTTGAGCCGAGCGAAGTCACGGTATCGAGTGAGCAGCGTCTCGACCGCTCGCTGGTTGCCCAGATGGTATTCGTCGACGAGGTCCTCGTCCGGGACCTCAGACGAATACAACCCTCTCGCCGCTAGCCGTTCAGCCACCCGAGATGACTCCTTCCAGTTGTGCGGGGCCTGCGGGCAACCCCGTTTGAGAGGGCATGACGATTATCGGCACAAAGATCCTCCGAGGCAAGTGGGTTTGGCGTAGACAACACTCCCAATACGGTCGAAACCGCCCCGGGATTCAGTCATTTCTCCTCCGTCCTATTCCCTCTATCGGCGTAAGTAAAAAGACCCACGCCTGCGGCCACGGCCACGTTCAGGGAGGTCGCTTTTCCCGTAAGAGGAATGGCGATCAATTCGTCGCAGCTCTCTCGGACCAGTCGAGATAATCCCGACCCCTCCGACCCGACGACGAGGGCCAGCCGACCCGGCGGACGTTCCGCTTCACGGATCGTTCGCGAAGCGGCCGCGTCGAGGCCGGCAACCCAAAACCCCGCTCGTTTCAACGTGTCCAACCCCCGAGTGATGTTCGTTACCCGGGCGACCGGCAAGTGAAACAGCGCACCGGCTGAAGTCTTGAGCGTTGCCGACGTGTTCGGTGCGCCACGGTGTCGCCGCACGATCATGGCAGCCGCGCCCGCCGCTTCTGCGGTCCTCGCGGCTGCACCCACGTTCTGAGGATCAGTCACGCCGTCCAGCACCAGCACGACTGCATCGGTGGGCCAATCCCGGCTACCGAGCGCGCGCTCGTCCAGGGACGGCGGCATGGCCACGCGAACGGCAACTCTCTGATGACGAGTGCCAGACGCGATCCGATCGATCACGTCGTCGGTGACCCTGCGAACCGGAACATGGAGGCGCGCAGCGGCGTCCAATACCTCGCGAAGCCCGGCCGTGGTTCGCGCCGACATCGAAACCAGGACCTCGCGGGCGGAGCCAGAACGAATCGCCTCGAGCGCCGGCCGCCTGCCGACGACTGCCGCATCGCGTGGAGTCCTGGCGCGGCCCGCGTGGGTGCTTCCCCTGCCCTTCACGGCGTTGTCGCCACGGCGAGCGCGATACAGGCCGCACCATCGCCGGTGAGCCCCAGCCCCTCGGGACGGGTGGCCTTGACGGAGATCCGATCGATGGACACCCCGAGGACACGCGCAAGGTTCGCTCGCATCTCATCTCGGCGGGGTGCGATCGGAGGGACCTCCGCCACAACGACTACATCGCATGAGATGGGGCGAAACGCGGCTCCGCGGATCAGCTCTACGGCTCTCACCAAAAGATCCATGCCTCCCATCCCCGCCGTGGCGGGATCATCGTCCGGGAAGTGCGTACCCAGATCTCCGAGCGCCGCGGCTCCCAGCATCGCGTCGGCCACGGCGTGACAGATGACGTCCGCATCCGAATGCCCCTCCAACCGCGGCTCGCCCTCGAAGCGAACCCCGCCGAGGAGAAGAGGCGGTGCCTCGCCGCGAGGGTGCACGTCGAAGCCGAGACCGAAGCGAAGCTCAGCCACCGAGACCTGCAGCAAGCGCGGCGGCCATCCGCAGATCCGCGGACGTCGTGACCTTCAGGTTCGACGGTTCCCCCGGAACTGCGAGGACCCTGAAACCAGCTCGCTCCACGAGGACCGAGTCGTCCGTTCCGGTGAATCCGTCAAGAGCGGCCGCTCGATGTGCGGCCTCGAGTGCCTCCCGGCGAAAGGCCTGAGGGGTCTGGGCCAGCGCGAGCCCCTCCCGCGGCACCGTCGCGGCGACGACCGTCCCCTCGATCCGCTTCACGGTGTCGTGCACGACGAGCACGGGGACGGCGCCGTCGGCACCGTCGAGCGCTCGCAGCACGGCGGTGAACAGAGTCGGGGGGGCGAACGGGCGAGCCACATCGTGGCACACAACGGCGTCGAACCCCTCGGGAACGGCGTCGAGGGCGTTCCTGATGGAGACGTGACGGTTCTCCCCTCCCTCAACCACGTCGATGAGTTTCTCGGACCGCTTCGCCATCTCAACGATCTCGCTCCATCGTTCCGTGGGGGCCGCCACCACCACCGCTTCCAGCTCCAGGCACGCATCGATGGCGTGCATGGCGAAGCGCAGCAGGGGCTTGCCGGCAACCCGAAGAAGCGCTTTGGGAACGTCTGCCTGCAGGCGCTGGCCTCGGCCGGCCGCAGCGAGCAATGCGACCGCCCTCATCCCTCGCTCATCCGGGCGAACACCATCCTCCCCGTCGCCGTCTGGAGCACATTGGTCACCGTCACTCGAACATCGGCCCCGAGGTACTCGCTTCCGCCGTCCACCACCACCATCGTGCCGTCTTCCAGATAGCCGACACCCTGGCCGTGCTCGCGCCCCCCCTTGGTGAGATGGACGGTCACGTCCTCTCCGGGCAGGAACGGGGGCCGAAGAGCCATGGCCAGCTCCGACAGGGACCGAACCGGGACGTCCAGGGCCGCCGCCACCTTGGCCAGGTTCGAGTCGCTGGTGACCACGACGCCCCCCCGCTCCTTCGCCAGCCGCACCAGCTGGGCATCCACATCGCCCGACCCCAGCTCCTCGACAAGAACCACCTCGACGGCCGGCGACCGTTGCAGCTCGGCCAAGACCTCGAGGCCTCGCTGCCCTCGTGACCGGCGCCTCGGATCCGATGAGTCTGCGATGGTCTGGAGCTCGAAGAGAACGCCCCTCGGCACGAGGAAGGTGCCACCCAGGAATCCTGCACGCGCAACCTCCAACACCCGCCCGTCGATGAGCGCGCTGGTATCAAGGACGTTCACCGTCCCGGGAGCCATCCCGGATGCCCGCGGCTTCAGCCCGAACAGCCCGAAGAGCTCCTGGTTGACGGCCCGGCCCACCCGGTAGCCGAGATAGCCGAGCAGCAGCGTCATGAATGCCGAGGTTGGGTAGGCGGCGGCCGGAGGCAGACGGAACACCAGGATCGAAACCAGTACCGCAACGATCAGCCCGAGGATCAGCCCCAGCACACCGGCCAGAAGCTCTGACGCCGGGATCTTCCGGAAGTCTCGCTCGACCGCCGAGACCGCGGCGACGGCACCTCGTCCCAGCATCCCTCCCACGACGTATCCGACGGCGCTCCCGAGAAGGATCCCGGTGAGGAGTCGAGAGTCCTCCGCGCCCGTCACGTCGGCGATCCTCCACCCCCCGACGGTGAACACCGCCACGAGAATGAGCCGTACGAGCTCGACGATGATCCCGCGAGGCGGGCTCTTCCGATTGGACCCCGTGCTCACACCCTAAAGGTGCGCCATGAATGGGGGAGGTACAAGTGTCTAGACGGCGTGAGCTTCCTCGAGGACCTTGTCCACCATGGCCACGGCCTTGTCCTCGGTCGATCCGACCGCGAACACCAGCTCGGAGATGAGGATCTGCCGGGCCTTGGCCAGCATCCGCTTCTCCCCGGCAGAGAGGCCCTTCTCGCGCTCCCGGATGGAGAGGTTCCTCACGACCTCGGCGACCTGGTAGATATCGCCCGACCGGATCTTCTCGATGTTCGTCTTGTACCGCCGGCTCCAGTTCGCGGGCATCCGGGATTCGCTCTGGCGGAGGACCTCCATGACCTTGCGGACATCCCGCTTGCTGACGACCTCCCGGAGACCGATCTCGTCGGTGTTCTCTACGGGAACCATCAGCGTGAGATCTCCGTAGGACAACCGGAGGACGAGGTACTTTCTCATCTCACCGAGGAACTCTCGTTCGGTAAGCTCCTCGATCACAGCAGCCCCATGATGGGGATAGATGACAGTATCGCCCTTCCGGTACACAGCACCCCCTGGTCGCGGCTTTGGGCTCCTCCGAGCTTTCCCATCGTAGCACGCTTCGCTTGGCCCTCGCAAATCAAAACCGCTGGTCACGGTGCTCGTTTCGCATCGGAACGAGCCCAACCGAGCGCGTCGCGAAGATGTCGGACAGACGTGATTCGCACTCCTGACGAAGCCTCGGGCTCTGCAGCGCAGTACACCGTGCGGATCCCCGCGACCGCGGCCGCCGCAAACCGGGCCGAAGGGTTCGTCGCCGGCCGCACGCCACCGGTGAGACTCACCTCGCCGCAGAACGCGGCCCCCCGAGGCGGCGGCACTCCACTCGCCGTGGAAGCGAGGGCTGCTGCCACCGCCAGGTCGCAGCTGGGGTCGTCGACCCGAAGACCACCGGCGGTGGCGCCGTACAGCTCGGCCCGGGCCACGGGCAGGCCGAGGGCCCGATCCACCACGGCCGCCATCAAGCCGAAGCGCATGGGATCGAGACCCGACACCTGTCGCCGTGGGAACCCCTCCGTCGGCACTGCGAGGGTCTGCACCTCGACAGGGAACACGTGACGTCCCGCCGCCAAAAGCGCCGTGGCCGCACCTACTTCCCCGTCCGACGGAGAGAGCACCGATGAGGGATCCATCTCCCTCAAACCATCCGATCCCATGTCGAACCAGGCCACTTCCCCATCGGGGCCGAAGCGATTCTTCCCTCCGGACAGCACGCGCAGGCCCGTCCGGGGATCGCCGCCGAAGGAGCAGACCACATCCACCGCGTGTTCGAGCGTGCGTGGCCCCGCCAGGTCGCCGTCCTTGGTCACCTGTCCCGCGAGGACGACGGTCACGCCCTCCGACTTCGCCAGCCCAACGAGCGCGTCGGCGCACGCTCGCACCTGGGATGGGCCACCGGGGAGGCCGGTCATCTCCGGGTCTCTGATCGCCTGGATCGAATCGACGACGAGGACCTTCGGGCGGAAGTGTCGCGCGGCGCCGAGGACCTCGGGGAGGTCCCGCCCGGGAACGAACGCGGCCGCGGTGGCCGGGAGCCCGAGCCGGCGGGCTCGTGCGGCAACCTGGGCTCTGGACTCCTCGCCCGAGGCGAGCAGGCAGTGGTGGCCGGCGGCGGCGAGATTCGCCAGAACATGAAGCAGCAGGGTCGACTTCCCGATGCCGGGCTCACCCGCGATGAGCACCACCGAGGCCGCCACCAGCCCTCCGCCCAGGACCCGGTCCAAACCGCCCAGCCCCGTCGACAGCCTGGGCTCGGGTTCGTCCGTCACCGTCAGCGGAACCGGGGGGTTCACGAGCGAGTCGACCGATAGCTCGCCCACCGTCCCCCACGCGTCGCACCGGGGACATCGCCCCACCCATTGCCCGACCTGGTGGCCGCACGCCTGGCACGCCAGCGGCGCCCTGACCTTCGCCATGACCAGAGCCTACTGAAAGCCTCTGACATCACCGCTGGAAGGGCGGAGACAGGCCCGGAATGCCGAAGGCCCGGCAACCCCAGGGCTGCCGGGCCCTTTCGGCCTTACCATCCGCAGGCGTCCCCACGGATGGGGTCTTCGTCGAGGATGTGGAGGGTTACGACTCCTGCTGGCCGGCCAGCTCCACCGGGGGAGTGTCGGGCGGGGTGGACGACTCGAACACGACCTCGCCGTCCTGCGCGTCCACGATGATGGTCTGCCCCGCGGTGTACTCCTTCCACAGCAGCTTCTCGGACAGCGGGTCCTCCACCATCCGCTGGATGGTCCGGCGGAGGGGACGAGCACCGAGCGTGGGGTCGTAGCCCTTCTCGGCGAGCAGGCCCTTCGCGCCATCGGTGAGGACGATCTCCACGTCCTTCGACTTCAGCTGGTCTCGCACTCGCTTCATCATCAGATCGACGATCGACTTCACGTGCTCCTGCGTGAGCGAGTGGAACACGATGACCTCGTCGATCCGGTTCAGGAACTCGGGACGGAAGGAGCGCTTCAGCTCCTCCATCACCTTCTCCTTCATCTTCTCGTAGGTGACTTCCTCGTTCGCCGCCGCCGCGAACCCGACCGCGGGACCCTTCTGAACCTCCCGGGTCCCCAGGTTCGAGGTCATGATGATCACGGTGTTCTTGAAGTCGACCGTGTGCCCCTGCGCGTCCGTCAGTCGCCCGTCTTCCAGGATCTGCAGGAGTGTGTTGAACACGTCGGGGTGGGCCTTCTCGATCTCGTCGAACAGCACCACCGAGAACGGCTTCCGGCGAACGGCCTCGGTGAGCTGCCCGCCCTCCTCGTAGCCCACGTATCCCGGCGGGGAGCCGATCAACCGCGACACCGTGTGCTTCTCCATGTACTCCGACATGTCCAGCTGGATAAGCGCGTCTTCGTCGCCGAACAGGAACTCCGCCAGCGTTTTCGACAGCTCGGTCTTCCCCACGCCGGAAGGCCCGAGGAAGATGAACGAACCCGATGGTCGCTTGGGGTCTTTCAGGCCGGCACGGGTACGGCGAATGGCCTTGGACACCGCGGCGACGGCCTCTTCCTGGTTGACCAGGCGCTTGTGCAGCTCATCCTCCATCCGGATGAGCTTCTGGGTCTCCTCCTCGGTGAGCTTGTAGACGGGGATCCCCGTCCACGCCGAGAGAACCTCGGCGATTTCCTCTTCGTCAACCTCGGAAAGAACGTCGAGCTCGCCGGACTTCCATTCGCTCTCGCGGTGCTTTCGTTCCTCGATGAGTCGCAGCTCCTCTTCCTTCAACTCCTGGGCCCGGCGGAAGTCCTGCGAATCGACCGCCGATTCCTTCTGGAGCCGGACTTCAGCGATCTTCTCGTCGACCTCGCGAACGTCGGGCGGCGCGGTCATCCGGCGGATGCGCATGCGGGACCCGGCCTCGTCGATGAGGTCGATGGCCTTGTCGGGAAGGAACCGGTCGCTGATGTACCGGTCGGAGAGGTTCGCCGCGGCCACCAGGGCCTCGTCGGTGAACGAGACGCGGTGGTGAGCCTCGTACCGGTCCCGAAGCCCCTTGAGGATGTCGATGGTGTGGGCCACGGTGGGCTCGTCCACATAGATCGGCTGGAACCGTCGCTCCAGGGCCGCATCCTTCTCCAGGTGCTTTCGGTACTCGTCCCGCGTGGTCGCCCCGATCGTCTGCAACTCGCCGCGAGCCAGCATCGGCTTGAGGATCGACGCCGCGTCGATGGCGCCCTCCGCCGCTCCCGCGCCGACCAGCGTGTGGAGCTCGTCGATGAACAGCACGATGTCGCCGCGGCTCTTGATCTCCTTCAAGACCTTCTTCAGGCGCTCCTCGAAGTCTCCGCGGTACCGGGAGCCAGCGACCAGCGCGCCGAGGTCCAGCGTGTAGATCTGCTTGCCCTTGAGCGTCTCCGGCACATCGCCCTTGACGATGTTCTGGGCCAGGCCCTCCACGATCGCCGTCTTTCCCACGCCCGGCTCCCCGATGAGGACGGGATTGTTCTTGGTCCGGCGCGAGAGGACCTGCATCACTCGCTCGATCTCTTTCTGGCGGCCGATCACCGGGTCCAGCTTGGTGTCCCGGGCGAGTTGGGTGAGGTTCCGCCCGAACTGATCGAGGACCATGGAGCCCTGCGGGGTCTGCTCTCCGGGCGCCGCCTCCTTCCCGCCCGTGTAGCCGGAAAGGAGCTGAATGACCTGCTGGCGAACACGGTTGAGGTCCGCCCCAAGCTTCTGGAGCACCTGGGCGGCAACGCCCTCGCCCTCCCGGATCAAGCCGAGGAGGATGTGCTCGGTGCCGATGTAGTTGTGGCCGAGCTGCAACGCTTCGCGCAGCGAGAGTTCCAGGACCTTCTTCGCCCGCGGTGTGAACGGGATGTGTCCGGTGGGGGCGGACTGCCCCTGACCGATGATCTCCTCGACCTGCTGACGGACCGCCTCGAGAGAGATTCCCAGCGATTCCAGGGCCTTGGCCGCGACGCCCTCGCCCTCGTGGATGAGGCCGAGGAGGATGTGCTCGGTGCCGATGTAGTTATGGTTCAGCATCCGAGCTTCTTCTTGGGCCAGGACGACTACCCGGCGGGCCCGGTCGGTGAACCGTTCGAACATTTCGCCACTCCTGGACCGGACCACCCGGCCCCTCGGGCCTCCTCGGGGCTCAGCGGAACTTCGTCCTACCCCCGAGGCAACGGCGGCACTCTCAGTTGGCGCTTCATGTCACGCCCCCGGAGCGCCTCCGGAAGCCAATTATACCCGGGGGTCTGTCAAATCCCCCCGGAGGCCGTTCCTTCCTTCAAGTACTTCGGACGTCCGACGCCGTTGGATTAGTTCCCGACCCATGACTTCAACGCCGGCGTTCCAACTCCTGCCGTCGCCGGTCGGTAGTGCGCGTGCTCCCGTGGTCCGATCTCCGTAGAGAATCCGGTCATTTTGCCCCATTACCGCAAGCGCGACCGGGCCCAAAACTCCTGGCCGTGAACGACGACATCAATTGGGACACCGCCGAACGAGAGCAGGTGGCCCTGGACCTTCAGGACAGCGCGATCCAGATGATCGTGGGCAACCTGCTTCGCTTCCAGGCCCTCCTCACGCTTCTGGAGAAAGGGCGGACCGAGGAGGCGATCAACCTCCTCCAACGGACCATGGCCACCCAGCGTGTGATCCTCGGTGACCTGCGCATGCTGATGAGCCGGATCAGCCCCGCCGCTTAAGTCTCGGAGACCGGCTCCCAGCCCTGCTCTTCCTGCGTCTCCAGCCGACGCTTCACGGAACCGGTGGCCTTCTTCACACCCTCCTCCACCACGTGGAGGCCCTTCCCGGCGCCTGCCTCAACGACCTCCCGGCTCTTCTCCAGCACGGTCTGAACCTTGGGGTTGCCGCTGAACCGCTGCCAGGCCTGACGTATCTCTTCGTACCGCTCGCGGCCGGCCTTTGCGCCAAGCACGTAACCAACGCCCAGCCCCAGCAACATCCCTCGTTTGAATCCCATATCCGCCTCCTCTCTCTTCAGTTGAATGCTCTGGTTCGCTCCGCCGGACTCTACCAGAGCGGTCTTACCCACTCACGGCGCCGCCACGCCCTCCGCTTCGCTGTCCGTTTGCCGGGTGCGATGATGGGGAGGAGGAGAGCGACTGATGAGTGGGAACGACGAGGTCGGAGCCGACGCGGATCAGGACGTGGAGACGGAAGCGTTCGGCCCCAACACGTGGTTGGTCGATGAGATGTTCAGGAGGTATCAGGAGGACCCCCGCTCCGTCGATGAGAGCTGGGCCGACTTCTTCGAAGACTTCCGCCCCCCGGGCGACGGACCCTCTCCCGAGCCAGTGGACGTTCCGCCGGGCGCTGAGCCTCTCCGGGGTGCCGCTGCCCGGATCGTCGAGAACATGCGGGCGAGCCTGGAGGTCCCCACGGCCACGTCGGTGCGGTTCATCCCGGCGAAGCTGCTCGAAGAGAACCGGAGAGTGCTGAACGGGTACCTCTCACCGGCCAAGGTGAGCTTCACGCACATCCTCGGCTGGGCCGTGGTGAACGCGCTGGAAGCCGTGCCCGCGATGAAGGCGAGCTTCCTCGAGGTGGACGGCGCGCCCCACGTCCTTCGTCGCCAGGAAGTGAACCTCGGTCTCGCCGTGGACGTCGAGCGTAAGGATGGAACGCACACGCTGTTGGTGCCCAACGTGAAGAGAGCGAACGAGTTCGACTTCGCCGGGTTCTGGCGCGCCTACGAGGACGTCATCCGGAAGACTCGGTCCGGAAAGCTCACCCCCGAGGACTTCGCCGGCACCACCGCCACGATCACCAACCCGGGCACCGTGGGCACCCAGCTCTCGGTGCCCCGTCTCCTGCCGGGGCAAAGCGTCATCGTGGGGATCGGGCGAGTCGATTACCCAAGCGACCTCAAGGGCGCCGACCCTTCACTCCTCGGCGAGATCGGCGCCGGGAAGGTCGTCGGCGTCACGAGCACGTACGACCACCGGGTGATCCAGGGGGCGGAGAGCGGGGAGTTCCTCGG
The DNA here is from genome assembly GCA_035641075.1 of Actinomycetota bacterium. Classification (GTDB taxonomy): domain Bacteria; phylum Actinomycetota; class UBA4738; order UBA4738; family CALAEC01; genus DASQUW01. Next base: position 20,239 of record DASQUW010000215.1, on the reverse strand, counting down.
GACGCTGGAACGGCTCCTGCTCGGCGAGGAGTTCTACGACGAGATCTTCGCGAGCCTGGAGGTTCCGTACGAGCCGGTCCGTTGGACCCAGGATCGAGCCACTGCGTTCCTGCACGATGCGACACCCCACGCCCGTCGGCAGGCGAGCGTGCTTCGCCTGGTCAACATGTATCGGGTCCGGGGGCACCTGGTCGCGAACATCAACCCCCTCGGCAGCGGCGACGTGCTCTCGCACCCGGAGCTCGACCTCGAGCACCACGGACTGTCGGTCTGGGATCTCGATCGGAGCTTCTTCATGGATCCGGGGGAGGACCCCCGGCCCCTGCGAGAGATTCTCGATCAGCTCCGCGCGGCGTACTGCCAGACGGTCGGCGTTGAGTACATGCACATCCAGGAGCACGAACAGAAAGGGTGGATCCGCAAGCGCGTCGAGGGGATCGATCGGGAGCCCTCCCGGGAGGAGAAGCGGCACATCCTGGAGCGTCTCAACGCCGCCGAAGCGTTCGAGCAGTTCCTGCACACGAAATACATCGGGCATCGGCGATACGGCCTCGAGGGCTCGGAGAGTCTGATCCCGATGCTTGACGTCCTGCTGGAGGAGGCGATCGAGGCAGGCATGGAGAGGGCTCTCATCGGGATGGCCCATCGGGGGCGGCTGAACGTGCTGGCCAACATCGTCGGCAAGAGCCACGAGCGCATCTTCCGGGAGTTCGAGGGAGACATCGACCCGGAGTCGATCCACGGGTCCGGAGACGTCCAGTATCACGTCGGCACCGCAGGGAAGTTCACCGGACGCTCGGAAGGCACGATCGAGGTGGAGATGGCCTCGAACCCCAGCCATCTCGAGGCCGTCGACCCGGTGCTCGAGGGGATAGCCCGGGCCGCGCAGGACCAGCTTGGCGACCGGCACCGGGTGAAGGTGCTGCCGGTGCTGCTCCACGGCGACGCCGCCTTCGCCGGACAGGGCGTGGTCGCCGAGACGCTTGGGATGAGCGCCCTCCCCGGGTTCAGGACCGGAGGGACCGTTCACATCGTGGTGAATAACCAGCTCGGCTTCACCACCGACCCGGAGGCGGGCCGCTCCAGCGTGTACGCCACCGATGTGGCGAAGATGGTGCAGGCGCCGATCCTCCACGTGAACGCCGACGACCCGGAGGGCTGCGTCTGGGCGGTCCGCCTGGCGTTCGCGTTCCGTCAGACGTTTCACAAGGATGTCGTGGTCGATCTGGTGTGCTACCGGCGCTTCGGGCACAACGAGGCCGACGACCCCAGCTACACGCAGCCCGTCATGTACGCGAAGATCGAGGAGCACCGTTCGGTCCGCAAGCGGTACATGGAGCAGTTGATCAACCGCGGCGACATCACCATGGAGGACGCGGAAGCGGCGCTGCGCGATTACCGCGGGCGCCTGGAGCAGGCCTTCGCCGAGACGAACGAGAGCCGGCCTCCCGAACGGGACCGCCACCACGCCAAGCCGACGGGTGTGCTTCCTCCCACCAACACCGGCGTCGAGCGGGGGACGCTGGAGCGGATCCTGGAGGTCGTGACGAGCTGGCCGGATGACTTCACCCCGCATCCGAAGCTGGCCAAGCAACTGGAGAAGCGCCGAGGATCCCTCGAGGAGGACCGGGTGGACTGGTCCCTCGCGGAAGCACTGGCGTTCGGCTCGCTCGTCCTGGAGGGGATCCCGGTTCGCCTATCGGGTCAGGACTCCCGCAGGGGGACGTTCAGCCAGCGCCACGCGGTGCTGGTCGACTACGAGACCGGGCGCGAGTACTTTCCCCTGGCCAACCTGTCCGAGGATCAGGCCCCGTTCTGGATCTACGACACCCCGCTCAACGAGTTCGCGGCGCTCGGATTCGAATACGGCTACTCGGTGCAGGCGAAGGAGGCCCTGGTTGCCTGGGAGGCCCAGTTCGGCGACTTCGTCAACGAGGGCCAGGTCGTGGTGGACCAGTTCATCGTGGCCGGAGAGGACAAGTGGGGCCAGACCAGCGGCCTCGTCGTCCTCCTGCCCCACGGGTCGGAGGGGCAGGGACCGGAGCACTCCAGCGGGAGGATCGAGCGGTTCCTCACCCTTTCGGCAGAGGACAACATCCAGGTGGCCGTCCCCACCACCCCGGCGCAGTACTTCCATCTGCTTCGCAGGCAGATGCGCCGGGAGATCCGCAAGCCGCTCGTCGCGTTCACCCCGAAGTCGTTCCTTCGGCTCGCCGCAGCGAGCAGCACCACGGACGAGCTCGTCGACGGGCATTTCGTCGAGGTGCTCCCCGACGCTGGAGCTCCCGACGCGGAGCGCGTCGGGGTGGTCCTGCTGTGCTCGGGGAAGATCTTCTACGACATCGACCGAGCCCGGCAGGACGGCGACGTCCCACCGGTCGGGGTCGTCCGGCTGGAGCAGCTGTACCCCTTCCCCGAAGCTCAGATCCTGGAGGCCGTGAAGCAGTATCCGAACGCCCGGGAGGTTCGGTGGGTACAGGAGGAACCGGAGAACATGGGGGCGTATGCCTTCGTGCACGCTCGGCTGCACCGGGCCCTCCCGGATGGGATCCGGTTCCGCCACGTGGCCCGGCCGGAGAGTGGAAGTCCGGCACCGGGCATCCGGGCCGTTCACGAGCAAGAACAGGCCACCCTCCTTCAGGCAGCTCTGGCCGACCTGTGATCGCCGCAACCTCGGCGTAGACTCCGGGAAGGCGCGTTCGGCGAGGGCGCATCACGAGTGAGGGGGGCGCAATGGCGGACATGCATTCCCACGAAGCTGCGGTCCACGACCACGAGCACGGCCACGTGACCCATTACCACCGTCACGGGGAAGACATCACGCACCTGCTGGCGACCCATGCTCACGAGCACAACCATCCCGAGGTCTCCCACGACCACGAGCCGCACCAGGACGAAGAGAAGGAACACCTCCGCGAGTCGCACATCCACGACCACGCCAGTCCGGCCGAGTCACCGGCCTGAGCAGGTGAGGTACGCCGCGGGTCGCTAGTGAAGTGAGTCCTGCCGCGGCCGAGAGGTGATTCCGTAACGCGAGCGCCAGTACTTCGGGCTCGGCCGCGGCTTCCTCCACCGTGGAAAGAACACCCGCTTGTCCCGGTCGAGCACGTTCGTCTTCTCCCCGTCGAACGTGAAGGTGCGCATCAGTGGACGCCACCGCGGGGCCTCGGTGAACCAGGGCTCCGGCGCCTCGTCCGGGGCAGGGACGGCGAACAGCCCGAGTTGGCCGTCGTCGATAGCCGTTCGGTCGTCGGGCCCGAAGCGCACGGGAAGGCTCGAGTAGACCCGTTCCCGGAAGCCCTGTAGCGCGCGGACGAGCGCGTCGCCCCCCTCCCCGCCGCTCCTCGCGAGACCGTCCGCAACCAGGCGGACCGCGTCGTACCCCTCCTGCTCGAATCCCGCGGGCTGGCGCCCCAGCGCTTCCTCGAATCTCGCCCGGAACTCGCCGACCCGCGGGATGGGATCGGCCCACCCGGCCCACGTGTACGGATACGTGGCCACCGTCCCCGGCGCGGCCGCGGAGAAGTCCGGCGACAGGGCCTCGGAGGATGCTGCGAGCTGGGGGCGATCGGGGAGCGCCCCAAGCGCCTCGGACAGCCGCGCCGTCTCGGCGGCGCTGCCGAAGAAGGCCACTGCCTCCGCCTCGGCGGCGTGCCGGAGGATCGCCGCGAGCTCCCCGCCCGGCACCAGCGTGAGCGTCGTCGAGAGGTTCGTCCCTTCCTCCAGCGAGGAGGCCTCGATGGCCTCGCGCACCGATCGCTCCTGAGGACCGGCTTCGGTGACGGCCAGCACACGTGTATGCCGGCGGTCCACGGTCAGGTAGCGCATGATCACGGCGGCCTGCCACCTCCACGGGACCCCGGTCTGGAACGTCTGGCGAAAGAGCTCACGAGACGTGTACAGGTCTCCGGACAGGAGAAGCAGCGGAGAACCGACCTCCTCGATGAGCGATCGGCGCGGCGAGACGACCGACCCGGGACCGATCACGAAGGTGGCCACCGGGCGATCCTCGAGCGCCGCTTCGAGTAGCGTCCCGCCGAGCGCCGTGTCCCCGCGATCGTCGACGGCCTCGAGCCGGAGCGGCCGTTCGCCCCCAACTCCGGCACCGTTGACCTCCGCCTCGGCCAGCCGCATCCCGTCAAGGTACGTGGCGTCGGTGACGGACGTCGGACCGGTGACCGACGCCACCACGGCCACGGCGATCGGCGTGGGAGCGGGCGAAGCGGTTTCCGGCAGGACCGTGGCTTCGGGTCGAGAGGGCGTGGCCTCAGGCGTGCACGCAGCCAGCAGGACGAGCAGGGCTCCCGCGCGCCTCAGCGTGAGTGATCCTCCGGACGAAGTGTGGGGAAGAGGATCACCTCTCGAAGGGAGGGAGCGTCGGTGAGGATCATGAGGAGACGATCGACGCCGAGGCCGAGGCCGCCCGCAGGTGGCATCCCGTGCTCCAGCGCCACGAGAAATTCCTCGTCGTAGGGATGCGTCTCGTCCGCGCCGGCCGCCTTCTGCTCGCGCTGCATCTCGAACCGGCGCCGCTGCTCATCCGGATCGGTGAGCTCGGAGTACGCCGGGGCAATCTCCACCCCCCCGAGCACCAGGTCGAAGTGCTCCGTGAGCCGGGGATCGTCGCGATGCGTCCGGGCCAGGGGAGACACCTCTCGGGGGAAGTCCTTCACGATGGTGGGCTCGATCAAGGAACCCTCCACCAGCTCCTGAAACAGCTCGGTGACGAGCTTCCCGGCGGCCCAGGTTGGGGAATAGCCCACGCCGCGCTCGTCGGCGATGCGCTGAAGTTCCTCGAGAGGCACGTCCAGCGTGATCTCTCGCCCGACGGCTTCGGACACCAGCTCCATCAGGGTGACCCGGCGCCACGGCTCCCCGAGATCGACGGTCTGGCCGCGAAACTCGAAGGTGAGACCATCGTTCACCGCGCGCGCGGACGCCTTCACCAACCCCTCGACCAGCTCCATCATGTCCTCGTACGAGGCATAAGCCTGATACGCCTCGAGCATGGTGAACTCGGGGTTGTACCGAGCGGAGATGCCCTCGTTGCGGAACGTGCGGCCGATCTCGAAGACCCGTTCCAGTCCGCCGACAAGCGCCCGCTTCAGGAACAGCTCCGGCGCGATCCGCATGTACAGCGGGATATCGAGGGCATCGTGGTGGGTCACGAACGGGCGGGCCAACCCCCCGCCGGGGACCGGTTGGAGCACGGGTGTCTCCACCTCGAGGAAACCGCGCTCGTCGAGATGTTCTCGGAGGGCCTTCAGGATCCGGGCCCTGGCCCGGGTGCGCTCTCGGGTCTCCGGTGTGGTGGCCAGGTCCAGGTACCGTTGGCGAAGCCGCAGCTCGATGTCCTTCAAACCGTGCCACTTCTCGGGCATGGGCCGCAGCGATTTCGAGAGGAGCATCACGCTCGCCGCGAGCACGGACAGCTCTCCCTTCTTGGTCGCCACCACCTCGCCCTCGGCGCCGATCCAGTCCCCGATGTCGAGGTCGTCCAGGTGCCCGTACTCGGTTTGCCCGAGCGCCTCCTCCGTGAGCATCAGCTGGAGATCGCCGGAGGCGTCCCGAATAACTCCGAACGAGAGGTGCCCGTGCCGCCGCAGGGCGGTGAGACGCCCGGCGACCCTGACCACTTCCCCGGTCGACTGCCCGGGCGAGATGCTGCCGAACCTCTCCCGCACCTCGGACACCAGCGAGTCGCGATCGAACCGAAGCGCGAAGGGCTCCACGCCTCTGGCCCGCAGGCGATCGAGCTTCTCCCGCCGGACGGCCAGCACATCGCGAGGCGGTTCCTCGCTCATGGCTCCGCGTTCTTCTCGAACACGAGGCGAAGGCCCTCGAGCGTGAGCCAGGGGTCGTGCTGATCGATCGTCGTGCATTCTTCGATGACCATGGATGCGAGCCCCCCGGTGGCGATCACCGTCGGCGTGCCGAGCTCCTTGGCCAGGCGTTCGACCATCCCGTCGACCAGGGCCGAGTAGCCGAACACGATGCCCGACTGGAGGCTCTCCACGGTGTTCTTGCCAAGGACCGAGCGTGGAGCAGAGAGCTCGATGCGCGGGAGGCGTGCCGTTCGCTCATACAGCGCCCGCGCGGAGATCTGGATGCCCGGAGCGATGGCCCCGCCGAGGTATTCGCCCCCCTCGGAGATCGCGTCGAAGGTAGTGGCCGTCCCGAAATCGACCACGATGCACGGGCCCCCGTACTTGGTGTAGGCAGCCAGAGCGTTGACGATGCGGTCCGCCCCAACCTCCTTCGGGTTGTCCGTGAGGACCGGGACGCCCGTCTTCACCCCCGGTTCGACCACGACCGGCACGAAGTGGAAGTAGCCGCGGACCATCTCCCGCAGCGACTGCGTCGCAGTGGGAACGACACTCGAGATGACCACCCCGGTCACCTGGCGATCGAACGATAGCCCCTGGCGCTCGAGGAATCCGCCGAACAGAAGGGCCAGCTCATCGGCGGTCCTGTCCGGAACGGTCGCCAGCCTCCAGTGCCAGGCCAGCTCCTCCTCCCGAAACACACCGACGACCGTTTCGGTGTTCCCCACATCAACGGCCAGCAGCATCTACCGATTCTCCCTCACGGTAATGGCAGGTTGTCGATCAGCCGCGTCGAGCCGAAGCGTGCCGCGACCAACGCCCGAACCGGCCCGTCGATCGTGTCCGTTCCCTGGAAGCCGTGCTCCTCGTCCACGACGGCCACATAATCGATGCGGGCCAGAGGCTCGGCCCCGATCACCTTGGCCATCTCCGCCTTGACCACGTTGGCGTCCCGCTCGCCGTGAGCGACGACCTCCGAGGCCCGGGTGAGCGCACGGTACAGGCAGGTTGCCGCGCGGCGCTCTGCCGGGGACAGGTACGCGTTCCGCGACGACGTCGCCAACCCATCCGGCTCGCGGACCGTGGGGCACGCCTCGACGTCCACGCTGAAGTCGAGGTCCCTCACCATGCTCCGGATGATCGCCAGCTGCTGAAAATCCTTCTCGCCGAAGTACGCCGTGCAAGGGCCCACCATGTTGAAGAGCTTCGCCACGACGGTGCAGACGCCGCGGAAGTGCCCCGGGCGGGAGGCGCCCTCGAGCACCTCTCCCAGCGGCCCCGGGTCCACCGTGGTCGGTGGCTCGGCCCTCGGATACATGACGCCGTCCTCCGGGACGAAGACGATGTCCACCCCTTCCCTTTCCGCCAGTTCGGCATCCGCGTCCAGGTCTCTGGGGTAGTCCCGATAGTCCTCCCCCGCCCCGAACTGCAGCGGGTTGACGAAGATCGACATGACCACGAGCCCGCACTCGCTCCGGGCCCGGCGGACGAGCGAGAGGTGGCCCTGGTGCAGCGCACCCATCGTCGGGACGAACCCGACGCTCCCGCCCGTGCCCCTGGTTCGGTCGCACAGCTCCCGGAGCCGCTCGACCTTGCCAGTCACCTCCACTCGGCGAGCACCTTCTCCACCCGTTCGCGACCGGCAGCGTCGAGGCGGCCGCCTCCCTGGGCCATCTCGGCCGCCACGTGTGCCAGCGCCACGTAGGCTGGAAGGGCCCACGGAGCCTGGTCGCGGAGCGCCTCCAGATTCCTCTGCACGGTGCCGGCGTCTCCACGAGCGGCAGGCCCGGTCAGCGCGGACGACGGACCGAGTTCGAGGACGTTGTCCAGCGTCGCCCTGGCGAGCGGAGCAAACAATGGAACGGGATTGTCGAGCCCCGCGGTGTGAAACAGCTCTTCGGCGACCCTCTGAACCGCCGCGAGATAGTTCGAACAGAACACGGCGGCCGCGTGGTACAGGGGCTTCTGCTCATCGGAGAGCCGGAACGGACGGCCGCCCGCATCTCTGGCCAGTCGTTCACCCAGCGCATACGAAGCCTCGTCCTCCGCCGTGACGGCCATGCCGCTTCCCGGCAGGCGTTCGATGGCCTGCACCACCCCGGGGAATGTCTGAAGTGGGTGCATCGAGAGCGTCCGGGCGCCCGCCTCCCGTGCCGCAGCGAGCGCATCCAGCGAGGCCGACCCGGAGAGATGCATGACGAACTTCCCCGCGTGAACCGAGCCGGCCACTTCGAGGCAGGTGGCGGCGATGGAATCGTCGGGGACCCCGATGATCACCACCGACGCCGCAGCCGCCGCCTCCGCGTTGGCGACGAAGGGCAGTCCGGGGAGGAATCGCTCCACCCGGGCCCTCGAGCCCGAACGTCCCGAAGCCGCCACCACGCGGTGCCCGGCCTCGGCCAGCAGCACCCCAAGGGCAGTCCCGACCCTGCCCGCTCCCACGACCGCGATGTCGACGGGCTCGCGCGGGTCCATCGGTGAGGTGTTCTCGGCGATGTTCCGGTCCTCGGGGCTCCGGACGACGCCGAGTATAGATCAGCGGATGAAGTTCGATCTCAAGAAACCCAAAGAGCCTGCTGGCCGTTCGTGGGGACCCACACCTCGACGACCGTGCCGCCCTTCGGATCGCTGCTCACCCGTGACCAGCCTCCGGCAAGCTCCGCGCGCTCCCGCATGGCCACCATGCCCAGATGCCCCGGAGCCGAACCGTTGACCTCGACAGGGATACCGATCCCGTCGTCCTGCACCCGCACCAGGACACCTCCGTCCCGCTCCTCGAGACGGATCTCAACCGTGCTGGCCATGGCGTGCTTGCGCACGTTCACCAGCGCTTCCTTGGTGACGCGATAGAGAGCGGTCCTTTGTTCGGGCGGAGGCTCGTCCTTGAGACTGCTCTCGATGCGATAGTCGAGCCCGGCCTCAGGGCAGGTCTCTTCCAGGTAGCTCCTGAGGCCCGCGGCCAGGCCGTGTCGCTGCAGGGCTGGGGGGCTGAGCTCGAACACCAGCCGGCGAAGCCGGACCATGGACAGAGTGACTTCCCGCTGCAGCTTCGCCAACGTTCGGAGTTGCCCCGGATCGGAGAGGCCCTGGCGCAGCGCATCGAGTCGCATGCCAACAGCGGCCATCACCTGGAGAGTGTCGTCGTGGATGTCCAGCGCGATCCGTTTCCGTTCCTCCTCCTGAGCATGATCGAGGCGCGCCAGCAGGCGTTGTCGCTGCTCGTCCGTGCTCCGCAGCGCCTCGACCGTACTGAGGAGCGTCCTTTCTGCCTCTCGGGCGTTCATGTCGCGGACCTGGAGATGCGCGGCCATCTCGTCGAAGGCCCGAGCGAGCTGCCCGATCTCACCCCGGCCGTACGGAACCCCCGTCCGGGCGCTCAGATCGCCCGCGGCGACTCGCCTGGTCGCCTCCACCAGAGCGCGCGTCCTCCGCACGATGAACAGATCACCGCCGAGCCAGGCAACGACGAGGGCGAAGACCGCGCCGAGGCCGATGATTTCGGCACCAACAGCGAGACCTTCCATATCGGAATAGATCGCCAGACCGATGGTGGGTGCGAGAGCGAGCAGGACGACGAGAAGCAAGCGGGCCCGGAGAGTCGATCCTGGGAGGGACCTCATTCCATAGCTCCCTGCGTAGAACGATCCTAGTTCCGGTAATCGGTACATTTGCAGTGGGTCTTTAGGCCGACACCCCCGAAATCGGAGGGATGACGAAGATGACCGGATCGGGCTATTTCCCAGGTGGGTCGAGAGGCGGGGCGAACGGCCGGACGCCGGCGAGCGCCAGCGCCTCGAGGCGGACAGAAGCAGCTCTGCGGCCCCCGGGAAGTGGCGGGTCGGCGTCCAGCTCGAGGAGCGGTATCAGCACGAAGCCACGCTCGTGCATGCGTGGATGGGGCACCTGGAGGCCGCGCTCGTCGATCTCTTCCTCTCCGAACGTCAGGACGTCCAGATCGATAACTCTCGGGCCCCACCGCTCCTCCCGTACCCGGCCGAGAGCTCGCTCCGTTTCCCGGCATGCTTCGAGCAGTTCCCGAGCGGTCCCTCTCGTCTCCACCTGGGCCACTGCGTTCAGGTAGTCGGGCTGCGGGGGACCGCCCACCGGATCGGTCTCGTACACGCGAGAGGATCGGATCACGCGCACGCCGCGATCCTCCAGGAGCTCCAGGGCCCGACGGAGATTGTCCAGGCGGTCGCCGAGGTTCGAGCCCAGCCCAACGAAGGCCCGGGTCACGCTACCGGTCCTGTTCGCGAGCGGTCGCCTCCGCTGAGATGTCTCCGATCCCCAAGCGATCTGACGCGGCCGGCTTGTGGACCACGGCACGGCACGACATCACGCCCGGGACCGCCGCCACTCGGCGCGCCACGGCCATCGCGAGCGTCTCCACCAGCACGAGCGACGCACCCCCGATCACGTCCCGAACCGCGGCTGCAACGTCCCGATAGTCGGCCGTGGAGCTGAGCGAGTCCGTCTCCGCCTCCACCACCACCTCCAGGTCTACGACGAACGGCTGCGGACGCTGCCGTTCGTCGTCTGCCGCACCGTGGCGACCCTCCGCCCGGATCCCGGTCAGCCTGATGAGCTGTGGCATGTCACCGCCTCTTGGCCCGCTCGGCCTCGCGTCGAGCCTTGGCCTCGGGGATCTTCCGGAAGTCCCACGAGGCGATGCGTTCCGGGACGAGACGGAGCCACACTCGGTTGCGCCACCGGCGGTACGGAACCTCCCCGCCCCCGAGGTACTTCTCCGACCACTCCCGCTCGACACGGGGCAGCCGAGAGTCGTCCTCCGCCTGCTCGACGCGGCCGGAGAGGGTCACGCCCCTCAGGGCGTCGTAGTCTTCCCCGTCATCGATGACGGCGGCCACCCGCCCGGTGCGAAGGGCGTTCTCCACAGTGGGGTTGCCTCGGGTCGAGTTCAGGAACAGCGTCCCGTCGTGCCAGACGAACCACAGCGGGACGACGTGCGGTTGGCCGCCTGCGCCCGTCGTGGCCACCCGGGCCGTCCGCTGCGAGCGGAGGTAGGACTCCATCTCTTCACGGCCGAGCGAAAGGTCCAGCCCGCCCGTCATTCGTCCACCAGCTCGTCGCCCGGATGCGGTGGGCGTTCGAACGAAACCCCGAGATCGATGGCGACCGGACCGGCGGTGTGCTCGTGCCCGTGTCCTTCTTCGCCCAGGTATCGCTTCCGGAGGAACTGGGTTATCAAGGGCAGAACGGTCTCCGCCGCATCTTTCATCACGTAGTGAGAGCAGCCCGGAAGCAGCGCGATGGAGGCATCCGGGAGCAGATCCCACAACCGTTCGGCGAGCTCGGTCGGTTGGTAAGGGTCATCCTCACCCCACAACACGAGGCTGGGGATGTCCAGGGCTTTGAGTCGCGTTGCCGTGTCGCCAAGATGGTCGCCATCGACATCCCGCGCCGCTCGAGCCAACGCGGAGGGGTCCTGACGCCAGGGACGGACGAATTCCTCCAGATCCTCCTGGAACAGCCGCTTCGGGCGGCTCATCCCTCGCTCGAGGTGGGCGCGGACGTATCCTTCGGCGAATCCCGCATCGACGTCCGACCGGTCAGTCGGTTGGATGACCTCCACCCGAGCCGGAGATCCGGAAGCGGTCGAGTCGATCAGGACGAGGGAATGTACCCCGCCCTCGAGCGCCAGGAGCTGCGCCACACCACCGCCGATGTCATGCCCAACCGCAGCGAACCCTGACACGCCGAGCTGCTCGAGCAGCTCCCGGACGTACCCCGCCTGGGCTCGGACGTCGAGCCGGGCGTCTGGGGGCTTCGCCGAGTCTCCGTACCCGATGAGGTCGGGAGCGATGGCCCGGAATCGTGGAGCGAGCAGCGGCACCAGGTCGCTCCAGAGATGCGCGGACGTCGGAAAGCCGTGCAGCAGAACGACCGCGGGACCGGACCCTTCCTCAGCATAGGCCATGTCTCCGGCCGAGACGCGGGCCCGCTTTCGCTCCAGCGTGGTGGTCACGCCTTCAGGATGGCGTCGACCACGCGCACCACGCGGGCCATCTCCTTCACGTCATGGACCCGCACGATGTGCGCTCCCCTGGCCACCATGTAGGCGACGGCTCCGGCCGTACCCTCGAGGCGCTCACCGACTTCGGCTCCCAGCGCGTCCCCGATGAACGACTTTCGCGACGGCCCCACAAGCACCGGCCGACCGAGGTCGAGGAGCGCGTCGGTCTCCTTCATGAGCCGAAGGGAATGGTCCGTGGTCTTCCCGAACCCGAGACCGGGATCGACGCAGAGGCGATCCCGATCCACACCTGCCTCGACCGCGGCCCGGACCCGAGCGTCGAGGTAGTCGTGCACCTCTCGGACGACGTCGTCGTAGCGGGGACTCTCCTGCATCGTCTTCGGCTCTCCCTTCATGTGCATCAGGACCATGCCCACGCCGCCGTCTCGAACGAGCCGGAACATTTCCGGGTCGCCCCCGGCGGTGACGTCGTTCACGATCGACGCCCCCGCGTCCACCGCTGCCTTCGCCACCTGGTGCTTCCTCGTGTCCACAGAGATCGGAGCTTGCACTTCGGCGGCGAGTCGCTTGATGACCGGGACGACGCGGTCCCGCTCGTCCTCGATCGAAACGGGATCGGAGCCGGGGCGCGTGGATTCCCCACCAATGTCGATGATGTCGGCGCCGTCGCGAACCATCTCGATGCCTCGGCTCACGGCCATCTCGGGATCGAAGAAACGGCCCCCGTCGGAAAAGGAGTCGGGTGTTACGTTGACGATTCCCATCACAAGGGTACGGGCGCGGCAGTCGAGACCATGTGGGCCTGCACGCCAAATGTACGTGCTCTGCTCCATGATCCCAGCCTATCGCCAAACCCATCGGGTTGACCGATCGTGACATGAGTGCTTGCATCATCTGCGGCAACCCAATGGGGGCTGGGGATAGGAGGCGCCATGCTGAAGGGATATGACACCGCCACGATGATCCCGGCGAAGGATCTGGAGAAGACAAGGCGGTTCTACGAGGATGTCCTGGGCTTCTCCGTCGACTCCGAGGATCCGGGAGGAATCCGTTACCAGTCCGGAGGCTCGTCCTTCTTCCTGTATCCAACCCAGTTCGCCGGGACGGCCCAGCACACGCTCATCGGCTGGAACGTCGACGACATCGAGTCCGTTGTCGACGACCTGGCTTCCAAGGGAATCATGTTCGAGCAGTACGACATGGGTGAGTTCAAGACCGACGCCAAGGGCATCGCCACGATGGGGCCGGACAGGGGCGCCTGGTTCAAGGATCCGGAAGGAAACATCCTCAGCGTGTGGCAGAAGGCCATGTAGCGCCGGAGCGCTCAGACTCCTCCTCAGGTTGCGGGCGGCGTGAGCACGACGTCGTCAAAGGCCACGTCGCAGGTACGCCCGGAGATGTTCTCCCCGAGCTGAAACCGCCCGATGGGCGCGTCAGCGACAAGCAGTTCGGACCCTACGGTCGAGGCCGGCGGACTAGCGGCTCTCGCTGCGGATGAGGCTCATCGCCTCGGCACGAGTACGGGCGTCCGTCTTGAACACTCCCCGCACCGCCGAGGTGACCGTCACCGAGCCCGGCTTCTTCACTCCGCGCATCGACATGCACAGGTGCTCGGCCTCGATCACCACGAACACGCCTCGAGGTGAGAGCGCCCGCTCCAGGACCTCGGCGATCTGGGTGGTCAGCCGCTCCTGGACCTGCGGCCGCCTGGCCAGCACCTCGACGAGGCGGGCCACCTTCGACAGCCCGGTGATGCGACCGTCCACGTTCGGGATGTAGGCCACGTGAGCCTTCCCCACGAACGGGATGAGGTGATGCTCGCAGACGCTGGCCATCCAGATGTCCCGGACCATGATCATCTCGTCGTGACCCTCGTCGAAGGTCACATCGATGACTGACTCCGGGTCCTCCTGCATGCCCGCGAAGATCTCTCCGTACATCTGGGCGACGCGCCGGGGAGTCTCCTTGAGACCGGGACGGCCGACGTCCTCGCCGATGCCTTCGAGGACGAGGCGGATGCCTTCTTCGATCGATGGAGGATCCGGCTCCTGCATCAGCGCAGGTGCCCGCCCTTGCCCTTGGGGGCCCGGACGCTTCGGCGGGCCACGGCCACGCCGGCGCCCTCGCGTTTCCCGTCGTGTGGGGGGCGCTTGGTGATGGCGGCGAGGAGCTCCACCAGCTCCTCCTTCTCGATGGTTTCCCGTTCGATCAACGCCAGGGCGATCGCGTCGAGGTTCTTCTTGTTCCCCTGCAGGACGTCGAGGGCCTCGTCGTGGGCCTGGTCGATCAGCTGCCGCACCTCGCTGTCGATCTCGAAGGCCACCTGGTCCGAGTAGTCGGGATGAGCGGCGAAGTCGCGACCGAGGAACACCTCACCCTGCTTCTGCCCCAGCGTCAGGGGGCCCAGGGTGTCCGACATCCCGTATTCCGTGACCATCTGGCGGGCGATCTTCGTTGCCCGCTCCAGATCGTTCTGCGCCCCGGTGGTGATGTCGCCGATAACCATCTCCTCCGCGACACGGCCCCCGAGCAGCATGGCCAGCTCGTCCACGAGCTCGGCTCTCGTCAACAGGAAGCGGTCCTCCGTCGGCAGCGTGAGCGTGTATCCAAGTGCCCGCCCCCGAGGGATCACCGAGATCTTGTGCACCGGGTCCGAGTTGGGAAGGACGTGGGCCACGAGCGCATGCCCCGCTTCGTGGTAGGCGATGATGCGCTTCTCCTTCTCTGAAATGAGTCGGGTTCGCCGCTCCGGCCCGGCGACGACCCGGTCGATGGCCTCCTCCAGCTCCTCCATCCCGATCGTCTTCTTCCCGCGGCGAGCCGCGAGGAGGGCGCCCTCGTTCACCACGTTGGCGAGATCGGCTCCAGTGAACCCGGGGGTGCGGCGAGCCACGACATCGAGCTCCACGTCCGGGTCGAGGGGCTTTCCGCGCGCATGGACGACCATGATGCCCTTCCGCCCTTCCAGATCGGGACGGTCGATGACCACGTGGCGATCGAAGCGCCCCGGTCGAAGCAGCGCGGGGTCGAGGATGTCGGGCCGGTTCGTGGCGGCCATCAGGATGACCCCCGTGCGCACGTCGAACCCGTCCATCTCCACGAGCAGCTGGTTCAGCGTCTGCTCCCGCTCGTCGTGCCCGCCTCCGAGGCCGGCGCCGCGGTGCCGTCCGACCGCATCGATCTCGTCGATGAACACGATCGCCGGCGCGCTCGTCTTGGCCTGCTCGAAGAGATCACGCACCCGGGCCGCTCCCACACCAACGAACATCTCCACGAAGTCGGAGCCGGAGATCGAAAAGAATGGAACACCCGCCTCCCCGGCAACGGCTCTCGCCAGAAGAGTCTTGCCGGTCCCCGGAGGGCCGTACAGGAGCACGCCCTTCGGGATCTTCGCCCCCATCGCCTGGAACTTTCCCGGGTTCTCCAGGTACTCCTTCACCTCCTGAAGCTCCTCGATGGCCTCGTCGACCCCGGCAACGTCGGCGAACGTCGTCTTCGGCTGATCCTTCGTGACCTGACGGGCCTTCACCTTGCCGAAGGACATGACCCGGCTTCCGCCACCCTGGCCCTGCTGCATGATGAAGATGATGAAGCCGAAGATGAGCAGGAACGGGAGGATCTGGATCAACACGTTGAGGAACGGCGATCCCTTCTGGGCATCGGCCTCCACGGCCACGCCCGCGTCCTGAAGGATCTTGGCCAGCTCGTCCTGGTACTCCGCGGGGTAGGCCGCCTGATAGCGATCACCGGTGGTCAGCTCACCTTCGACCCTCTGGTCCCGCTCCAGGAAGATGGCCGTGGCCACCTCTCCCTCTTCGGCAAGCTGCTCCAATGCTCCGAAGGTCACCTTCTGCGGCGGCGTCTCACGATTGGCGAACCGGAGGAAGAACCACAGCGCCGCGAGGATCAGGACCGCATACAGGAGGGGGCCGCGAATCACTCGGCGTACGTTGGGATTGGGGCCCTTCGTGGAGCTCTCCTTTCGAGGTCCGTGCCGGCTTGGAACCGCGCAGCAGCGTTCTCGATGGTAGCACGGGGGTCCGACAGCAGCAGCGGCGAGCAATGGAAGCGATCTCCCCTGTTGACCGGCGGGATCACCGTAGTTGAATAGCCGCCATGGGGTTGCTGGGCCGCCGAGACTTCACCCTCATCTTCGCGTCCTACGGACTCTCCGCCCTCGGTGACTATCTGGCGCTCGTGACCCTGACGCTCAAGGTGCAGGAACTCACGGGATCCGGGTGGGCGGTGGCCGCGCTCCTCCTGGCCGGGCACCTTCCCCTGGTGCTCTTCGCCCCAGCGGCCGGCCTCATCGTGGACCGTTTCGAGACCGTGAAATTGCTCTCGGTCGTGTCCGTCCTCCAGGCGCTGGTGATGGCAGCGCTCGCATTCGCCGATAGCGTCCCGGCCATGCTCGGGCTGGTCTTTCTCCTGGGACTCGGCGTCGCCGTCACCCAGCCGGGGCTGCTCGTGCTGATCCCCCGTGTCGCGCCGGAGGGTCAGACGATCCAGGCGAATGCATTGCTCGAGATCGCGCGGTGGGGAGGGATCCCGCTCGGCGCACTCCTCGGTGGGGCGTTCACGGCGGCCATGGGCGCGCGGTCGACGCTGCTGATCGATGCGGGAACCTTTCTCGTGGTCGCCGTGGCGGTGCTGTTCTTGAGCGTGAGCCGACCTCCCGTGCGGCAGGCCTCCGCCGAGGCCAACGGAAAACAGGCTCGTCAGGGGATCGCGTTCATCTGGAACGACCCGGTGCTTCGGCTGGTCGTCGGGGTGCTTGGAGCGATGGTGGCATTCGCGGCGATGGACAACGTTGCCGAGGTCTTCTTCGCAAAGGGCGTGCTTCGCGCCGGGAGGCTCGGCTATGGAGGTTTGGTCGGGGCATGGACCCTCGGGATCGCCGTGGGGGCGATCATCACCGGGAGGGCGGTGAAGGAATCCCGGGTAGCGCCGTCGATCCTTCTCGGCGCGATCGTGGGAGGGGCCGCCGTGATGGTGGCGGCCGGGTTTCCCAGCCTTCCGCTGGCCCTGACTATGTTTGCGGTCGGGGGCATCGCCAACGGCGTGGATCTCGTGGCCATGCGAAGCCTGATCCACCAGAGAGTCCCGGACGAACTGCAGGGCAGGGTGTTCTCCGCGTACTACGCCGCCGTCAACCTGGGACAGATCGTGGCGCTCAGCGCCGGCGGCGCCCTCCTGGAACTGCTCGGGGCCCGAGGCTCGATGCTCATCGCCGGAGCCGGCGCGCTCGCCGTCGGTGCGATCGGCTTGCTCCGGTACGCCCGGCTCCCGATCGCTGCGGAGGAGTGGCCGGGGTGGGGATTCTTGCCCGCTACCCGAGCGGTTCCCGATAGACCTCCGGCTTGAGCGTCGCCAGGTAGGGGAGATTGCGGTACCGCTCGTTGTAGTCGAGGCCGTACCCCACAACGAACACGGGAGGCAGCTCGAACCCCCGGTACCGGATGTCCAGGTTCACCTGCTGCACCTCGGTCTTCCGAAAGAGCGCGCACACCTCCAGGCTGGCCGGCCGGCGGGTCCGGATGTTCTTCAGCAGGTACGCGAGGGTGAGCCCGGAGTCGATGATGTCCTCGACCAAGAGGACGTCCCTTCCCTCGATCTCCAGATCGAGGTCTTTGAGTATCCGGACGACACCGGATGTCTTCGTGGACGCGCCGTACGAAGAGACCGCCATGAAGTCGAACTGGAGCGGCAGACGGATGTGACGGGACAGATCGGCCATCACCACGAATGCGCCCTTCAGGACGCCGATGAGGAGGAGGTCCCGCCCCCGGTAATCGGCGCTGATCTCCTCGCCGAGCAGCGAGATCTTCGCCTGGATCTCCTCGCCCGTGATGAGGATCTGATCGATGTCGGGGTCGTACTCCGCCACGTGGTCGGTGAGTGTAGCGGAGGAAGGAACGGCCTCCCCGGATCGACCCTGGACGTTCACGCTTCCCTCCTTCTTCCAGGCCCTGCGGCTCGCCGCGTCGAGGTCCGCCTGTTCGTTCCTGTCCCGGGGGAAGCGCGAGAAAGCCGAACATACTCCTTGTTCCGCACGGCCATCAAGGGCCCGGAGAGGTCGACCCGGCGCCTGGGACGTCCCGAAGCCAGGTCGAGGACCGCGCGAACGTGCGCAGCACCCACGTCTTGCTCCCACTCCCCACCCAGAGCGGCCGCGGCGAGCCGGAGCGCATGTCGAACGATGCGAGCCGCCATCGCCTGTGGCATCGCCGAGAGCGCCCCTGCATCGAGCTTTATCTCGTCGTCGCCGATGACTACGGCCTGCCGCGATGCCTCGGATGCCAGCGCATCCAGGTAGACGGCGTCTGCGCGGACGTGTTCCGCCGTCCGCACCAGCGTGGCCTTGAGGTTCCGGTCCAGGGTCCGCTCCAAGAACGGGAGCGCTTCCTTCCTGATGCGGTTGCGCAAAAACCGCCGGTCTCGGTTCGTTGGATCCTCCCGGGGGCGAAGCCGCAGCCCGCGGCAGAACGAGAGCACCTCTTCTCTCGTGGTCTCGATCAGGGGGCGAACGGCATTGATCCCGAGTGGCGGAAGCGTCCCCGATGGAGTCATACCCGCCACCGCCTCGATGCCCCCGCCTCGAACCAGTCCCAGCAGGACGGTCTCGGCTTGATCGTCGAGGGTGTGGCCAAGGGCCGCGACGTCCGCGGACGTTTCGGTCGCGACCGAGGTGAGGGCGGCATAGCGGGCCAGGCGAGCCCATGCCTCCACGGACTGGCCCGGATCGGGCCGGTCTTCCGCCTCCCGCAGGAAGAACGGAAGGCGGAGGCGGGCAGCCTGGCGTCGGACGTAGGCGGCATCGGCGCCGGACCCGGCACGGAGATGATGGTCGAAGTGAAAGACCGCCAGCTTGATCCGAAACAGTCGGCGGACCCGAAACAGGGCATGGAGCAGGCAGATCGAATCCGGGCCCCCGGAACAGGCCACCAGTACGCTCTGCCCCGGCTGGAACATCCGATGCTTTCTGGACGTGGCCGTCAGCCGTTCCAGGACCCTGGCCACCGCTTTCGGTTGGGACATCAGGTCGTCGCCACCCGCTCAACCCAGGCGTCGGGCCGCCCCACCTCTTCCAGCGTCGGCAGGTTCTCCTTCCGTTCCCAGACTCTGTTGAATCCCTCCATGCCGGCCCGCCGAACGACCCGCGACACGAAGCGCTCCCCGAGCGCGTACTGCCGCACCTTGACGTCCAGGCCGATCGCCTTCTGGATCACCCGATCCACGGGACCGTGGCGGCGACGCGACAGGGTCCGGCGCATCCTCTCCTCCCCGTGGATGCGCCCGACGGAGAGCGCGGCCATCACGTAGTTCCCGTGGCCCTCCAGCAGCGACATCACCGCCTGCAGCCGCCGAAACGTCTCCCGCTGCTCCGGCGTCATCAGGAGGGACAGCACACCGAGACCACGGGAGTGCCCCCGGACGGCCTCCTCCCGGGCCCTGCGGATCGTCTGGATCAGCTTGCGGCCATCGAGCTCGATCGATGCCAGGTATCCATCGATCATGTCCCGAAGGTAGGGACGGAGCCACGGCACTCCCCCGAACTGGACTCGATGGGCCACCTCGTGCAGGCACAGCCACAGCCGGAAGTCACGGGGGGCGAACCGGTGGCGGGCCTCCAACTCGGCAACGTTGGGCCCGATGAAGTACAGGAGGTCGTGACCCTCTGAGGGTACGAAGAGGTCGTACTGTCCGAGAACCTTCCGTCCCATGTACCCGAGAAGGCCCCCGACCTGGGCGGCCAGGACCTTCCGACGCATCGCGGAGAGCGCCCCATCTCCGGTTCGCTCGGCGAGACGGGCTGCGAACGGCGACAGAACTCGTTCGAAGCCGCGGAGGTTCTCCCTGATCCACGTGGAGCGCGACATCACCCAGGCTCGTGTTGGAGCTCCGTCGACCGTGAGACCGGTGAGCTGGACCACCAGCGATTCGGCTTCCGCCACGAGTTCCGTGAAGTCATCGCGGAGCCGCGCCCGGTCGTCCGGCTCGATCAGCGGCCCAGCGCCGGCGAGGCGACTTCCGAAGCGCGCCGCAGCGTCCCAGTCCAGGAGGCGCGCCGAGGCGGTGCCCTCCATCGGGGTTATCCGGCGCCCGCCTTCTCCCGGGCCGCCTTGATGCCAGCGGCCCTGGCTCGCCCTTCCGCAACGCGGCGATCCACGCCTTTGTCAAGCTGCTCCTGGAGAACGCGATCGAACGTTTCCTGATCCGGTTCGGCCTGCCCACCCGCGGCGGGCGTCGCGGGCGCCGGCGCGGCTGCCTTTTCCGCGGCCGGTTCCGCCGGCGGCTTCTCCTCGGGCGGCTTCTCCTCGGGAGGCTTCTCCTCGGCCGGCTTCTCCTCGGCCGGCTTCTCCTCGGCCGGCTTCTCCTCGGCCGGCTTCTCCTCGGGCGGCTTCTCCTCGGCCGGCTT
>DASQUW010000214.1:0-4727 GCA_035641075.1 Actinomycetota bacterium | reverse complement strand
TCCGGTTCACCTGGTCATCGTCCTGGGGATCGTGCTGATGCTGGGCGGCCTGGTCGCCATCGGGCGCTCGATACGCGGCGCCCTCGCCGGCGCCTTGGCCCGGTTCGGATACGCGGCTGCCGTCCTGGGGGCCGCGATCGGGCTGATCCTAGTCGTCCTCGACGGCGTGGCGGCCCGTCAGCTCGCCCAGGAGTGGGCGTCGGCTTCGACGGAGAGCCGGGACATCGCGCTCGGCCTCGTCCACGCGAACGAGACGATCAACTTCGCGCTGGCCAGCCTGTTCAACTTCGTCTTCGCCGCCGCCACGTTCATCCTGTTCGGCCTGGCCGTGGCGCTCTCAGGGCTGTACCCGAGGTGGCTCGGCTTGGTGGCCGCCGGGGCCGGGGCCCTGTCCCTCGTCGCCGGGACGATCCAGGCATCGGTCGGCGAACCCACGGACGCCTCCCGGGTCCTGACCATCAGCGGACCCACGATCATCACGCTGTGGTTGCTGGTCATGGGGGTCCTGGTCCTGCGAAAGGCTGGAGCGGTGCCCGTCCGATCGGTCGTCGTCGAGGCGGGAGGCGGGGGTGAGCGGTCTTGACGTGGGCTGGCCGGGAAGCGTATATTCCTAGAGAGTTATAGAACTGAGGAGTTATGGGAGCAGACACCCTGGATCTGGTATTCGGGGCCCTGGCCGATCCGACGCGCCGAAGGATCCTGACGCGGCTGGCCTCGGGGGAAGCAAGCGTCTCGGAGCTTACGGAGCCTTTCAAGATCAGCCAGCCCGCCATCTCCAAGCACCTCAAGGTGCTGGAGCAGGCCGGCCTGATCGTGAGGGGGAAGGAGGCGCAGCGGCGGCCCTCCAGGCTCAAGGCGGAATCGCTCGACGACGTGTCGAGGTGGGTGGAAGCGCTGCGACGGAACTGGGAGGAGCGGCTCGACCAGCTGGGCGACTACCTGCAGGAGCTGCAGCAGAAGGGAGAGGAGAGGAGACGGTGATGTCGAAGATCATCGAGCAGGCAGTCGTCACCCTGGACGGCCAGGTAAGTACGCCGCAGGACTGGCTTCCCACCAGGTGGGCCGGGGAGTTCGAGCAGCTCTCCAAGGACCTCCTCTTCTCCGTCGACGCGCTCCTCTACGGGCGGCTCACGTACGAGAACCACGCCGAGATTTGGCCAACCCTGGGGGAAGCGTTCGGTGACTACGCGGTCCGGATGAACACCATCCCCAAGCATGTGGCCTCGCGTACCCTCACCGACATGAAGTGGAACGCCACGCTGCTCGGAGGAGACGTCGTCGACGCTGTGCGGAAGCTGAAGGAACAGCCGGGCGGCGACATCCTCAAGGTCGGCACCGGCGGTTCGTTCAGCCGGACGCTGCTCGAGCACCGACTGGTCGACGAATACCTGTTCTGGCTATTCCCGGTCATCGCCGGCAACGGCGAAAGACTCTACGACGGGATCGACTCCATGGATTTCGACTTGATCGACGTCAAGCGGCTCGACAACGGCATCCTCGGCCTCACCTACGTTCCAATCACGAGCTAACCCGC
This sequence comes from Actinomycetota bacterium, assembly GCA_035641075.1. Classification (GTDB taxonomy): domain Bacteria; phylum Actinomycetota; class UBA4738; order UBA4738; family CALAEC01; genus DASQUW01. Next base: position 3,193 of record DASQUW010000214.1, on the reverse strand, counting down.
CCAGATTGCAGGAGAAGGGAGAGAAGAGATGAGCGAGACGGGAAGCACAGCGGTCGGAGAAGGCCACGAGATCGAGGTGACCCGCACGTACGACGCGCCGCGAGAGCTCGTTTTCGACGCCTGGACCAAGGGGGAGCACCTCAAGAACTGGTTCGCGCCGGCGCCCTTCACCGTCCCCGAGGTGGAGTCCGATCCGACGGAGGGAGGCCTCTACCGGCTCGCCATGCGCTCGCCCGAAGGTCAGGTCTTCTGGACCCGGGGAACCTACCGTGAGGTCGTTCCTCCCGAGCGGTTCGTGCTCTCGCAGGGGGTCCTGGGCCCCGACGACGAGCCCCTGTTCGAGGCGATCACCACCGTGACCCTCACGGAAGAGGGAGGGAAGACCACGGTCACCGTGCACGAGCGGGTCGAGAAGATCTTCGACCCGGCCGCTGCCGGACCACTGTCAGGGATGGAGCAGGGGCTTCACATGGTGCTCGACAACCTCGCAGAGTACCTGCGGAAGCTCTAGATCTGGCCGGGCCTCCGGATCGCAGGCTGCCACGTTGCGGCCATGGCGACCGTACGTAGGATGCCGTGATGGGTGAGATCGACGACTACCTGGCCGGCCTGGAGAAGCCACACCGTCGGGCGCTGGAACGGGTGCAAGGCATCGCTCAGCGGGTCGCGCCCGAAGCGAGTCAGGGGAAGAGCTATGGCATGCCGGCGCTTCGTGTCGCCGGCAAGCCGCTGCTCGGGTTCCACGTCAGCAAGCAGCACCTCTCGCTCCATCCATTCAGCCCCGCTGTCGTCGCGGCGGTGGCCGACGACCTGGCTGGGTTCTCGGTGTCGAAGGGCACCATCCGGTTCACAGCCGAGACTCCGGTGCCCGAGCCCGTGATCGAACGCATGGTCCAGCTCCGTCTGGCCGAAATCGCTGGCGTTTCACCCGACCAGCTCACATGAACAGGCAGGAGCGGAAGGCAGAGACATTCCGAGCACTGCACGCTGAAGAGGCCTTCGTCATGCCCAACCCCTGGGATGCCGGGTCGGCCCGGGTGCTCGAGGCGCTCGGTTTCAAGGCCCTCGCCACCACGAGTTCCGGTTTCGCCTTCACCTTGGGACGGCTGGACGGCCAGGCCACCCTGGACGAGGTGGTCGAGCACACGGCGGTGCTGGACCGGGCCACGGACCTCCCCGTCTCCGTCGATCTCGAGAACGGCTACGCGGCCGCGCCTGATGGGGCTGCACAGGCGATCGCTCGGGTCGCCGAGGTCGGCGCGGTAGGTGGCTCTCTCGAGGACTACGACCCCGGCGGGTTCATCTATGAGCTGGACCGCGCGATCGAGCGGATCTCCGCCGCAGTCGAGGTTGCGCGGGGCCTCGGCTTCCCCTTCACGGTCACGGCTCGAGCGGAGAACCACATCCGCGGCAACCCCGATCTCGACGACACCATCGAGCGGCTCCTGGCGTTCGAGCGGGCCGGGGCCGACGTCGTCTATGCGCCGGGTTTGCGTACGCCCGAGGAGATCAGGGCTGTCTGTGACGCGGTTTCTGCCCCCGTGAACGTGCTCGCGCTGCCTGGACTCACGATCGCCGAGATCGTGGAGGCCGGAGCTCGCAGGGTGAGCGTCGGAGGCGGCTTCACCTGGGTCGCGGTAAGCGCAATGGTTGACGCCGCGAAGGCCCTTCGCGACTCGGGTGACCTCACGTCGCTGTCGGCAAGCCTGCCCCTGGAGGCTTGGTTCGGAGGCTGACGCGCGGATCCTCTCCGACGGACGATACCGTGAGCGGCCGGACCGGGAACAGGTAGCTTCGCCAACGGGTTGCCCATTCCAGATTCGAACGCCGCTGACGTAGCGCTAGCCGTCCGAGGCGGAGCCGTCGCTGAGAAAAGGACGTGACCACGATGTCGACACCGGAGTCAACAACCAGACGCGCCGAAGCCCCGGCCACCCTGGCCGGTGTGCTCCAGATCGGAGGAGAGCTCACCGTGAAGCGCCTCGGGTTCGGCGCCATGCGCCTTCCCGGCGCCCGGGGAGGAGACGCTCGGGGAGGGAACCGGCTCCTCCACCGAGCGATCGAGCTCGGCGTCAACTTCCTCGACACGGCGCACGCGTACGGACACAGCGAACAGCTGATCGGCGAGGCCCTGTACCCCTACCCGGACGACCTCGTCATCGCCACCAAGGCCGGGTTGGAGCGCGGCGGTGCCGATGGCCGCCCCGAGACGATCCGTCGACATGCCGAGCGCAGCCTTCAGGTGCTGCGGCTCGAGCGGCTCGACCTCCTCCAGCTACACACGATTGATCCCCGGGTGCCGCTCGAAGACTCGATCGGAGCGATGGTCGAGCTCCAGAAGGAAGGAAAGGTTCGGATGATCGGCGTCTCGAACTTCGGCCTCGCGGAGCTAGAGCGAGCGCGAACGATCGCCGAGATTGTCTCGGTCCAGAATCGTTACAGCGTCGGAGACCGACGAAGCGAGGACGTTCTCGACATCTGCGAGCGAGAAGGGATCGCCTTCCTGCCATGGTTCCCCCTCGGCGCAGGTGGGCTTGCCAGCGATCGTGAGCTCGCGTCGGTTGGCAAAGCGCACGGCGCGACCGCCGTCCAGGTGGCCCTGGCCTGGTTGCTGCTGCGCTCCCCCCTGATGCTTCCGATCCCCGGGACATCACGGCTCAACCATCTCGAGGAGGACGTGGCCGCGGCGGGCCTTCGCCTATCAGAGGAGGAATTCCGACGGCTGGGGGAAATGCCCTGATCGCAGGGATCCCGGCCGGGCCGGGCGGCAAGCCGAACGCGAGCGGCGCGAGCTAACGGTCGCGCAGGTCAAAGGCTCCGGGCACCTCACCTCGTCGCGCCCGCTCGCAGGAGGTGACGCTCGGCCCATCTGGCCAAGGCCAGGAGGGCCGGCTCCAGCCCACGGCCGGCCGCGGTCAGCCGGTAGCGCGTGGCGAGTGGGGGTCCCTCGATGACCTCTCGCTCGACGAGCCCGGCACCCTGCAATTCGTCGAGACGGGTCGACAGCATGCTCTCGGTGATCCCGTCGATGGCCCTGGCCAGCTCCCCGAATCGGGCCGGGCGCTGCAGCAGCGTGCCCAGGATGAGGCCTGACCACCGCTTGCCCAGGATCGAGAACACCTCGGTCAGGGCCTCGTCGCACTCGATCTCGTGGACGTCCTCCATCGGGAACATCGTAGCGGATTCCTACGTT
>DASQUW010000213.1:0-16426 GCA_035641075.1 Actinomycetota bacterium | reverse complement strand
CTGATCGGTGCGTGGCTCGTGGGAAGGGTGGTGACGAACGCTGCCGCCGTGTACGGGTCGTTCGCCGCGGTGATCGGGGTGCTGTTCCTGCTTCACCTTGGTTCACGGCTGTTCCTGTACGGGGCCGAGCTGAACGCGGTTCTCATCGAGGAAGAGCTGAAGAGCGACGGGACGTCCAAAGCGACGCCCGCCGAACGTGCCCTGGCCAGGGAGGGCTGAGGGCGGTTGCTACAATCGTGCTGGCGTGGTGGCCGTAGCTCAAGTGGTTAGAGCGTCGGGTTGTGGTCCCGAAGGTTGGGGGTTCGAGTCCCCTCGGTCACCCTCGTAGAATCGCCAGCGTGAGGGCCGCTAGCTCAACTGGCTAGAGCAGGGGACTCTTAATCCCAAGGTTCCAGGTTCGAGTCCTGGGCGGCCCACAGACGCCGGTCAGTCGAGGAGTCGCCTCAGCTTGTCCTGGATCGTGTCCACGCTCTCGCCGGTCTTCTCCTTGATCTTCCCGACGACCTGATCCCACCTCCCCCCGGTCTCGTCAAGCTCGTCATCGGTCAAGACACCCCAGGATTCCTTGACGCGTCCCCTGACCTGGTCCCACTTTCCTTCGAACCGCATCCGCGCATCGTCGTCCACGACTTCCTCCTTCCCGATAGCGGAGAACTACCCCTCGGGTCAGGTGCCCAAACTAGGTACCGAACGCGTCGTTGAGCTTCGGAAGGATCTCCGTGCCGTAGAAGCGGAAGAAACCGTCCTGATCCGGACCGATCTGGTGGACGTAGACGTTGTCGTACCCGGCCTCGGCGTACTCCCGGATGGTTTCCAGATGTTGCTCGGGATCCGGCCCGCACGTCACCGACTCGGCAACCTCGTCCTCGCTGATGGCCTCGACCGCTCTCTCGAAGTCCTCCGGCGTGGCCAGATCCACGGTGAGGTTCCCCTTGAGGGCCGTGTTGGGCCACCACTCGCGGACCGTCCGTCGAGCCGCAGCTTCGCTCTCGGCCCAACAGACGTGGACCTGACCGTAGCGGGGCTTCCCCTCGCCGCCCGCCTTCTCGAACGAGCGGATGAGCTCCGCGTCGGGTCCCACGCCTATCAGGCCATCCCCGACCCGGCCGGCAAGCTCGACGGCCCGGTCGCCCTTCGCCGCAACCACCACCGGAGGCGGTTGCTCCGGAAGCGTGTAGATCCGGGCCCGGTCCACGGTGTAATGCTGGCCTCGGAAGCTCTGCAGGCCGCCCTGCCACAGCAGGCGCATGATCTCGATGGCTTCCTCCAGCATCTCCAGACGCTTGCCAGGAGGAGGCCAATCGTCGCCGAGGATGTGCTCGTTGAGGTTCTCCCCGGTGCCCACGCCGAGGAAGAACCTTCCGGCCATCATCGACGCTGCAGTTGCCGCGGCCTGGGCGACGATCGCTGGATGGATCCGTCTGATCGGCGCCGTGACCCCCGTCCCGAGCTGCAATTCCTCCGTTGACCGGGCGATAGCCCCGATGACGCTCCACACGAAGGGGCTGTGGCCCTGTCTGTCCACCCAGGGGTGGAAATGATCGGAGATCAGAGCGAACGTGAACCCGGACTCTTCGGCCTGTTGCGCGTACCGGACCAGATCGTTCGGTGCGTGCTCTTCGCTCGAGAGGGCGTAGCCGATCCGAACCATGAGTCGATTCAGTCGTTCGAGTCTCGAGCCTTCGTCACGCGGTCCGGAGTCCCGCGCTCTGGGGTCTCCTCCAGTTCCGTGGTCGATGGAGACTCCGAAACCTCCTGGAGCGCCTCTCCCACCGCGCGCTTCGAGGCATCGGCCACGGCGATGTCGCCCATGGAGATGATTCCGACCAGCTTCTCCGCCTTCACCACCGGAAGGCGTCGGATCTGGTGTTCGGCCATCAGATCGCGGGCATCGGACACCTTTGTGTCCGGGGTCACCGTCACCGGAGCCTTCGTCAGGATCTCTCCGAGCTTCACTTCGGTCGGGTCCCGTCGATCGGCGATGACCCGGACGACCAGATCACGATCGGTTACCAGGCCGAGCAGTTCCTCGCCCTCCGCCACGGGGATGACCCCGACGTCCAACCGGGCCATCAGCCCCGCCGCGTCTGCTGCGCTCATATCTGGCCTTGCCGTCTGCGGGTCCGCGCTCATGGCGTGCCGAACCAGGATGCTCACGAGAACCACTCCTTTCCAGACCTTTCGGCTGAGTTTTTTCCCCGTGAATACGCCTTGAAACGCGCCCGTGATCGGATCAGCCTCGATGTCTCTCCTGCTGCCAGGCCGCAGTTGCCGTGAAGACCAACAGTCCCGCGAGCGTCCCCACATAGGCCCACGTCCGCGGGCCATCGACCAGCTCGTTGCGAAAACGGAAAGCGGCAAGCAGTTGCAGAGCACACATCGCCAGATAGCCGGGGATTGCGATTCGGATACGTTGCCAATCTCCCTCTCGCAGGACCCACCATGAGGCCGCCGCGAACGCAAGCACCCATGCACCCACAGCCCCGGCCGGTAGCGGCGGCAGCGCCCACGGCCAAATGTCAGCGAATACCCCCGGCGCGAACGACAGCCCGAGGCCGAGGATGGTTGCGCCAACCGCCTGCAGCAAGAAATAGACGCGCACCCATCCCAGAAGTGGGTCTCGGACCGAATAGGCCAATCCGGCACCTGCCCGCTCCTGTTGCACGAACGACGCGATAAGGAGCCACGGCAGGCCGACGTAGACGATGAGCCACGCCCACGCAGCGAGCCGGGCAGTGAGCTCACCCTCTTTCAGATGAAAGATGTCGAGATGCCGGAGCGTCGCGATAGCCATGAAGACCGTCAGCGACAGGGTCGCCACGATGAGGATCCGAACCCGCGGCCATTCGCCATCACGCAGAGCAACGACAAAGCTGGGCGTGTTGGCCCAGAAGAACGCGCCGAGGAACGCGGCCGTGAGCGGCACACCGATGGTCCAGGCGAAGAAATCGGCGGTGCGCGTCGAAAGGACGTAGAGCTGGATGCCGGCAACGGTCGCGAGCAGCATCCCCAGCAGGAACGAGAGTCGAGTGACGGGAAGGATGGGGACGGAGGTCTCCTGTACACGGGGCTGCATCGATACGCTCCGTTCGTTCGTTCCGAATGGGCAATCGTACGCGGAGAGACCAGAGGAAGGGAATCTGAGGAGGCTTCCTATACTCTGACCCGGGAACTCTTTCCCGCGAGAGTGGCGGAACCTGGCAGACGCGCCGGACTTAGGATCCGGTGCCCGAAAGGGCGTGGGGGTTCAAATCCCCCCTCTCGCACCTCTCGATCGATTCCTTGATTTTCCGCGTCCCGGGAGCAGACTGGTCTCCCATGGGAGCGTGGGCGCCGCGAGCCATCGTCGTCATCCACGGGATGGGGATGCACCAGCGCGGCACGACCCAGCGCGGATTAGTCGAGGGCCTGAAGCGGGTCGGGCTGGCGCAGGACACCGATGCGGACACGCTCCGGGAGCGCGTCCCGTTCGGGAAGCCCCTGCCTCCGATCCCCATCCGCGTCCGTCGAGGGCAGGAGCAGGCCGCGGCCGACGTGTACGAGATCTATTGGGCCCCCATGACCGCGCAGAAGACGAAGGCCCGCTCGGTCCTCGGATGGCTGCTGAAGCAGACGTTCCTCCCCGGGAAGGCCCTCCGAAAGCCGTCGCGAAAGACCCTATTCGACCTGACCTGGCTTACAGCCGCCGCCCTGGCCAGCGCATTCCTCGTCCTCGTCGTGGTCTTTTCACTCACCGACCTGACGCACCAGGCCTACTGCCATCTTGACCGCGCCGGGTCCGAGAACAGCGAAACGCAGATCGCGAACTGCGCGGACCCGGACACCCAGGGATTCGAGGAAGAGGCCGACAGGAGTTCCGTGACCAAGGAGGCAACCCTCCAGGGAAGCGAGCAGCTCTTCGCAGCCTCGAAGAACTTCTGGCAGTCGCTGTGGAGTTCGGTTGTGAACTTCTTCCCGCGATTCCGGGGAGATTCGTCGGCGAAGACGGAGACCGGCCCGCTCGTGCCTACAGGGGTGCTGACCGAGCTCACGGCCGTGGTGAACAGGATGCCGCTCCCCTTCCTTCTCCCGCTCGTGGCGATCCTGTGGGTCACCGTCCAGCTTCTCTATCGTTTGGTGAACCTGGGAGACGAGAAGTGGCTGAAGCTCGCCTCTCTCGCCTTCCAGTTGCTCATCCCGTTCATCCTTCTCGCCGCCGGATTCCCCTACTGGGTCGCGCTTTTGGCCCTGCTGGTTCTGTCGGTGGTGTCGTGGTTCCCCATCTTCCAGCGACCCGAAGTCACGGTCATGGCCGTGGAGTTCTTTCTCCTCCTCAGCCTCATCCAGTTGGCCCCGCCGGTGCTCGTCGCGTTCGTCTGGGTGCTCGCCTTGGCAAGGGTCTTCTTCGGCGGGGCTCGGCGGTTCCTGGCGGAGTTCATCGGGGACGTTCAGGTCTACACGAACCGCGACGAGCTGAGTGCGCACTTCGCGGCCAGGGAAGGGGTCCTCGCCGCGGCCGAGCAGGTCTTCGAAACGGTGGACCGTCGAGGCTACGAGGGCGTGGTCGTGGTCGGACACAGTCTCGGCTCCGTGGTCGCCCTCGATGCACTGGAGCGACTCGACGCCCGCGAGTCGAACATCCTGACCCGAGTGGACGCAATCGTCACGTTCGGCACAGCGCTCGAGAAGGTGAAGTATTTCTTCAGCCGGGAAAGCGACTCCTACTCGGCCGTGGCGGTCGGGCGGCTGAAGGAGCGAGAGCGCGCCATCGCCAACGCCGGAGGGATCGAGGACATCCGCCAGTCGGTGGCAGTTGCGCAGAGCCTCCAAACGCTGGAGCGGGCCGTCGACCTGGCCGGAGGAAGGCGTCGAGCATGGGTGAACCTGTGGTACGCGAATGACGTCGTGGCCAACCCCATCACTTCATTCGCAGAGGACGGGAAGCCACCGGTGCTGCTCTGGAGGCGGAGAGTCTCGGTTGACGTCGATCGCGTGGTCCGCGAGAGCCGGGGGGAGCTGCTGGTCAACGCGGCGCTTGGCTGGAGGTTCTGGCCGCCCTGGAAGATCCTCTGGCCGCACAGCGACTACTGGACGGATGATCGTGTTCTCGAGGTGATCGGACGATCCGCTCTACCCGAAGAAGCCGGGAGCGATGCAGTCGTCAGGACGGCTTCGGCTTGACGGTTTGGATCGGTCCGTGGCACGGGCAGGTCTCGGCGAGCGCCCCATCCTCATCGAGCAGCTCGCGAGGAAACACCCAGGAGCAGTCGCCGCAGTACCTGTCTCCGTAGCGCATCCAGCCTCGTATGTCGGGGAGGTCTCCGGCCCGAGTGAGTTCCGTATTGCAGCAGGGGCATTCCATCGGCTATTCGCCTTCCTCGTCGTCATGTGCTTTCGCGTGAGCGTGCAGTTCGTGGATCGCTGCTTCGAGATCGTCGCGGCGAATCACGCCAAGCAGGCGTCCCTCCGGATCCGTGACGAGGGCATCGCTCATCTTCCCGCGTTGCCGCATGTACTCGAGCATCTCATGGACGCCCACGCTCGGTCGGAATGTCGTGGGCCCCTCCTGCATCACACGCTCGGCCGTTGCCTCCCGGTCATCCCCGAGCTCGTTCAGTCGGATCCGGCCGAAGACCACCCGCTCGTCGTTGACCACGACACACTGGTCCCACCCACTCGATCGGATCAGGCGCTCGGCGTGGGCGACGGTCGCGTCGATGCTGGACGTAGGGACGTCGCGGCGGACGAGATCGCCGATTACCGGAATGCGAGCGTGCTCGCCCTCACGAGGAAGACCCGCCGCGAGCCAGTCGGCCTTTCCAGCGACGTAATGGTAAACCTGCGTGAAACCGAGGCTCTCGAGCCGCCACGCGGCTCGCGCGCTCAGGTCTCACTGATAGTCCCAGCAATAGGTCACGATGGGAGCCTCGCGGTCCAGCTGTGATGCCGACACCGGGTTCAGTTCCTTCAGGGGGATGTTGATCGCACCCGGCAGGTGCTCCTCCACATACTCTCTCTCGGGGAGCACTTCCAGGATCTGGGCGCCCTCTGCCATCAGGCGCCGGACGTCCTCCCGGTCGATGTTCTTGGGCACCGCCCTCCCCTTGGAGAAGGTATCTCCCCATAACAAGATACCCGGGGCCGCAGAAGATCCAACTCGCGGAGTGCATCGAGGCTGTCAGGCGGCCTCGAGCTCGGCGATCCTGTCGAGCGGGACGAGGTACTCGACCGACCAGTCGGTGAGCCACAGAGTCGGTTTCGCTTCGCACCAGCCATCGGGAAGGATCAGCCGGTAGTAGCCGAGGTAACGGGACCCATCGCGGAGCCGAACCTGCACTCTCCGCTGTTTGAAAAGTCCGAAGCTGAACACCGGGTCTCCCGTCTACGGTCTGTTGGTGGGTTCTTCGACGAACACCCCGGGAATCCTGCCCTTTGCTGCCCTTTTGCCCATCAGGGGCAAATCGGAGAGGTTCTGTTTGGAGGGGCGGTTCCCGGGGAAATCCCCGGCCAGAGAGGAGGGTGCATGGCAACCATACTTGCGTTGAGCGGCACGGCGGCGACCGTGCTGTGGATCATCGCAGTGATCCTGGTGATCTACGGCATCCTGATGCTCGTCCGTGGCGCGGTGATGCAGGGGATCCTTCTCATCGTCGTGGGCCTGCTCGTGGGGCCCGGCGGCGTGAGCATCTTCAAGTAGCCCCGTGACAAGGAGAGGGCTCTCCTCAGCCCGGGTGGGCCCTCTCCGTGTCAGCGCGCGGGGCGACTTGATTCGAAGCCCGAGGCCCTGAGGCCGGCGGTCAGTGAGGTGCGTTCCAGGCCGAATTCGTGGGTCGCATCTGGAGCATCGGAAAGACAGTCGGCAGCCAGAACGTCACCGATGGCCGCCGACCAGTTGAGGGCGAGCGTCCTCTCCACGAGTGAGGCGTCCGGAGGCCCAGGGCCGGGGCGGACGTGCCGCTTCGGGCTCCCCGGCCCTCCGAACAGATCAGCCAGCTCGTTCGCCGTGATCTCCTCCGGTCCCTGAAGGCCGTAGGTCCCCGACACCGGCACGGCCCGGTCATCTGCCGCGGCGAGGGCTCGAGCAACGTCGACCGAGAACACGGGGGCGATGCGCTGCGTCCCGGAGCCCACGACGATCGCGGGGCGATGTCTCGACACCCGGACCATGAAGTCCACCCATGGGCTCCCCGGACCGTAGATGTGAGTGCATCGGAGGATGGCATGCTCCAATCCCGAGTCCCTGACCAGGTCCTCGGCGAGTCCCTTGGATCGCAGGAAATCGTTGGGCGATGACGAGGTGGCCCCGGGAAAGGAGACGAACAGGACCCTCCTCACCTTGGCTTTCGTGGCCACTCGGAGAACAGTTCGGGTCGATTCGACGATCGACTCCTCGTACGACCTCCCATCGTGCAGGAACAGGTCCTCGGACGGGAAACACACCGTGTGGGCCTCGTCCAGCACGGCTCGAAGGGTGTCGGGGTCGGACGCCGCGTTGGTCGCTACCTTGGCCCCGAGGCCGCGAAGGGGATCCGCGGCATCCATGTCCCGGACGGTGGCCCGCACCTCGGAGCCCCGCTCTCGAAGGAGGGGAACCAACGCGCGGCCGACCGGGGTGTCGGCCCCAGTTACCACGACGGGCATCGCCTACCAGATGCCCTGGAGGAGCTTCGATTCTCGCAGCTTGCGAAGAGCCTCCCGCTCCACCTTGCGAACCGTCTCGGCAGACACGCCGACGGACTCGCCGACCTCGCGGAGGCTCATCGTTCGTCCGTTCCCAAGCCCGTACCGCAACGCGACCACCTGCCGCTCCACCGGGTCGAGGGTGGTCTCCACCGCCTGGCCGATCTCTTCACGAAGCATGCTGTCCTCGACGGCGTCGAGCGGGCTCTCCGTCTCCATCTGGGAGACGAGGTCTCCCAGCTCCGCGTCGTCTCCCACCGGCTCCTGGAGCGACCGCGGCTCCTGGCGAGCCGCCGATTCCAGCAGCTCCATGATGTCCAGAGTGAGGCCGGCACCCTTGGCCACCTCTTCGGGCGTCGGCTCGCGTCCAGTCTCCTGGACCAGGCGATCGTGCGTTTGCCTTACCTTGCGAAGCCGCTCCTGGACGTGGACGGGGATGCGGATCTGACGGCCCCGGTCGGCGATGGCCCGGGTGATGGCCTGACGGATCCACCAGGTGGCGTAGGTCGAGAACTTGAACCCCTTTCGCCAGTCGAAGAGCTCCACTCCCCGCATCAGCCCGATATTCCCTTCCTGGATCAGGTCCAGGAGGGAGAGACCCTGCCCCTGGTACTTCTTGGCGATTGAGACCACCAGACGGAGGTTGGCGAGGATGAACCTCCGTCTGGCCCTCCGGGCGTGGCGAACCTCCTCCTGGAGCCGGTGGCGGGTGCGATCCGAACGGATCCGGCTCGAGGTTAGCTTGTCCTCAGCTGCTTCGCCCCGCTCGATGGCCACGGCCAACTCGACCTCTTCCGCCTTCGACAGCAGCGGCTCGGAGGCGGCGGCCTCGAGGTACAGCCGAAGGTCGTCGATGTCCGCGGTGTGAAGAGCTTCCGTCGGCGGGCGTTTGATCGCCATCACTAGCTAGTTTTTCACGTTGCGGGCTCTCAGGCGTCCTCTCGGGCGCCTCCGGTGGCCACTCGCATCCCTTTCTCGTAGACGAGAACCCCACCCATCCACTGGCCGACGGCGAGGATCGCATACCCGATCGCGGCGAGGACGATCCAGGTGATCTCGGCCTCTTCGGCGTCGCGGTTCCCCCACCGGAGCGCGAAGTCGGCCACGAAGAACGCCGCGGCCGTCAGCTGCAACAGCATGTGCCGGGTGGCCCATCGGCGCTTCGAGGAGCCGGGGACCATCCCCCACCAATCCACGAACCCGGTTATCGCCGCCAGGGCCGTCCCTGCGAAGGCCCCGATCAAGAGATAGGTCCCCGCTCGGACCAGCGCCCGATCCGGGTTGATACGGGACATGACGTCGAAGACCAGGACGGCCAGGTAGAGAGCCACGGGGAAGTGGACGAACATCGGGTGGCTCGGGTGGCGAAGGGGCTTCCCTTGAACGATCTCGACGAAGCGCCACGGGCGCTCCTCACCGGTCGGAGCACGGTACCGAAGGAGAGACATATCCGGGCGTTCCTAGGCCTTCTTGACCGTCTCGTCGAAGTTTCTGACCGCCTCGTTCACCTCGATCTCGGCGGCCTCGGCGGCCATCTTCAGGTCGTCGTAGGTGATGTTGCGGTTGTCGCCGTGATCGTCGTTCGGGACCCCGCAGCCACACGTCAGGCACATGGTCTTCCTCCTTTCCTCTGCACCGACTATCCCCGAGCGGGACAGACCCGAAACGAAAATAGTGGTGGCACGCGTCCGGAGGCAAGTCCGTGGGCCGAAAAGGGGGGGAGGCGCCGTCCCGGAGGACGGCGCCTGGAGGCCTTGCCTAAGCTGTACCCGGTTCGCCCTCTGCTGGCTCCTCGGAGCGGGTCTGGTTCTCTCCGGATCGCCTTCCGCCTGGCATCCTTACCGGGGTTTCTACCTAGGTATTTCGGCCTACGTCCCCGATCCTTTAGCCCCTTTATTCGACGCCCATTGGCGGATTCCCGTTTGAGGTTTCCTATCCGGCCAGGATCTCCCGGAGGGCCCGCAGGGCCCGGCCCCGATGGCTGATGCGGTTCTTCTCGTCCGGCTCGAGCTCGGCCATCGTCCGGTCCCACCCCATCGGCTCGAAGATCGGGTCGTAGCCGAAGCCTTCGGATCCGCTTGGGCGCGTCCGGAGGAGGCCCTCGCAGTCCCCCTCCGCCGAGAGGTGACGCCCGTCCGGCCAGGCTATGAGGGCCACGGCCCGGTACCTTGCGGTCCTCCCGGCCCGAGGAACCCCCGCAACCGCTCGCAGGAGGGCGCGGAGGTTGTCCTGGTCGGTGGCGTCCGCCCCCGCGTACCGGGCAGAACGCGGGCCGGGAGCCCCGCCCAGGGCATCCACCTCGAGCCCGGAGTCGTCGGCGAGCGCCGCGTGTCCGGTGGCCTCGGCGACGGCCCGGGCCTTGAGGAGAGCGTTGTCCAGGTAGGCGGTCCCCGACTCATCGACCTCCGGCCATGGGATTTGCTCGAAGGTCAGCCACGTGACCGGCCAGTCTGCGCAGATCGCCAGGATCTCCTGGAGTTTTCCGGGGTTCCTTGTGGCGGCGACGACCTGGCCGGGAAACCGCCCCACCCCGGGATCAAGCTCCCGACGCTTCCCGCTGGACCGCGGTCAGTCGGTCGATGCCCGTCGCGGCCTGGGAGAGCATCGCGTCCAGGTCTTCCCGGGAGAACGGCTCCCCTTCCGCCGTTCCCTGGACCTCCACGAGCTTTCCGGAGCCGGTCATGACCACGTTGAAATCGACCTCCGCTCGGGCATCCTCCTCGTAGGTGAGGTCGAGGACTCCCTGGCCGTCCACGATCCCGGCGCTCACGGCGGCCACCGAGTCCGCGAGGGCACCGGCGTCGACGACGCCTCGCTCCTTCATCGTTCGCACGGCCAGCGCAAGGGCGATGTAACCGCCGGTGATCGAGGCGGTCCGCGTTCCCCCATCCGCCTGGAGGACGTCGCAGTCCACCCAGAATGTTGCCTCCGGAAGCTGGTCGAGCCTGGTGACCGCCCTCAGCGAGCGTCCCACGAGGCGCTGGATCTCGAGCGTCCTTCCCGACTGCCGACCGCGGCTCGCCTCGCGCGGTGTGCGAACCTGGGTGGACCGAGGAAGCATCGAGTACTCCGCGGTCACCCAGCCCGTCCCCTTGCCCTGCAGGAAAGGTGGGACCCCGGGCTCGTACGATGCCGCGCACAGCACCTTGGTGTTCCCCATCTCGAGCAGCACGGAGCCTTCCGCCCATTCCAGATACCCGGTCTCGTACAGCACGGGCCGAAGATCGGCGGGCCCCCGCCCATCGATCCGGCTCATCCTCCGACCTCGACAACCATCCCCTCGGCCGCCAGCATGACCTCGCCTTCGAAGGCCGATGCCGCCTCGGTCCGGGAGATGTCCCTGTCGAGGGTGGGCTTGATGTGGGTGAGAAGAAGGCGCTTGGCGCCGGCGCGGCGACCGTGTTCGCCGGCCTGCCGAGCGTTCAGGTGCAGATCGGCAGGGTACTCGGCCCCGTCGTCCTGCCAGCTGGCTTCCGACACGAGCAGATCCGCGTCCTTGGCCAGGTCCACGATGGCGTCCGTGGGACCCGTGTCGGCCGTGTACGAGAGCACGCCGCCGTCGGCCTCCACCCGCAGTCCAAGGGTCGGCACCGGATGGGCCATCCCCGCCGTGCGGATCCGGAATGGCCCGGCTTGCATCTCGTCCCCCGGCGTCACCTCCGTGAGCTGGAAGCTCGTGGCCAGCTCGTCGGCACCGGCCCCGGAGATGAGCGCCCGAACCCTGTCGAAGAGATCCGGAGGACCGAACAACGGAGTCCCCATCGGTGGCTGATCGGAGCCGTACACTCGGGCATAGAGGTAGGGAAACAGATCGACCAGGTGATCGGGGTGCCGGTGCGAGACAACCACCGCACCCACGTCGAGCAACCCGATGTGGCGTTGAAGGTTGGCGAGTGTTCCGGTTCCGAGATCGACCCACATCGAGAACCCGTCGTGGCGAACGAGGTATCCCGCGGTCGCCCCACCCCGCGAGGCCCACATCCCATCCTTGCCCAGAACGATCAGCTCCAAGCGACCTCCCGAACGTTCGCCCCGCTCACCTCGGTGATCTCGGGCCCGAGGAATCGCTCCCCCAGTGAGAGGAACGACTCCGCGTCGCCGGAACAGATGAATTCGTGGCGGGGCGCGGTCTGACCGGAGGAGAAGAGTCCGCCGCGGAGAAGGGTGGCGTAGACATCCTTGGCAGTCTCTTCAGCGGACGACACCAGCACGACTTCAGGGCCCATCACCACTTGGATCAGGCCGGAGAGGAGTGGGTAGTGAGTGCAGCCCAGGATGAGCGTGTCGATTTCCGCGCTTACCAGGGGAGCCAGGTACGTGCGCGCCACCGACAGGAGCTCCTTGCTCGTCGTGTCGCCGCGCTCGACGGACGGGACGAACTCGGGACACGCCTCCGCGAACAGTTGCACGTGGCCCGACTCGCGTTCCACGGCCCGGCCGTACGCGCCGCTCCTGATCGTGGCCTCGGTTCCGATGACCCCCACCCGGCGGTTCCGGGTGATCCGGAGCGCCGCCCGGACTCCCGGATCGATCACCCCCACCACGGGGGTGAGGGCGCGAGCAGGGAGATCCTCGATGGCGGCGACCTCGATCGAGTTGCACGCCACCACGAGCGCCTTCACGTCCCGCTCGAGAAGATACGCGGCGATCTCTCTGGCGAAGGATCGGATCTCCTCGACCGGCCGAGGCCCGTACGGCGAGCGCGCGGTGTCGCCGAAGTACACGAGGGACTCCCGCGGGAGCAGGTCGATCACGGCGCGCGCGACCGTGAGACCGCCCACGCCGGAGTCGAACATCCCGATCGGCCGCGGATCAGCCACCCGTCACCACCACAACGTCTCCTCCACTCCCTTCTCCGCCCGCTCGATCTCGGCCGCCCACGCCTCGGTGGACAGGTACTTCCACCCTCCGTCGGCCAGGAGGCACACGATATCGCCTCCGTCGAGTTCCGAGGCGATGCGCCGGGCGACGTGGATCACCGCACCCGACGAGATCCCGGCGAAGATACCCTCCCGCTCGGTCAGCTCGCGAGTCGCGTACAGCGCATCTCGGGCGGACACAAGGAATTTCCGGTCCAGGATGGCGTCGTCGAAGATCGGGGGAACGAACCCCTCATCGAGTGAGCGGAGGCCGTACACCATCTCTCCCAACTCGGGCTCGGCCGCGATGATTCCCACGCTCGAGTCGTGCTCCCGCAGCCGCTTTCCCACTCCCATCAGCGTGCCCCCGGTCCCGAGCCCCGCCACGAAGTGCGTGATCTCGGGAAGGTCTCGGACGATCTCCGCTCCAGTTCCCTCGTAGTGCGCCCGAGGGTTGGCCGGGTTCCCGTACTGGAACGGCATGAAGTACCGGGGATCCTCGGCCATGCGCCGGGCCACCTCGATCGATCCGTTCGTGCCCTCGTCCGCGGGGCTGGACACGATCTCCGCCCCGAACAGCTCCAGAAGACGGATGCGCTCCTCCCCGGCGTTCTCGGGCATGACCACGATGAGGCGGTATCCCTTCCGCCGGGCCACGAGGGCCAGGGCGATGCCGGTGTTGCCGGACGTCGGCTCGAGGATGACTTTCTCCGGAGTGAGGACGCCGTGGGCCTCGGCGTCCTCCACCATCCGGAGCGCGATGCGGTCCTTGAGGGAGCCCGTGGGGTTCTGCCCTTCGAGCTTGGCCCACAGACGAACGGATGGCTTGGGCGACATCCCCTGGATGCCCACGATCGGCGTGTTCCCGATGGCTTCGAGGACATCCCCGGCCTTCATCGACCGATTATCCCAGGCGGATGTTTGGTCAGAGAGCAACCGCCATGTTGCCGCCGTTTTACGGGATGTGCGGCGTTCCTGGAAAGCTAACCTGCGGGCCGCCTCGGGGGTGGCCGGTCGTCTCGACCTCGCCGGATATCCTTGTTCGACATTTCCCGAATGGCTTTCTCCGCTTCGTCTTCCGTGTCGAATCTTTCGACGGACTCTGCAAGGAGATCGCCGGGCTTCGTCTTGTCCTTATCATCCTCGAGGCTGTACTCCCACTTGAATTTCGACCCCCCCACGACCCGGTAGCGCTTCGGCATGGCGCCCTCCTTTCAACGAGTCCAAATTCTCGTCCCGTGAACAGGTGGTGGTCAACTCACGGCTCAACGCGCCGCGGCAGCCATCTCTTCAAGCACGGCACGCGCGCGACTCCCCGACGCCACATTGCCCTTCGCGTCGAAGAGGCGGGCTGCATCCTCCAGGGCCGAGAGGGCCTCTGCCGTTCGGCCCGCGAGCCCCAGGACCTCGGCTAGATCAATGGAAGCCTCCGCGCGAAGAGTAAGGGCGTCGGTCGGACGAGCGAGGTCCACGGCGGCTCTGGCCACTTCCTCTGCCCCCTCCCATCGCCCACGGCGGGCCGCGACCTTGGCCCGGACCCCTCGCACCGGCAGCTGGGTGGCGATGTCGTCGCTGGCACCCGCCTCCTCGCTCATCGAGGCGTAGTGCTCGGCCTCGTCGTACCGGCCCTGGGCATAGAGCGTCTGGGCCAGCTCCGCGCCGGTCGTTGAGAGGAACCCTCGCTCTCCGAGTCGCTCCAGCCCCTCGTAGGTCCGGCGCAAGGCGCGCTCCGCGGCGATCGGGTCACCGGCCAGCATCTCTACCGCTCCTCGGACCTCCTCCGAAGTCAGTGCCAGAAGGGTCAACCCCAGTTCTCGGAGGATCGCCTCCGCGCGGTCGATCGTTTGCCGAACGCCCTCGAACCGGCCGAGCATCGCCGAGAGCTCGGCCTCGGCAAGCAGCACGCCGGCCTCGACCCGCTGATCATCCCCGGCGCGCTCCCTGACCTCGGCGAGGCGGCGAAGGGCCTCGTCCGCGGGGACCGGTCCGTAGACCAGGGCGGCAGCCAACCTGGCCAGCGCATCCATCTCCTGTCGCCGATCCCCGATCCGCTGGGCGTGGTTGGCAACCCGTTCGAGGGTCATCGCCGCGTCCCCGTATCGGCAGGCCATCCAATCCAGCTCGACGAGCAAGAAGGACGCCCGAGCGAGGGCACGCTCGTCCCGGATGCGCTCCAGAACCGGGATGAGTCTCTCGACTTCCTGCCGAATGGCCTCGGTCTTCCCTTCCGGTTCGGTGTGCAGCTGGAGCCACAGCCGACTCACCTCGGCGTGGGCACCCAGGGCAGGGTCTCCCGCCGCCGCCTTCGTCGCCTGATCGAGCGCCTCCGCCGCGCCCCGGAGGTCCCCGTGATCGATCAGAGCCTGAGCAAGGTCGTTCATGAGTCCCGCACGCCCCGCATGCCCCTGGGGGAAAAGCCCCGCGGCGCGGCGAAGCAGATTCACCGCCCCCGATACGTCGCGACGGTTCAGGGCACGCCGGCCCGAGGACGCCAATCGCTCGCCGCCCTGGATGGCCAGTTCCGCGGAGCGCTCGTCCGGAGGTCCCAGCTCCCGACGATACCGATACGCCCGCTCCAGGTGGTGTCCGATGATCTCCTCGAACTGGGTCTCCCCCTCCCCCACCTTCTCCTCGACCCAGGCCGCCAGACGCTCGTGGAGCTCGGCCCTGACCTCCTTCGGGATCGCCTGATACGCGGCGTCGCGGATAAGGATGTGCCTGAATCGGAAAGCGTCCTCACCCGTGAACGGCGAGACATACGGCGTGATGAGGTCCTTCCGGATGAGGGATTGGAGGTGGCCCCCTACCTGCTCACGTTCGTCCTTCGGGGTGAGGTCCGCGACCGCTCCCCAATAGAAGATCTTCCCGACCACGCTGGCCCTCTGGGCCACCGCTCGCTCCTGTTCGTCCAGCCGCTCGAGACGCGCAGACAACACCGCCGAGATGGTCGGAGGAACCTCGAGGTCGTCGACATCATCGCGGCCGACCCACCGGCCCTCTTCGAGACGAAGGGCTTCCTGGTCGAGCAGCATCCGGACGATCTCCTCAACGAACAGCGGGTTCCCCTCCGAAGCCTGCGCGACGTGGCGACGGACGGCCTCATCCGTCTCCCGGCCGCCCAACAGGTTGTCCACGAGTATCTCGCCCTCGTCCTCGGAGAGTGACGTGAGCGTGATGGTCATCGAGCTCTGCCGGCCGGCACCCCAGGCTGGGCGCACCTCGAGCAGATCGGGGCGGGCGTTGCATACGAGGAGCACCGAGCCGCGGGTGAAGTCGGCCAGGTACTCGGCAAGATCGAGGAAGCCCGGCTCCCCCCAGTGGATGTCGTCGAACACCACGACGAGCGGCTGGCTCCGGCTCACGATCTCCAGGAAGCGACGGAACGCCCAGAAGGTCTCCTCGGGGGTACCGGCCATCCCGCCAAGCCCCACGAGTTGAGCCACCCCCTCGAGGATCCTGGCCGAATGCTCGTCGCCCTCCAGACGGGCCGTGATCGCTGCCCTGGTCTGCTCGGGGTCGGCGTCGGCGTGGATCCCACACGCCTCCAACACCACCTCGCGGATGGGCCAATACGTGATCCCTTCGCCGTAGGGAAGACAGCGCCCAGTCAGAACGGCGGCTCGATCGCCGAGCTGTTCCAGGGCCTCGTCCGTGAGCCGCGACTTGCCCACTCCGGCCGAACCCAGGATCGTGAACAAGTAGCAGGCGCTCTCGCTCCTGCTGAGCTCGAACGCCTGCCGCAGCAGCGTCAGCTCTCCCGATCGTCCGACCATCGGCGAGCGGAGCGCCCGAGGGATCCTCCCATCGACGCGCTTCACCTCGACCAAGCGGTAGCTCATCACGTCCTCGTGCTTCCCCCGCAGCCGACCGACGTCGGTCGGTTCGGCGACGACGGCATCGCGAACGAG
>DASQUW010000212.1:0-5907 GCA_035641075.1 Actinomycetota bacterium | reverse complement strand
ATCCCCAGCCACCGCCTCGTATCTGGCTTCCTCAGCAGGGCCCGGAGCTGGTCCTCGGAGAACGTCTGGATGATGACCTGGGGGACTTTCGGCATCTCGAAGTCCGCGGTGATGTTCTCGGGGATCAGCCCCTTCTTGTGGCCGAACCGGCTCAGCGTCTTGAGCGTCTGCGCATAGCCGCGGACGGTGTTCGGCGTCCGGCCCGCCGCGCGGGCCTCGATCAGGTACTCCTCGAGCAGCGTCGTCGAGAGCTGCGCCGGTGCCATCACCCCGCGGGCCCTGCACCACTCGATGAACAGCTCGGTGTGCTTCGCGTACCACTCGATGGTCCGCGCGCTGAGGTTCTTGGCGTGGCAGCGGACCAGGAACTCATCCCGCAGGTCCTGGAGCGTGTCCTCCCTGACCGCCAGCGGGTTCGACGGGATCCTCACCATGGAAGTTCCTCCTTCGCTCGGGAGGAACGGGGGGAGAAAGACAGGTCCGGTCCCCGCAACACCGAAACTTGCGAAGACTTGTCCGGTTGAGCGGATATCCGGCCGCCGATCGACTCCTTCCTTTCGGCCGCCGGCTCCCTCGCTCGGCCCCGAACCCCAAGGTCAGGACACCAATCCGGTAGCGGAGGCGGACGGGAATCGAACCCGCCTGCCAGCTCGTCGCCGGCACACCGGTTTTGAAGACCGGGGGGCCCACCAGGCGCCCTGACGCCTCCGTCATCAAGGATAAGCGGACGCCGACGGACCGACCCGGTTCACCCGTGGGGCTTCTCCGGGGCCTCGCGTACCATACGGACGTGGTACAAGCGGCGTTCTTCGATCTCGATAAGACCGTCATCTCCAAGTCGAGCTCACTCGCCCTCAGCCGCCCGATGTATCGGGCCGGGATGGTCACCCGGTCCCAGCTCCTCAAGGGCGCGTACGCGCAGCTCGTCTATCTGCTGGTCGGTGCCGACGACCGCCGGATGGAGCGGGCCAAGGAAGGGATCTTGGCCATCACCAAAGGTTGGGACCGAGAGCAGGTGGAGAAGCTGGCCCGGGAGAGCATCGAGAAGGTCCTTGACCCCTTCATCTACCAGGAGGCCCTCGATCTGATCGCCCTGCATCGGGCCCTGGGGCGCAGGGTGTACATCGTCTCCTCCTCCCCCGAGGAAGTGGTCCGTCCGCTGGCAGAGCGCCTCGCCGCGGACGGCGTGATCGCCACGCGCGCCGAGTCGGTGGAGGGAAAGTACACCGGGAGGCTCGAGTTCTATTGCTTCGGGGAAAAGAAGGCCGACGCCGTTCGCAAGCTGGCGGAACGAGAGGGGATCGATCTGTCCACCTCGTACGCGTACTCGGACTCCGCCACCGATCTGCCGCTGCTCGAGGCGGTTGGCTCACCGGTCGCCGTCAACCCGGATCGAGATCTCCGCAAGATCGCGGAGCAACGCAACTGGCAGATCCGGGACTTCCGGAATCCCATCCCACTCCGGCGCCGGTTCGCCCACGTCCCCCACCCGTCGCGCTCGATCACCGCGGCCGCCGCAGGGGGCGCCATCGCCGCTGCGCTCGGGTGGATCTATGTGCGCCCGCGCCTGGCCCGGCTGGCCGGCCGCTTGCGGCGCCGAACTTCGGGGTTCCCCCAGGCCACCCTGCGGGATTAGAATCTGATCGAGGCGCCGCGAGGTGCCTCCGAAGGGGGCAGAACCCACGCTCGGTCTGCCGCGGGAGGCATGCTCGGGCCCGGAGCCGAAAGGCCGTCGGAGTCCGAGCAAAGTGGACAAGGAGCGCTTGGTATCTGCCCCCTTCGCGCGCGTCCGAGCCTTACCCTGCCCCCAGCCGACGCTCAACCAACTCGACCAGTTGCTCGGTGCGCTCTGCGGCGTCGCCCACGAAGCCGAGGGCGAGGCATCCCTGGATGGCCAGGACCTCGGTCCTCAGCCATTCCGGGGCCTTGCGGGTCTCGCGCTCACCGAGGAGCCCCTCGAGTCGCGCTACGGCCCGCTCCAGACGCGTTTCCTCGGGCTCCCGCCGGCCTCGCCAATCTTCGAGCTGGATCAGCTTTCCCATGACCTCAGAGCTTAGAGGGAGGGTCTGACAATTCTTCGATGCCTAGAATTCCCCCCGTGAGCAGCGGAGAGAGCATTCCGGGCCCCGTGGCCCAGATCCTGGCGGCCCTGTCCTTCGGCGAGCGGCTGGCCCGCCGTCGGGCGGAGGAGAACGTGGCCATGGCCCCCGACTTCCGGACCCGGAGGCACCAGGAGCACGTGGCGGAACGCGAGCGGGAGAACGCATCCCTCCTGGAAGCCCGGCTCACCGAGGTTGGGTCGAAGGAGCTCGAAGAAGCTTTCCGCCCCTTCCTGGAAGCCTTCTTCGAGCACACCCAGCCCTCCGACTGGCTGGAGGCCCAGACGTGGCACTACGTCGGCGATGCCCTGGTGCGCGACTTCGCCGATGCGCTGATGCCGACGTTCGATCGGATCTCCGCCGAGGTCACCCGGCGGGCCCTGGCCGAACGCGACGAGCAGGAATCCTTCGCCCTGGACGAGATCAAGCGACTCGTGGAGGAGGATCCGTCGGCGGCCGAGCGGGTCGCCGCGTTCGCCCGCCGGGTCATCGGTGAGGCCCTCACGCAGACTCGCCGGGCCCTCGACGAGACCGGAGCGCTGAAGAGCCTCCTCGGGAGCGACGAGGTGGAGAAGCGGGTCCTCCTCAACCTGCTCCAGCGCCACCGGGAGCGCCTCGACCGGCTGGGGATCGAGCTCGTCGACTGAAGCCGGGCCTGAGACGGGCCGAGAACCATTTGGTACGGTGATGGGCCCCCGACGATCGACCCCGGAAGGAAGACGGAATGCCCAGAAGCCCCTTTCTGCGTATCTGCGCCCTCGCGTTGGCGCTGTCGTTCCCGGTGTCGGTGGGGGCAGAGTCGACTTCCCTTCAGCAGATGAGTCCGGACGTGGGGGAGCCCCCCAACATCGTCGTCATCCTCACTGACGATCAGCGGGAGGCGGGGACCATGCAGGCGCTTCCGGCCGTGCGGCGGATCTTCGGCCGGGGCGGGACTCGGTACACGCAGGCCTACGCGACCACTCCGAACTGCTGCCCCTCTCGGTCCTCCATCTTCACGGGGAGGTACGCGCACAACCACAAGGTCAAGCGGAACATCATCGGCGACGCCCCGCAGCTGAACCAGCAGTCCACCGTCCAGCGGTACCTCCGCGACTTGGGCTACCGCAGTGGGATCTACGGCAAGTACCTGAACAACTGGGAGCCGGCCGAGAACCCCCCACACTTCGACGACTGGGCCGTCTTCTCCAGGCCGAACCGCTACTACGACGTCAACTTCAACGTGAACGGCGTCGTTCGAAACATCAAGGGATACTCCAACCGGTTCATCGCCAACCGATCCCTCAGGTTCCTCCGAGACTCGGAGGCCGACGACAGCCGCCCGTGGCTCCTGTACCTGGCTCCATACGCGCCGCACATGCCGGCCGTTGCCGAGCCCGCGTACCGTTCGACCCGCATCCGGGCCATGCCCACCAGCCCGTCACGGCAGGAGTACGACCGCGGGGACAAGCCCTTTCACATCCAGGTGCGTCGGGCCTCGGTAGGACGGGCGGCCGGCATCCGCAAGAGGCAGCTTCGGAGTCTCAGGTCCGTGGATGACATGGTCAGAGACGTCTTCGCCGAGCTCGACGGGCTCGGCGAGGTCAACACGTTGGCGTTCTTCCTCTCGGACAACGGCTACCTCTGGGCCGAGCACGGGGTCATCGGCAAGACCATGCCGTACATCGAATCCGTGAAGGTCCCGTTCTTCGTCCGGTGGCCGGGCCGGGTCCCGGCGGGCGCTCAGGACTCGAGGCTCGTCGCAAACATCGACCTCGCTCCCACCATCCTGGACGCGGCGGGCACGCAACCCGATCCCGAGCTGCCGATGGATGGCCGATCCTTGTTCGCGGGGGCGCAGCGGGATCGGCTCCTGCTCGAGTACTGGCCGGAGGCGAGCGGCCGGCCTCCGATGTGGGCGTCGATCCTTACCCCGACCTACCAGTACGTCGAGTACTACGCCTACGACGAGACCTCCCTGCTCGCCTCGGAGTACTACGACCTCTCCGTCGACCCGTGGCAGCTGACCAACTTCCTCGGGGACCAGGATTCATCCAACGATCCCGTCGTCACCGAGTTGTCCGAGCGCCTGTCGCGGGACCGCACCTGCAGCGGCGTGCACTGTCCGTAGGCCTGAGTCCCGTTTACACGCAGGTATCACCGAGTGTCGTGTATTCCTGGTCGTATACCCCGGCGCACTTCTTGATGCCTCCTCCGGCGACGGGGCCACCCGACAGCTGTGAGACGCCCACGAGCGTCGTGAACTCCGACTCATTCATGATCGTGTTGGTGTTCCCGGAGATCTTCGATCGATCGACGGTCACCGTGAAGGATCCGCCAGTGGCGGTGTTGCCGAGGCCGACGTTGGTGGTCGCCCCCGACGCCGCCAGGGTCGTTTCGATAAGACCGGGCGAGGACGCCTCGTTGTACAGGCCATAGGCTTGGCCAGCGCCGTTACCTGTAGCTTCCGCCGTCACATGGGTCATCCTGAGCGCTGCGGAGTTGGCGAAGATCGCAATTGAAAAGGCGAGGCCCGCACCACCGGTATTCTTCACCGTAAGGAATCGAAGTTCCGCGTTGCTCGCACCGTGGAGCGTGCTTCCTTCGGCCTTGTCGAACCCGCCGACTCCAGTGATGGTCGTGGCCAACTCGCCCGAGCCCTCGATATCGAGGAACGGCCTCATCTGAAGGGGAATAGCCCCGAGGTCGTAGACGCCCGGCTCGATCTTGAGCAGGAACCGATTGGCCTCGGATGCGTTCGTGATGGAGTTCACGGCACCGAGAAGGACCGCTCCATTCTGTGCGGCGGTTCCCACGGGGCTCACCACCACCGTACGCGCGTACTTGACCTGGTACCGGAGGTCGTGGGTGTGTGTCGTGAGCGAAAACGCCGTGGAATCGAGGCCATCCAGGCGCCCGGCGTTCGTGGCGAAGTTGGCCTTCTTGGCCTTTCCCGCCTTCTTGGCGAACCCGGCCCGCTTGGCAAAATCGGCCACGGTCCGGGCAACGGCCGGGGCCGCCGCGGTGGCAGCTGCTGTGACAATGGCGACTGCAATGGTGCCGGCGTGCTTCCGAGCGTGACGGAGCATCTCATTACCTCCCTCTTGGGACTTGTTGCGACTGTCTCAGCGCATTTTGAGTCGGTCAAGGGCTCAATGGGGGATATGACTTGTGCATAGTATGAAAAGTGGGAAAAAAGCCGTAGACCGGAAGGCGGATGTGCTGCTACGATGCTGAGGGACTAGTCAGACTGAACTAGTCTGCAGAAGCCAGGGAGGGTCTGCCCGACAGGCTGCCGCCCCCAACCGCAAGGAGGTTCGAATGCGCACCCGCCGTACCCGTTTCGCCTCGCTCGCCCTGTCACTAGCGGCACTAGTAGCAGTCACGATTCCTCAGGCGCCGGCCGTCGGGGATCCGAACCCTCCGGTGAGCACGTACACCTACACGGCCAATATGGAGCCCCTTGGCTGGGAGCCCCGTGAGAACCCGGTCACAGGCGCAATCAACTCCGACTTGGCCTTCTGGGGTAACCGCGCCTACCAGGGAACCTACGACGGATTCCAGATCATCAACATCTCGAACCCGGAGGATCCCCGGGAGGTCCTCGACTACAATCAGTGCGGGGACCCCGCGAGCGGCCAGGGCGACTTGGTCGTCTGGAACAACATCCTCGCACGGACCTGGAACTCGGGCACACCATCTGGCGTTTGCGATGGCGAGCCGATCGTTCCACCTGCGCCCGACACGACGTGGGAAGGTCTCCACATCTTCGACATCAGCAATGAGCTCAACCCCGATCTGGTTGCGTCGGTCAACCTTCCATGCGGGT
>DASQUW010000211.1:0-19538 GCA_035641075.1 Actinomycetota bacterium | reverse complement strand
TGGCGGGATTGATGGTGGAGGCCGGGATGACCGCGTCCATCGGCGTGGCCGTGGGCTTCGTCGCCGGCGCCATCATGGGCGCCCTGTTCATCCGGCAGTTCTTCGAGGGCACACCGTTCGGCCTCGACGGCGCGAGCATCGGGACGGCGCTGGCGCTCGTGTACTCGGCGGTGGTTCTGGTGACCCTCGGCCCGGCGTGGCGGGCGTCCAGACTGCCTCCCGCGGAAGCCGTCAGGCACACCGAGTAGCAGCCGGATACTGCGTTCACGCCTAGAATAGACAGATGGAGAAGCCGGTCGGTGCGGTCGATGAGGCCCGCCCGCCTGAGCGGCGAGGCGGCCTGCTGGCACGGCTGCCCTTCGTTTCCTCGGACCGAAAGCCGGCGCAGGGCGTCGACGAACTGCTGCGCAAGGTTCGTGCCTACAACCCCAAGGCCGATGTACGCGAGGTTCAACGCGCCTACGACTTCGCCGAGGAGTCCCATCGGGGGCAACAGCGCGTTTCCGGCGAACCGTTCGTGGAGCACCCTCTCGGCGTCGCGCATATCCTCGCGGACCTGGGCATGGACACCACGACGCTGGTCGCCGCCCTCCTGCACGACGTCGTCGAGGACACCGACCTCAGCCTCGAAGACATCGACGGGGAGTTCGGCCCTGAGGTCACGGCCATCGTCGACGGCCTGACCAAGCTGGACAAGATCGAATATCGATCCCGAGAGCAGGAGCAGGCCGAGAACGTCCGGAAGATGGTCGTGGCCATGGCCAAGGACATCCGGGTTCTCATCATCAAGCTGGCCGATCGCCTCCACAACATGCGCACGCTGGGCAGCCTTTCCCGGGATCGGCGGGAGGCGAAGGCCACCGAGACGCTGGAGATCTACGGGCCCCTCGCGCATCGCCTGGGGATCCATCAGATCAAGTGGGAGCTGGAGGATCTGTCCTTCTCCATGCTCCACCCGAAGCGGTTCGAGGAGATCCAGCAGCTCGTCGGGAAAGTGGAAGAGGAGCGGCGTGAGTATCTCGACGCCGTCGTCGACGCCGTCTCCAACCGGTTTCGCGAGTCCAAGATCAAGGCCGACGTGGAGGGGCGTCCGAAGCACCTGTACAGCGTGTACGAGAAGATGGTGCTCCGAGGCAAGGAGTTCAACGAGATCTACGACCTGGTCGGGATCCGCGTCCTCGTCGACACGGTGAAGGATTGCTACGGGGCCCTCGGGGCCATCCACTCGCTGTGGAAGCCCGTTCCCGGCAGGTTCAAGGACTACATCGCCATGCCCAAGTTCAACATGTACCAGTCGCTGCACACCACCGTCATAGGGCCCGAGGGCCGGCCGCTGGAGGTGCAGATCCGGACCCGGCAGATGCACCGCACCGCCGAATACGGGATCGCGGCGCACTGGCGGTACAAGGAGGGCGGAAAGAAGAAGGGAGAGGACACGTCCGACCTCGCCTGGCTCACCCAGATGCTCGACTGGCAGAAGGAGACCTCGGATCCCGAGGAGTTCATGGAGAGCCTGAAGATCGACCTGTACGCGGACCAGGTGTTCGCGTTCACTCCGAAAGGCGATGTGGTCAGCTTGCCGGCCGGAGCGACGCCGATCGACTTCGCCTACGCCATCCACACCGAGGTCGGGCACCGGTGCGCCGGGGCGAAGGTCAACGGAAAGCTGGTCCCCCTCGACTACCGGCTTGAGACCGGCGACACTGTCGACATCCTCACGTCAAAGGCCCAGACGGCCGCCCCCAGCCGCGACTGGCTCAAGCTCGTTGCGAGTCCGAGGGCCCGTACGAAGATCAAGCAGTGGTTCTCTCGGGAACGGCGCGAGGACGCCATCGATACCGGCCGCGATCTTCTCCAGCGCGAGCTGCGCCGTGAGGGACTTCCGCTGAAGCGGCTAACGACCGAGGACCTCCTCAACGCGGTGGCCACCGAACTGAAGTACGCGAGCCTGGATGCGCTGCTGGTGGCGATCGGCGAGGGACACGTCTCCCCCCAGTCGGTGGCGCTTCGCCTCACCCGCCACATCTCCCAGCAGGACGAGGAGGAGGTGGGGGACTTCCCACCGGCGCGGCCCGTCCGCCTCGCTCCCCGGGAGGGAGATCAAGGCATCGTGGTTGCGGGGTCGAGCGATGTCTGGGTCAAGCTGGCCCGATGCTGCACACCGGTGCCGGGTGACGAGATCGTCGGCTTTGTATCCCGCGGCCAGGGGGTATCGGTTCACCGGGTCAGGTGCCCCAACACGAAGGCGCTGGCCAGAGAGCCAGATCGGTTCGTGGAGGTGTCGTGGCGGGCAGGGAAGCCCACGTCGTTCGTGGTCTCCGTCCAGGTGGAAGCCCTCGACCGTAAGAGGCTGCTGAGCGATGTGGCCACGGCCATCTCGGAGCAGCAGGTGAACATCCTCACGTCCAGCACGACCACGGGGAAGGATCGGATCGCTCGGTTCCGGTTCACGTTCGAGCTGGCGGACATCGCCCATCTGGCCAGCGTGCTCCAGGCCGTTCGAAAGGTAGATGGCGTGTTCGAGGCCCACCGGGTGGTGCAGGGCTGATTCACTCGCTCGCCTTAACTCACCTCTAGCGCCATGCGACTGGTCGTCCAGCGTGTGGCCAGGGCAGAGGTTCGCGTCGGAGTCGGCGTCGTGGCATCGGGCGGTGCCGGTCTGCTCGTCCTGGTTGGTGTGGGCATCGACGACCGGCCGGAAGAGCCGGTGAAGCTGGCGGAGAAGGTCTACCGGTTGCGGATCTTCGAGGACGACAACGGAAAGATGAACCTGTCGCTGGCGGATGTTGGAGGAGACGTGGTCGTGGTCCCTCAATTCACGCTGTACGGCGACACCAGCCGTGGGCGTCGTCCTTCCTGGATCAAGGCCGCTCAACCGGAGATCGCAGAGGAGCGAGTGGAGGCGTTCGCCGCGGCGCTCACGTCACTGGGAGCGCGGGTTCAGACCGGGGCGTTTCGGGAACACATGGAGGTGGAGCTGGTCAACGATGGTCCCGTCACGCTGGTTCTGGAAGGGTAGGACACGATGAGCGATCAGGCGCGTTCCCTCGCATGCCCGCACGCGTCGGAACGGACGACGGACCCCCGGGCCGAGGCATGCGAGAAATGTGGCAGCACCGTCAACCTCAGGGTATGCACGGAGTGCGGACACGTGGGTTGTTGTGAATCGCAGCTGGCGCACAACACCGCGCACTACCGCGAGAGTGGGCACGCCATCATCCGCTCGATGCCGGTGCGACCAGGATCCTTCACCTGGTGCTACGAGTGCGAACGATACCTCTGAGGTTCAGGACAGGCGCTTCAGGGCATCCCCCATCAGGTTACCGAAGACCCGTCCCCCCGTTGGAAACGCATGGATCGTGTCGGCCAGAACGCTCACGGGGATCCGCTGCTTGATGGCGAGGACGGCTTCGTGGATGAACTCGGACGCTCCGGGACAGGCGGCAAACGCACCCACCAGGAGGCCTCGCCCCCGGTCCACCACGGCGGTGACGTGTCCGGGGGAGCCCTCCAGGATCGCGCTCGCCGAGTCCCGCCGCGGTTCGATCGTGTAACCGCGAGCGACCTTGGCGAAGTCTTGCGTGATCTCGAAGGCGTCCATGCCTTGGTACCACGCCTCGTCGATGGTGAGTCCAACGGACGAGGTTTCGGGATCCGTGAACGTCGTCTTGGGAACGGCAGAGAGGTCGGCCCTGGCATCGTGCCCCAGCGCTGATCGGATGGCGATGCGGCCCTCGTAGTCGGCCAGGTGCGTGAATTGGAGGCCTCCGGCGCAGTCGCCGGCGACGAAGACGTTCTCACCGATGCGCATCCGGCTGTCGGGTTCGGCCGCACCGTTGGGGTTGAGCTCCCCGCCCGCTTCCTCGACCCCGAGACTTCGAAGATCTCCGGGCCGTCGACCCACGGCCAGCAAGATCTGAGCCGCTTCGATGGTCGCGCCGTTGGACAGCTCAACCGTGCGACCGGCGCCGCCGGGACGCACTCGCGTCGCCTGCACACTGGTCAGAACCTCGACCCCTTCGGCCTTGAGCTGGTCTGCCAGCACCTCGGCGCTCTTCGGATGGTCGCGAGGAAGGATCCGATCGCCGCCCTGGACCAACACGGTCTTCACCCCGAACCGGGCGTAGACCTGGGCGAGCTCCACGCCGACCGGACCTCCTCCCATCACCACGATGCTGGAAGGAAGCTCTCGAAGCGAGGTGCCGTCGTTGCTGGTCCAGTACCCGGCTTCCTCGAGTCCGTCGATGGCCGGGACAAGAGGAGTGGAGCCCACGCACAGAACCAGGCCTCGGGCCTGGAGAGACTCGGGCCGTCGCTGATGGTTCTGCACTTCGACGCTCCCCGGACCGGTGATCTTCGCGGACCCGCGGATGACCGCGGCGCCTGCCGACTCCAGGGACTTCACCCGGCCCGAGTCGTCGGGGTAATCGATGCCTTCTCGGGAGATCATCCAGTCGCGCCGCTCTGAGGCCCGCTTCCACGGGTAGTCCGCCCCCAGCCTCCGTCGGGCCGCCGAATCGAGCAGCGTCTTCGAAGGCATGCAGGCCCAGAAGCTGCACAGTCCACCGACAAGGTCTCGTTCCACCACGGCGACCTTGCCTCCGAGCTCTCCACCGAGCGAGCCCGCGGCCTCGCCCGCCGCCCCGGCGCCGATCACGATCACGTCGTATTCCACGTTGACCCCCTCCGCCCGAATCCTGGAATGGTACCCTTGCCGCCGCGGTTGGCAGGAGTGGCGCCGAATGACCAAGACCCAGAAGCGCGGAACGATGCTGGCCGTGATCCTCGGCTCGGGGATCGTCTTCCTCGACACCTCGGTGGTGAATCTCGCCCTGCCGAAGATCGCGAAGGAGCTGCCGAGCCGCCTTCTGAGCTTCGGGGAACTCGAGGCGCAGGCCTATGTGGCCAATGGCTACTTCATCACGCTCTCCGCGCTGTTGATCCTGGGAGGAGCTCTCAACGACTACTTCGGGCGAAAACGGATGTTTGCCGTGGGGCTGGCAGGATTCGGGGCCACATCGCTTCTCTGCGGGATCGCGCCGAACGTCGAGCTGCTCATCCTGTTTCGGGTTCTTCAGGGCGCCACCGGGGCGCTCGTCGTCCCGGGGTCCCTCTCGATCATCACCGCCAGCTTCGAGGGAGAAGAACAGGGACGGGCCTTCGGCGTCTGGGCAGGCGCCTCGGCGGCGACGACCATCCTCGGGCCCTTGATCGGAGGCATCCTGGTCAACTCCATCTCGTGGCGGGCGGCCTTCCTCATCAACGTGCCGCTGCTCCTCATCGCCTACTACGCGACCGTTCGCAACGTGCCGGAGTCCCGCGATGAAGCAGCTTCCGGCCACTTCGACTGGCTGGGTTCGGCGGTGGTCGCCCTCGCCGTCGCCGGGCTCGCCTTCGGCACCATACGTGGCCAGCAACAGAACTGGCAGGAGCCCGTTGCGTTCGTGAGCCTGGGGATCGGAGCCGCGGCGGCGATCGCCTTTCCCATCCGCATGAAGCGTTCCTCACATGCCCTCGTTCCGCTGCACCTGTTCAAGTCGCGGAACTTCACGGTGACCAACATCTCGACGTTCCTCATCTACGGGGCCCTGTACGTGACGATCACGTTCCAGGGCATCTTTCTCATCGCCACCCTCGGGTACAACGAGCCCGCTACGGGAGTCGCCGGGGTGCCGGCCACGCTGCTGTTGGCGCTCTTCTCGACCCGCTTCGGCAAGCTGGCGGCGCGCTACGGCCCCCGGCTGTTCATGGCGCTGGGGCCAGCGATCATGGGGCTCGGTCTTCTGTACCTGGCGCGGATGCCTTCGGACAGCGAGCCCTGGGTGCTGGGCACCGGGTCGTCCGGGCAGATCGTGCCTTCGGGTGGCTACTTGGCGGATCTCCTCCCGGGCCTCGTGGTGTTCGGTATCGGGCTCATGATCATGGTGGCTCCGCTCACCACGTGCCTCATGACATCGGTCCCGCGGGAGAACTCGGGAGTGGCCTCAGCCATCAACAACGCCATCTCCCGGGTCGGGTCGCCGCTCGTGGTCGCGGTGATCTTCGTCGCTGTCGTCTCCAGCTTCTACGGGGCAATCCGGGAGCGGGTCCCCGGTGTCGACGTCGGATCGCCGCGGTTCCGTGAACAGGTCGCTCCACTGAACCCTCCGGACGAAGGGGTCTCTCCGGTCGTGGTCCGAGCCGCCCGGGAGGCCTCGACCGATGCCTTCCACCTGGCCATGATGGTGGGGGCGGGATTGCTGTTCGCGGGCGCGGCGATCAATGCCGTTGGAATCCGGAACCCGACCCGTGAGCCCACCGAAGTCGCGGTGCCCGAGACCGGTCCCACAGAGGAAGTTCACGTGCAGGCTGCCGCACCCACGTGCGTGATCTGTGAGGAGCCGCTGGGGGCCGGACACGAAGAGCACTGAGCCCGAGGCAAGACCGATGGGTGTCGACGATCGCCTCGATCTCCTCGATTGGAAGCGACGCATCTTCGCCGTCTACAAGGAGGTCCGAGACGCGGAGGACCCCCGAGTCGGGTGGGACCAGTGGCGGCAGGTGCGCGACGAGTTGTTCGCCCATCATCCGCAGTCGCCGATACCGGCCGCCGAGCGCGAGAGCTTCCGGGGCCTCACGTACTATGACTACGATCCGGCGGCGCGCGTCCTGGCTGAGGTGGAGCACGCTGACCCGGAACACTTCGACATCCAGACCAGCGGCGACGGGACCATCGGGTTCACTCGGTTCGGCGTAAGTCGCTTCGAGCTGGCGGGGGAGAGGCTCGGTCTCGACCTCTACTGGCTGGACGGCTACGGGGGCGGAGTCTTCCTCTCGTTCCGCGATGGCACCAGCGGCAGCGAGACCTACGGGGCTTGCCGGTACCTGCTGGATTCGGTGAAGGGCGCCGATCTCGGAACGGAGGACGGGCGCCTCGTGCTGGACTTCAACTTCGCCTACAACCCGTCGTGCGCTTACGACCCTCGGTGGGTGTGCCCCCTGGCGACCCCCGCAAACCGCCTGGAGGTACCGGTCCGGGCAGGGGAGCGGATCGCATGACGGTCCGGGGGTCCGGCCGAAGCCGGACCCCCAGTACTGCTTGGCGTATGCGAGCTAGGCTGACTTCGCCAGGTCGCTGGTGGTCGAAAGGCCGTACTGGTCGGCCGTCTCCTGGGTGACCACCAGAGCGTTGGTGTCGTTGGCCTCCGAGGACTCCAGCAGCGTCTGCGCCTTCTCCCCGAGGAGCGGCTCCAGCAGTGACCTGTTGTTCTCCGGGTCGCCCGTGGCCTCCGCCTCCGGGTCTAGGAACAGGAGGAGGGACGCCAGGTACTCGGGAGCGATATCGATCTCCCCGCTCTCGATGGCCGGCTGGAGGATCTCCCGCGAGTCCAGGGTGAACTGTCGGTTCACCGTATAGCCGGCTTCCTCCAAGGTCTGCGCGTACATCTCGCCCACGATCTGGTTCTCGGCAAACGCCACCGCGCCCACGGTGATCTCACCGCTGCCCGTGGGACCTTCCAGGAGCCCCTCGGACTCGAGGAAGTCGGCGGCAACGCCGTCCGGATCCTCACCATGGATCTCCACACGTCCGTTCAGCTCGGTGACGATCTCGGTCGTGAGGGCGGCGCTGATCGCGTTCAGGCGTTCGGTGATGGTGTCGTCCAGCACCTCGGTCCGCACCACCGGAGTGATGTTCTCTGCTGCCTGGAAGTTCTTGTCGTCTTCCAGGACCACCCATCCCTCATCGCCGATCACGCTCGAGGTCGAGAACAGCAGGGCCACGTCGATGTCGCCATTCTTGAGCGCCTCCACCGTGAGCGGCCCCCCCACGTCGAGCGGCTTGAACTCCCCGAACTCGATCCCATAGGTCTCCTTGAACCCCGGGATGCAGAACGGACGCTCGGGGCATTCCGGCGGACCACCCAGCGTCAGCTGGCTGGCGATGGTTTCGCCGGCTGGCGTCTTTCCGCCCCCACCCGGCTCCTCCTCGGCGCATGCCGCCGCAACCAGCGCAAGCGCGAGAAGGGCCGCCCCGAGGGCGGTGCTGCGGAAGCTCCGCATGGGTTTCCCCCCTCTCCTTCTGGGAGGCCTCTCGGCCCCCTCCGACAAAGGCCAACAACCTTATCAATGCATCCTGGGGACGACCTATTCCGCTCAGGCAGCCGGCCCGAGGACAGGCTCAACCTCTGGAGCTCGGCGCCGACGGACGGAAGACATCCTCGGGGCGCCCACGCGCTGGAGGAATGCGAAGGCGATCTCGGTCACCATTGCCAGGAGCGCGACGAGCACGGCCCCGCCGAAGATCTGAGGACGGTCGCGGGCGGCGAAGCCATCGACGATGAAGCGACCTAACCCCCCGCCGGCGACGACCGCCGCCAGTGTGGCCGTGGCGACCACCTGCACAGCCGCGGTCCTCAGCCCCGCCACGATCAGGGGGGTCGCCAGCGGGAGTTCGATCCTGGAGAGGAGCGCGCCCTCGGACATCCCCATGCCGCGGGCGGCCTCCAGGGTGTCGGACTCCACCGTTTGGATGCCCACGTAGGTGTTGGTCAGGATCGGGGGGATGGCCAGGAGGACCATGGCGATAACGACGGGCTCGTCTCCGATCCCTTGGATGATGACGAAGAGGAACAGGAGCCCGAACGAAGGGATGGCCCGCCCGATGTTGGCGATCGACACAACGAGGAACTCGAACCGCCGGCGGTGTCCGATGTACATGGCCACCGGCAGGGCCACGAGAGCAGCGATGGCCACGGAGATCCCCGAGATCCGGACGTGCTCCTGGAGCCTGTTCGGGATGCCACTGGACCCGGACCAGTTGGCCGGGTCGGTGAACCACTCCCCGACCTGCGCGAAGAAGCCAGGCTCGGTCATGTCGCCCTCGCGGCTGTGGCGGAGGCCCACGGCGTGAGGATCCGCTGGCCGGTGAGAAGGAGGGCATCGGCTGCGACCGCCAAGGCAACCGACAGGATCACCCCGAGGAGCACGGCCACCTCGGGAAAGAGGTTCCGAAACCCGGCCAGCATGAGAAACCCCAGGCCGCCCTTCCCGACGATCGCTGTGACGGTGACGAGTCCGATGGTCGTAACCGTGGCGATCCGGACCCCCGCCACGATCACCGGCAGCGCCAGGGGTATCTCGACGCGCCAGAGGAGCTCGCGCCTCGTGTAGCCCATGCCCTGTGCCGCGTCCTTCACATCTTCGGGCACCCCGTCGAGTCCCGCGACCGTGTTCCTGATCAGGATGAGCAGCGTGTAGCTCACCAGGCCGATCTCGGCGGTGTCGGTTCCCAGGCCCGTGAACGGAAGAAGGAGCGCGAACAACGCCAGGCTGGGGATGGTGTACAGGACCCCGGCCACACCCGTGACCGGTGGATAGAAGCGTCGATGGCGATGGACATACACGGACACCGGCAGTGAGATCGCCAGACCGATTCCAACGGCCAATCCGGTGAGGTAAAGGTGCTGCCCGAGCTGACGGCCGATCACATCCGTGTGCTCAACGACCCACTCCCAGTTGAACAGCTCGTTCACGAGATGATCTCCTCGGAGATCTTCTCGATCGTGAGGATGCCTCGGTACCGCTGACCCTCGGTGACGACGACGGCGACGTTGGTCCGCGAGGTGGCGATGGAGTCGAGGGCCTGGCGAAGCGAGTCTTCACCCGTCACGTAGGCGCTGAACCTCTGGGGCGTGACCTCGCCCACACGTTCCACGCCGCCGAGTATTCTCTCGTCGACCCAGCCGAGCAGCTCCCCGTCCTCGATCACGCTGGTCCAGTCGAACCCGAACTGCTGCATCGCGGCACGGGCCTTCTCCACGGTGTCGTGCGGCGACACGACGGGGCCCTCCTCCACCTCGATATCGGCCACCCGGATCAGCGCCAGACGCTTCAGGCCGCGCTCGGCTCCGACGAACTCTTCCACGAAGTCGTTGGCCGGAGCCCGCAGGATCTCTTCTGGCGGGGCGTACTGCTCGAGCACCCCGCCGATGTTCAAGATGGCGATCCGATCGGACATCTTGATGGCCTCGTCGATGTCGTGTGTCACGAACACGGTGGTCTTGTGGAGGCGTTCCTGCAGCTCGAGGTACTGGTCCTGGAGCCTGCTCCGGACGATCGGATCGACGGCGGCGAAGGGCTCATCCATCAGCATGACCGGAGGATCCGCTGCAAGGGCCCGGGCCACCCCTACCCGTTGCCGCTGTCCTCCAGAGAGCTCGGCCGGATACCGCTCGAGCAGTTCCTCGTCCAGATGCAGCATCCCGGCGAGTTCCCGGACCCTGGCGTCGATACGCTGCCTGTCCCATCCCTCGAGCTCCGGGACCGTCCCGATGTTTTGAGCGACGGTCCGGTGAGGCATGAGGCCGATCGACTGAATCACGTAGCCGAGACGACGGCGCAGCCGGACAGGGTCCTGTTGCATCACGTCCCTGCCGTCGACCTCGATGGTGCCGGAGGTCGGTTCGATGAGCCGGTTGATCATCCGGAGCGTGGTGGTCTTCCCGCACCCGGACGGACCGACGAGGACGACCGTCTCGCCCTCCTCGATGTCGAGGGAGAGGTTCCGCACCGCCGGCTCCCGGTTCCCGGGGAACCGCTTGTACACCTCCCGGAGAGAGATCATGGGCCTGGACACGGAGATCCGGCCGAACATATACCGGATGGGTATGTTGGGTGGCTCGCTCCCTTACGATTACATCTCGATGTTCCTCGACGTTTTCGCCGATAACCCGTTCGCCACGAACTGCTGGGCCGTCTCGGCGGACGGCTCCGACGAGGCAGTGGTGGTGGATCCGGGCTTCGAGCCCGAACGGATCCTGGAGATGGTCCGTGGGGCGGGTCGGCGGCTCGTGGCGGTTCTGGCCACCCACGGCCACGCGGACCACATCGCCGTCGTTCCACAGGTCTGTGACCCGGGCGTGCCCCTGTACATCCACGAGGCCGATGAGCTGGCGCTCACCGATCAAAGGACCTGGGGTTCGGGGATGCTCCTCGAGGCGGATCTTCGAGCGGACGAGGTGCGCACGCTCGCTGACGGGGACGTCCTGGAGTTCGCGGGTTTCCGGATCGAGGTCATGCACACGCCGGGCCACACCCCCGGGAGCGTGTGCTACGTGACCGACGGCTTCGTGTTCAGCGGGGACCTGGTGTTCCGCGGTTCCATCGGCCGCCACGATTTCCCCAACTCCAGCGAGCCCGACATGTGGGCAAGCCTCCGCCGGTTCCTGACCCTTCCCGACTCCCTGTTGGTCTATCCGGGACACGGCCCCGAGACGACCGTCGGTGTCGAGAGGATCTCGAACGAGTGGCTGGTGCCGCTGGCCGGGGCGCGCGATTGACCGACTTCCAGCCGCCACGGGGCACCCAGGATCTTCTGCCTCCGAGCTCCGACGCCCTCGAGGCTCTGGCTGCCGACGCCGCCACCCTCGCCAGGCGGTTCGGCTTCCGACGGGTGGAGACCCCGGCCTTTGAGCACACTGAGCTCTTCACCAGGGGAGTGGGTGAGGCCAGCGACATCGTCACCAAGGAGATGTACACGTTCGAGGACAAGGGAGGCAGGAGCCTGACCCTGCGTCCCGAGGGAACGGCGCCCGTCGTCCGATCGTTCCTCGCCAACCGCCAGCGTCTTCCCGTCCCGTTCAAGGCGTACTACGTCGTTCCGATGTTCCGCCACGAGCGTCCTCAGGCCGGGCGGATGCGCCAGCACACCCAATTCGGAGTGGAGATCATCGGCTCGGGATCGCCGCTCGCCGACGTCGAGGTCGTGACGGTGGGCTTCCGGTACCTGGCCGGTCGAGGGCTGTCGAGGCTCGCCCTCCACCTGAACAGCATCGGAGACGAGAATTGTCGCCCCGCGTACCGAGAGGTCCTGATCGCGTTCCTGAAAGGGCGTGTCGATCAGCTCTGCCAGGATTCCAAGGAACGGATGCTCTCGAATCCCCTCCGCGTCCTCGACTGCAAGGTGGAGGGGTGCAGGAAGGCCACCGAGGACGCCCCGCGGATCCTCGATTTCCTCGACGACGCGTGCCGGGAGCACTTCGAGTCGGTCAAGGAGGGTCTCGACGAGGAAGGTATCCCGTACGTCCTCGACCACCGGCTGGTGCGCGGACTCGACTACTACACCCGCACGGCGTTCGAACTCGTGAGCGACGTCCTCGGGCCCACGCAGTCCACCCTCTGCGGCGGTGGACGGTACGACGGGCTTGCGGAGGTCCTCGGCGGTGAGCCCACCCCGGGCATCGGGTTCGGCCTCGGGCTCGAGAGACTGCTGCTGGCGATGGAACGAGAGGGCCTTCGCCTCCCCGCCCTTGAACCGCTCGCGGTATTCCTGGTTGCGCTGGGGGAGGCTGCCGCGAAGGAGGCACGAGCGCTCCTTCGGGCTCTCCGGGAGCAGGGCGTGGCGGCGGACGCCTCGCTCGAGGACCGGCCCCTGAAGGCGCAATTGAAGATGGCCGATCGAACTGGGGCTAGATACGCGGCCATCCTCGGCGAGCAGGAGCTGGCCGAAGGATTGATCACCGTCCGAAGGATGGCAGACGGTCACCAGGAACGGGTGAAGCTCTCCGAGGTGGGGTCGTGGCTGACGCGATGAGGACTCACTCATGCGGCGAGCTGCGGGCCGAGCACGCCGGCGCGGAGGTGGCCCTGTGTGGCTGGGTGGCCCACAGCCGTGACCACGGCGGCGTGGTGTTCCTGGACCTCCGAGACCGAGAGGGGCTCGTCCAGGTGGTGTTCCACCCCGAGGATGCCCCGGAGGCACACCGGGTGGCCTCGGATCTGAAGGCCGAGAGTGTGGTCCGCGCTCTTGGCGAGGTCCGCCGCCGTCCCGAGGGAACGGTGAACGAGAACATCCCCACCGGCGAGATCGAGGTGGCCGCTCGCGCCCTCGAGGTGCTGGCCGAGGCCGAAACGCCGCCCTTCCCGGTCGAAGACGACGTTCAGGCCGAGGAGCGGCTCCGGCTCCAGCATCGGTACCTGGACATCAGGCGACCGCAGATGACCCGGATCCTCCGTCTTCGGCACCGGGCCTTCTCCGTCATCCGGCGCTTCTTCGACGAGCGGGGATTCGTCGAGGTCGAGACCCCGATGCTCACCCGGAGCACGCCCGAGGGGGCTCGTGACTTTCTGGTGCCGTCCAGGCTTTCTCCCGCGAGCTTCTACGCGCTCCCGCAGTCACCACAGCTGTTCAAGCAGATCCTCATGGTGGCCGGCCTGGATCGCTACTACCAGATCGTGCGGTGCTTTCGGGACGAGGACCTCCGGGCCGATCGGCAGCCCGAGTTC
Source organism: Actinomycetota bacterium (assembly GCA_035641075.1). Classification (GTDB taxonomy): domain Bacteria; phylum Actinomycetota; class UBA4738; order UBA4738; family CALAEC01; genus DASQUW01. The sequence continues at coordinate 6,275 of DASQUW010000211.1, read as the reverse complement.
ACCCAGCTCGACGTGGAGATGTCGTTCGTCGCCGAAGAGGACGTGCTTTCTCTCGTCGAGCAGATGCTCGTGGACGTGTGGGCCGAGGTGCTGGGGCGCGACGTCAAGGCGCCCTTCGCTCGCCTTCCCTATGCCGAGGCGATGGCCCGATACGGATCCGACAAACCCGACACTCGCTACGGGATGGAGCTGGCGGATCTCTCGGCCGGGTTCCGAGAGACGGGGTTCCGAGCGTTCTCCGCGGTGCTCGACAAGGGCGGAGTGATCAAAGCGTTCGCCGCTCCCGGAGCTGCCTCGTGGTCCCGACAGGATCTCGACGATCTCGTGGTGGAGGCGAAAGGCCGAGGCGCGTCGGGGCTGGTGTGGATGGCGTTCGCCGGGAGCGAGGTTCGGTCTCCGGTGCTGAAGCATCTATCGGAGCATGAGGTCGCGGCCGTCCGCGAGGGCACCGCCGCGGCCGACGGCGATCTTGCCCTGCTCGTGGCCGACGAGGAGGGACGGGCCAACACGGTCCTCGACGGGCTGCGGAGGCTGATGGCCGAACGACTCGAAATGATTCCCCCCGACCGGTGGGACTTCCTGTGGATCACCGAGCCCCCCCTTTTCGAATGGAGCGATGAGGAGGGGAAGTGGGTGTCCGTGCATCACCCGTTCACCTCGCCCGCCACCGACGACCTTGCGCCGGAGACCGCGAGAGCCCGGGCCTACGACGTCGTGGTCAACGGCTGGGAGTTGGGAGGTGGAAGCATCCGCATCCACCGCCCGGAGGTGCAGCGGAAGGTGTTCGAGGCGCTCGGCATTGCCCCCGACGAGGCCGAGGAGAAGTTCGGCTTCCTGCTCAGGGCCTTCCGGTACGGCGTTCCGCCCCACGGAGGCATCGCCATCGGGCTCGATCGAGTGGCGATGGTCCTTGCCGATACCGAGAACATCCGGGAAGTCATCCCGTTTCCGAAAACCCAGACGGGGGCGGACCTCCTCACCGGCGCCCCCGCGGAGGTCGACGAGGCTCAGCTGCGCGAGCTCGGCATCAGGCTCGCCCGCCCACCCAGCGAGCGGGAATGAGCTCGGTCGCCTCCTGACGCTTCCCTTGCCCGTGTCAGCGCCGGGGATTAGCATCTTTCTGGGCGGACAGCCCGGGGTCGTGGATCTCGTTGAGCCAGCATTATGGGATCCGGGAGCCTGGCTCCGGCCGGGGTGTAGAGCCCCTCGCGGGGTTCACTGAACCGGTCGGGAGGGCACCCACCTGCGTGAGAGCAGGCCCATCGAGGACGCGGCCATGGGCCATCCGCCCTTATCCTTGAGGTGCTGTGGCCATCCCCCTCCCGGCTCGGATGAGGCCTCGATCCTTCGATGAATTCGTGGGCCAGCACCACCTGCTCGGCCCTGGGAAGGCCCTGACAACACTGGCGGAGTCGGGTCACCTCTCGTCGCTGATCCTGTGGGGTCCGGCGGGGACGGGGAAGACCACGCTCGCTCATCTCCTGGCCCAGGCAGCCGGTGCCGAAATGATCCAGCTTTCCGCGGTCTCCTCCGGTGTGGCCGACGCCCGGAAGGTGATCGAGAAGGCAAAGGGGTCCATGCTCCAGACCGTTCTCTTCGTGGACGAGGTCCATCGTTGGAGCAAGACCCAGCAGGATGTCCTGCTTCCGGCGGTGGAAGACGGGACGATCACGGTCATCGGCGCGACCACGGAGAACCCGTACTTCGCCCTGGTCTCTCCGTTGCTCTCTCGCTGCCTGCTCCTTCGGCTGGATCCGCTGCAAGACCAGGATGTGCGGACGCTCCTGGAGCGGGCCCTCGCCGACGAGGACCGGGGATTCGCCAGGCTCGGGATCGAGGTCGAGGACGATGCCCTCGCGTTCCTGGTCGAGGCCGCGGGTGGCGACGCCCGCGTGGCTCTGTCAGGCCTGGAGGCCTCGGTGCTCGCCGCAAGCGCACGGAACGAACCTCGAGTCACTGCCGCGTCGGCCGAGGATGCGCTGCAGCACAAGGCCCTCGTCTACGACGAGCAGGGCCACTACGACGTGGTCTCGGCGTTCATCAAGAGCATGCGGGGCTCGGATCCGGACGCGGCTCTGTTCTGGCTGGCTCGCATGATGGAAGCGGGGGAAGATCCGAGGTTCATCGCCCGTCGGATGGTCATCCTGGCCTCCGAGGACATCGGGCTTGCCGACCCGCAGGCCCTGGTGGTTGCGGTTTCGGCGGCCCAGGCCGTCGAGTTCGTGGGGTTGCCGGAGGTCCGGCTGAACCTGGCGGAGGCCGCCATCTACCTGGCCCGGGCGCCGAAGAGCAATGCCGTGCTCCGTGCGCTCTCGGAGGCAACGGAGGACGCGACCCGGAACGACGCCGTCCCGCCCCACCTGCGCGATGCGCATTACCCGGCGGCCAAGAAGCTCGGGCACGGGAAGGGGTACGTGTATCCGCACGCTGACCCGGACGGAGCGTCCGGCCAGCAGTACCGGCCTGAACGGTTCCAGGGGCGCCGCTACTTCGCCCCCGACGAGTAGGGGCGTATCATTGGCGCCCGGCCCGGGCTGTGGGCCCCGTCCAATCCGAAGGAGCGAAGTTGTCTGGCGGCGAGTGGGCGCTGATCATCCTGGCGGTGTTCTGGGGCGTCCTGGTGCTGTTCATCTCGCTCGTCCTGGTGAACCTGTTCCGGGTGCTGGAAAGCACCAAGGGGCTCATCGATGGCATCCGCCAGGAGACCGTGCCGTTGCTCTCCGAGGTGAAGACCTCGGTCGTCAAGATGAACCGTGAGCTCGATCGTGCCGACGGCATCATGGCGTCGGCAGGGAACATCACGAGATCGGTGGAGCGACTCTCGTCCGTTGTGGAAAGGACCGTCACCAGTCCGCTGGTGAAGGCGGCGGCGTTCGGTGCCGGGGCGTCGAAGGCGTTCAAGCGTTTCCGGGGCGGGAAGTGAGGCGCGGGTTCTGGGTCGCGGTCGGCCTCGGCGCCGGCGTGGCCACGGCCGTCATAGTGTCCCGATGGATGCGCCGCCAGCGAGAGCGTTTGTCTCCGGCGAACATCGGTTCCCAGATCGCAGAAGGCGCGCGCGACTTCCGTCGGTTGGTGCGAGAGGCGGTCGATGAGGGGAGGCAGGCCTTCATCGAAAAGGAAGAGGAGCTCAAGGCCTCTCTCGGTGGTGAGCTGGACTAGGCGCTAGGCTTCACTCCCGAAAGCTAGACTCCTTCGCTGTGGGCGCGGCGATCGTCATCCAGAATCTCCGGAAGCGGTATGGCGACGTCGAGGCCGTCCGGGGAATCACCTTCGAGGTATCTGAAGGGCACGTGTTCGCCCTCCTCGGCCCGAACGGCGCCGGGAAGACCACCACGGTTGAGATCTGCGAGGGCTTCCGCCAGCGGACATCCGGTGAGGTCTCGGTGCTCGGCCACGACCCCGCCAAAGGTGAGCGATCGCTGAAGTCCAGGATGGGGATCGTCCTCCAGACCACGGGCGTGGACGTGTATCTCACGGTTGCCGAAACCATCGAGCTGTACCGGCAGGCCTACCCGGATCCGCGGCCGCTCGACGAGATCATCGAGCTCGTGGGGCTTCGGGAGAAACGGAACACGCGGGTGGGGAAGCTCTCCGGCGGTCAGGTGCGACGTCTCGACGTGGCCGTGGCGCTCGCTGGCGACCCGGAGCTTCTGTTCTTGGACGAGCCAACCACGGGGTTCGATCCGGCGGCCCGGAGAGGCGCCTGGCAGGTCATCCGGAACCTGAAGGGACTGGGGAAGACGATCCTGCTCACGACGCACTACATGGACGAGGCCCAGAACCTCGCCGATGACGTGGCCATCATCGCTCGAGGGGAGATCGTGGCCCGCGGAACCCCGGCCTCGCTCGGGGGACGTGACACGGCTGCAACACGGCTGCGGTTTCGTCTTCCCGCCGGCGCGGCCGAACTTCCCGACGCGCTGCGCTCGCAGGCCACGGTCGGCGACGGGGGCGTGGAGATCGCCACCGAGGACCCCACCCGGACGCTCCACGAGCTGACCGGATGGGCTCTGGAGCGGGGTGTACAGCTCGATTCGCTCGAGGTGACTCGCCCCACGCTCGAGGACGTCTACCTGGAGATCACCGGCGGTGAGGCAGGGGTGGAGGAAAAATGAGCGGCGTGGGCCACGCCCTTCGACTGGTCCGGTACACGAATAAGGCGTTCTGGCGGAATCCCGCCAACGCCTTCTTCACGTTCGCCTTTCCGTTGATGTTTCTGGTCATCTTCACCGGGCTGTTCGGGAACGACACCATCACCGTGGCGGGACGGGAGATCAGCGTCTCGACGTTCTATGTCTCGGCCATCGCCGCGTTCAGCATCATCACCGCGACCTATACGAACCTGGCCATCAACGTGTCCTTCACCCGGGACGCGGGAGTCCTGAAGCGGATCCGCGGCTCGCCCCTTCCGGCCTGGACGTTCATGGCGGGACGGATCGGCCACGCCATCCTGGTGACGATCCTCCTGGTGGCCATCGTGGTTACGTTCGGAGCGCTGTTCTACGACGCGGAGGTTCCTAGCCGGACCCTCCCGGCATTTCTCACCACGGTCGCCATCGGCGCCGCCACGTTCTCCGCGCTGGGCCTGGCGCTCACCAGCGTGATCCCCAATGCCGATGCCTCACCGGCCATCGTCAACGCCTCGATCCTGCCGCTCCTGTTCCTCTCGGGGATCTTCATCCCGATCCAGGACCCAAACGCCTGGTACGTCACCGTGGCCAAGGTCTTCCCCGTGTACCACTTCGCCGAGGCCATGAACTCGGCGTACTTCTCGCCCGTCGGCAGCGGGTTCGAGGGTTGGCACCTCCTGGTGATGGGGCTGTGGGGGATCGCCGGGGTGATCCTGGCCGTGCTGTTTTTCTCCTGGGAACCGCGCCGCTAGAGGGTCGCGTCCCAAGTCGGAGCGGCAGGGTGCCACGGGTAAGCGTGGCGGACATGACCCCGAAAAATGATATTCGCGGCCCCCGTCGGCCGGGCTCTTGTTAAGGCGGTCCACGTTCCGCCGTGCCGGCGCGCTCCTTGGGAGGTATCCACCTCCACTTCCCCGGGCTCCCTTCCAGGCAGAATCCGAGGTTGGTCTTCATGTGGTGATGGGGACGGCACATCCTCGCCAGGTTATCCAGGGAAGTGCGACCTCCCTCTGCCAAGGGCACCACGTGGTCGATCTCCAGGCGGTACCGGTTGTGGCACCCGGGGACGACGCACTCTTGATCCCGAGCCTCAAGGGCAGTCCGAAGCCGGGCGGGAATGGTCCGCCCGAGATGGGCCACGGCCTTCACGTCCGCACCCTCGGTGAGGACCGCCGCCAGGATCGCATCTGAAGAAAGAGCTCTGGCCGTGGCCACGGGGATTGGACCGACCCCAGGGACCTCACAGATCTCCCCGGGCACCCGGTGTCCTCTCACCAGGGCGGCGTGATCCACGCGGACGTGGACCATGGCCCGGGGTCCGGAAGTCCCCTTGGGTAGGCCACCGGATCCGTCTTGCGCCAGGGCGAGTAGGGCATCGGCGAGATATGCCTCCTGCCGGTCCTTCCGGCCAGCTCGGCGAGCGTCCTCGAACACCTTCCGCCGGTATGGCTCGAGCGCCGCCATCACCGTGGCCCCGGCATCCGGGGTGAGCCGACCATCGAGGCGGAAGGCTCCGTCCTGATCGCTCCAGCTCCGAAGATACCGGCTCCGGTGGATGGCCTCGTACCGTTCCACCTCGTCGGTGATCGCAGAGGAGCGGACCCGTCGGCACTCCTCCCGGAGGGCCGTTACATCACCGGTCGTGGCCGTGTGAAGGAGCTCCTGCTCGGAGGAGGGGCTGAGAGAGGCGGCAGAAGCGATCTCCCGCACCTGGGTCTCGGAGACCCTTCCCCCTTCGAACGCTTCGGCGGTGCGGGGGAGTTCCTCGAGGCGCTTCGCGGTCTCAAGGGATTCAGCGGCCCTGGCCACCGTGGTCCGGGTGGCCCGGGCCACGAAATGAGCGGCGGAGCGCTCCCCCTTCTCCTGCCAGGCCTTGGTTTCCGCGATCCGCCCGCAAAGAAGGACCCGGGCCGAAGCACAGGTGTTCTCGATCCTCCCGAGCTCCTGGAGAAGGGAGACGGCATCCTTCGGGGCCACCCGCTCCCTCCGGATCCAGGAGACGACGTCCCGGATCTCCTGCCCGATCTCTCCAAGTCTCTCGAACATAAGTTCGGAGTCTAGCAGGGGCCAGTGACATTTCTTGATCCCGAGCCTCAAGGGCGGTCCGAAGCCGGGCGGGAATGGTCCGCCCGAGATGGGCCACGG
>DASQUW010000210.1:0-3610 GCA_035641075.1 Actinomycetota bacterium | reverse complement strand
CCGCCGGTCTCCCGAACCGGCTGCGAGATGTCCGGGGTGAGGAAGTCGATCCCGGCCACGTCGAGCCCCACGACTCTCGCGGCCTCTTCGGCGATCTCGACGTTCTCCTCGTGTGCGTCCCAAGTGCGGTCGATGGAGATGCCTCCCGTCGACATGTTTCCGGTGGCGACGAGCTTGACGAATGCGTCCTTTTCGGGGATGGAGTCGAGCGTGAAGCCCTGTTTCTCCAGGAGCTCTTCAGCGGAGTCGTCGATCTTGATCCGGGTGAGCACCTTCTCGTGTCCGATGCCGCGGCGAGGGTCGGTGTTGGCCGCCTCGACCAGCTCCTTCACGGTCCGCTTGCCGTCGCCGATGACGTGGGCCGGCACCCGCTGGGCCACGGCAACCATGTGTCCCCCGATAACCAGCACCCGGTAGTCGGACCCTTTGACGAAGCTCTCGACGACGACCACTCCCCTGCGGGCTTCCTCCCTGGACCGCTGGAACCCCTGGCGGACGGCCGCATCGGTCTCGAGCTCCAGTGCCACGCCGCGGCCGTGGTTGGCGTCCAGGGGCTTCGTCACGACGGGAAAATTGATGCGCCGCGCCGCCGCCACGGCCTCATCCTCCGTGCGCACGATCTCGCTCCGCGGAACGGGGAGCCCGGCGGCGGCGAGGAGCCGGTTGGTGAGCTTCTTGTCCCCGGCGATGTCGACCGCGAGCGCCGGGGTGAGCGACGTCATCGTGGCCCTGACGCGTTTCTGGTATTTCCCCTGGCCAAGCTGCACCAAGGACTGCTCGTTGAGGCGGAGGTAAGGGATGTCCCGGCTGGCGGCCTCGTCGATGACGGCCTGGGTGGAAGGGCCGAACGCGACCCGTTCCGCCAGCAGAATCAGCCGTTCCAGCTCGGCGATGAGGTCGAACTTGGGATCGGCCTCGATCAGGTGGTTGACGAGCCGCACGGCGAGCCGCCCTGCCGCGAGTCCCACCTGCTCCTCGCCGTAGCCGTAGATGATGTTGTATTGCCCGGGCGTCTCCGCGCTCCGAGTCTTGCCTCGGTACACGTGAGCGCCGGTTTCGCGCTGCAGGTCCAGGGCGACGTGCTCGGCGACGTGGCCCAGCCACGTCCCTTGGTTCAGCCGCTCCACGAAGCCGCCGGGGCGTCCCACCGAGCAGGAGTGCTCAGCCAGTCCCGGAAGCATCTCGAGCAGAGCCTCGGTGAAACCTTCGAGCGTGTTGGAAGGCCAGTGCTCCAAAGACCCCAGATCGACGAACAGACGGATGGCGGGCTCGTACGAGTAATAGTTCGGGCCCCGAAAGACCTGCGCCTGGAGGATCTTCAGGTCCGGGCGCGCGGGTGGTTTCTTCTCGACAGGCTCGCGCCTGGCTTGCTCTCGCGAACTGGGGCTGCGAGTTCTGGAACTCATTCCGAGGCCTCTTTCTCCTCCAGGGCCTCGGGCAGGATCAGCTTCCGAGTCCGAAGGTCGAACCAGTACCCGGTCGGGAGGGCGTGAACGAGGGCCCCCGAAACCATCATCGGTCGATACCCCTTGATCTGGAAGGCATCCGTGGCGACGTTCGAGCCGTCCACGATCGTCACCGCTCCCTTCCCGACAACCTCCAGAGTTCGGTCGGCGTAGATGATGGCGGCTGTGTCCTCATCCAGCCCAACGCCGAGCAGTTTCGGTGAGAGCGCTACCGCGGCGAGGAGTCGTCCCATCCGGCCGCGCTGCTCGAAATGCTGGTCGACGATGACATCCTCGACGAGCCCGAGTCCCGCCGAGATGTTCACCATCCGGTGCCGGGGGGACGCTCCGGGCCGACCGAACGCCACCATGTGAGCGGCCACGGCGCTGGCCCCGGCCGATGTCCCGGCGATCACGGCACCGCGGTCCCTGGCGGAGAAGAGGGCATCCTCGAGGCGCGTCCCTCCGATCACCGAGACCAGGCGCACCTGGTTGCCCCCCGTGAGGAAGACGCCGTTCGCCCCCATCACGGCTTCCGAGACCGCCGTGTCGCCAGCCTCTTCGCGAGTCAACGGACGGACCCCGGTCACGTTGGCGGCGCCCATCTCCGTGAAGAGCTCCCCGTACCGGGCCGTGGCCTCCTCCCCCCGCATCGATGCGGTGCTAAGAACGACGAGGTGGGGCTCGGGGCCGGCCACCTCCACGAAGCGGGAGAGCACGGATCGTTCCCCCCGTTTGTCCTCCGCCCCGCCGATGACCATGACCGGCCCTCGGCCGCTGGGGGAGGTATGCGGGACAACCATGAGCTCATTGTAGCCGGGCCAACTGGCGCCCTTCCTTGACCTGCGCGACGTCCGCTTCTAGGGTTTAATGGCGGTTCGACCTATCCAGGAAGTCCACATGAATCCCACCCGAACGACCATATCGATCATCGCGTCTCTCCTCGTGAGCGGCCTGGCGCTGCCGGTGCCCCCCGTCGCGGCCGCACCGGCACCGGATGAGGCGGTCGCGTTCTGGAGCCCTCGCGATGGCAATCGGGAGATCTTTCTGACTCGGGCGGATGGAGGTGGGTTTCTCGGCAATCTCACCGCTGATTCGATCGCGCAGGACGCGGACCCCGCGTGGTCCCCGGATGGATCCAGGATCGCGTTCGCCAAGCAGCTCGTGAACAAGACGACGTACGAGCTCTTCGTGATGAGCTCTGAGGGGGGGAACCTTCGGCGCCTCACCACGAACTCGGTGGATGACCGCCAGCCGTCGTGGTCCCCGGACGGCACGAGGATCGCCTTCGCCCGGGGCGTTGACGGGTACGCCCAGATCTTCGTGATCAACGCGGACGGGTCCGGGGAGGCTGCGCTCACCGCGGCGAAGGCCGGGAAGCTCGATGGGGAGCCGGCCTGGTCTCCCGACGGGACCCAGATCGCCTTTTCCAGCGACCGCGACGGAACCATGACGGAGATCTACACGATGGCATCGGATGGGAGTGCCCAGACCAAACGTACCTTCAACGGGTGCATCGACGCGAACCCCGCGTGGTCGCCGGATGGATCGAGGATCGCGTTCGACCGTCTGTGCCCTGGAGAGAGCTCGGATATCTGGACGATGAATCCATCCGGTGGCGCTCAGGTGAACCTCACGAACAGCGGCTCGCAGGACGAGTTCGACCCGGATTGGTCACCCGATGGGAGCGGCCTGGCCTTCGCCGGGCATCCGCTCGGAGGTGGGAATCGGGACATCTTCACGATGCCTGCCGGCGGCGGCGCCCCGACCCGGCTGACCGACCACGCCGGATCAGAGTTCGGGCCGGACTGGCATCGGCTCCCGTCGCCGAACTGCACGATCGTCGGGACGACGGGAGACGACGTGCTCACCGGCACGGCGAGCGCCGACGTGATCTGTGGGCTCGGCGGCCACGACGAGATCAGCGGCCTCGGCGAAAACGACACGCTGCGCGGCGGCGACGGGAAAGATGTCATCAGAGGCGGGAACGGAGACGACGTCTTCGATGGTGGGATCGGGGCCGACTGGGCGGACTACTCGGGAGTCTCGGGACCTGCGGGCGTCACCGTGGACCTTTCGTCCGGTGTCGCCACCGGCCAAGGGACGGACACCCTTATCAGCATCGCCGCCGCGATCGGCTCGGATAACGCGGACACGATCACCGG
>DASQUW010000209.1:0-5685 GCA_035641075.1 Actinomycetota bacterium | reverse complement strand
GCGGTGATGAGGTCAAGAGCAGCCGGTGGTGGGGTACCCGCCGGTCCGTCGAAACCGATCTCCTCTCGTTCGAGAAGAGCGCTCGTGCCTGGTGAGGGGAGCTTGACCGACCAGCCCTCGTCCGAGCGAAATCGGAGAGTGGCTCCCCATCTCGCGAGCCGAAGATCGTCGGTGTCGTAGTACGTGGCGATGAGCGTGACCGGCGGGAGGGCCTCGGCGTGCGCGCCGTCCACGACTCCCTCCAGATCGGGCAGGGCGAAGGCGGCCGCCGCGCCGAGCTTCAGCTCACGCTCGAGGCTCAGCCCTTTACTCCCACCGCGCGGTCCATCGCGTGCGTGAGAAGCTGCTGGTGGACGCTCAGTCCTGCCTCGCCCCGAACTTTCCTCCACTCCCCATCGGCACCGAGCTCCCAAGCAAGCGTGTCGTCCTCCAGATTGGTCCGAAGGATCTCCTCCACGCGGGAGGCGAGCGCCGGGTCACGGACCGGCACCAGGGCCTCAACTCTCCGGTCGAGGTTTCGGGGCATGAGGTCGGCGGAGCCGATGAAGTACTTGGGTCCGCGAGCATCCGAGCCGAACCGAAAGATCCGTGCGTGCTCCAGGAACCGCCCCACGATGGACCGGACTCGGATCCGCTCCGAGAGTCCCTCGGCACCCGGCCGGAGGCAGCAGATGCTCCGCACGATGAGGTCGATGTCCGCGCCCTGAGCCGAAGCCTGGTACAGCGCATCGATCACCTCGGGATCCACGAGGTTGTTGACCTTGATGACGATCCTTCCGTCCCGCTCTGCGGCCTCGCTCCGGATCAGCTTCAACAGCGAGCGACGAAGTGTGAGGGGTGCGACCAGGATCCTGCCGTACTTCTTCTGCCGGCTGTATCCGGTCAGATAGTTGAACAGATCGGAGAGATCGCCGCCGAGCTTTGGATCGGCGGAGAAGATGCCCACGTCCTCGTACAGGTGCGCCGTATTGGGGTTGTAGTTTCCCGTTCCCACGTGTGCGTATCGCCGGATCCCGTCCTCCTCCTGGCGAACGACGAGCGAGATCTTGGCATGCGTCTTCAGTCCCACGACGCCGTACACCACGTGCACGCCGGCCTCCTCCAGGACGCGAGCCCAGGCGATGTTGGTCTGCTCGTCGAAGCGCGCCCGCACTTCGACGAGAGCCACAACCTGTTTCCCGGCCTCCGCTGCCTTGATCAGGGAGCGAATGATCGGGCTCTCCTCGTCGGCGGTCCGATACAGGGTCTGCTTGATCGCCAGAACCTGAGGGTCCGATGCAGCTTGCTCCACGAATGCCGCCACCGAGGCGTCGAACGAGTCGTAGGGGTGATGAACGAGGAGGTCGTGTTCGCGGAGGGCGGCGAAGATGTCGGGCAGGCGACCGTTCGTGGGGACGAGAGGCACAGGCGTCACCGGGCTCCAGGGCTCGTCCTTGAGCTCCGGCCGATCCAGTCGGTACAGGTCCCATAGGCCGCCCAGGTCCAGTGGGCCGTCGGTGAGATACACGTCCTCGGGCGCCACCTGGAGCTCGCGCATGAGCAGTTTGGTCATCTCGTCCGTCATTCCGCGCTCGATCTCCAACCTGACTACGTGAGCGGTCTGTCGTCTCCGTCGCCGAAGCTGGGTTTCGATTGCGGAGAGCAGATCGGCCGCTTCGTCCTCGCTGACGCCCAGATCGGCATCGCGAGTAACGCGGAATGGGTTCCGGGCGAGGATCTCCATCCCCGGGAAGAGATCCTCCAGCCGCGCGGCGATAAGTTGCTCCAGGGGGAGGAAACGCTCACCGTCCTCGAGCGCCACGAAGCGGGGGAGGAGAGGAGGGATCTTCACGCGAGCGAAACGGCGCACGCCCGTCCCGGGGTTTCGAACCACCACTGCCAGATTGAGGGAGAGGTTGGAGATGTATGGAAAGGGGTGACCCGGGTCCACCGCAAGTGGGGTGAGAACGGGGAAGATGCGCTCGCGAAAGACCTTGATCAGTTCTGATTGATCGTCGCCGTCCAGGAGTGCCCACTCCACGAAACGGATACCTTCCTTTTCGAGGGCGGGGGTGAGCTCGTCCTGGAAGAGGCGGGAAGCGCGTTCCGTGTCTTCCCCGATTCGCGCCCGGATCGTCCGTAGCTGCTCGGTGGCGGTCATGCCATCGGGGGAACGGATCTCGAGCCCGTCTCGGACCTGCTCCTTCAGGCCCGCCACCCGGATCTGAAAGAACTCATCCAGGTTGCGACGGACGATCGAGAGGAACTTCAGGCGCTCCAGCAGGGGACGTCCGGAGTCCTCGGCCAGGGCCAGAACGCGCGTGTTGAATTCGAGCCAGGACAGCTCGCGATTCAGATAGCGCGGGCCCTCGTCGGGCCGAACCTCCTCTTGCATCTCGCCTTTCTCTGGATCTGTCCTGATGGTAATGGGATGTCCCAGATCGGAAGGTGTACGTTCGGTGAACCGAGGGTGAACATCCTTGTTGCTACGCATCGGCGCGGTTGGATCCCAACCTTAGGCGACGTTGATGGCCTGCAGGCGGAGGCCTGAGATCAGCCGGCGCTCTGGTGGCCGAACGCGCTCGGGTTCGGAGCGACACGCAGCCGGTCCCGGGCCCGCCGCAGCGCCAGGAGCGGGACGAAGGTCGTGATCCTGATGGGCTGCCGGTGGAGCTCTTCGACGCTTTGACGGGCAGCCTCGGCGATCACCTCGTCCGGCAGCCGGTTCCGGAACTCGAAGAGGAGATTGCTGTGGACAGCGCTGACGGCTTCTTCCCTCGTCTCGGTCTGGGCGAACAACCCGTCCATGTCTACCCCTCCTGCGGACGCTCCCAGGCTAGGGTCACAGTGTGAAATCCACGTGACGATCGGGTGAACGAACGATGAAGCACTCGAAGAGGCCCCTTTCTCGCAAGGTTCACGTTCCGGCGCAGTCCCCGCCGATCTCCATTCACTATCGGCCGGTAGGGTCCGCGACCTGAGACGAGAGGACAAGGCTCGACGGGAGGAGCAGACGGTGACCGCGATCGACAGAAGAACGTTTCTAAAAGGTGCCGCCTCGGCCGTCGGAGGCCTGAGTCTTGCCGGCCCCCTCGCTGCGCTCCTGGCCCGACAGGTGGCGGACTCATAATCCGTCGTTCGGTGGTTCGAGTCCACCCCGCCCCACGGTAAGGCGCAGATCAGATGGCCTTTGGCGGATGTCGGGTGACGGCCCGGATGGCATGTGCCCCGCGGTGGCCCCGCATCGGTCAGGCGATGGTCGCGCTTTCTTACGCAACCGGTGGAGACGCTTCGGGGGACCGCTGCTCTCCGTTGAGCAATCGACACGGCAGGGACGAGGTTACTCTTTCAGGTGCGAGACCTGCCGTGGAGCTTCGGATGTAGCGGCGCGGATGAGCGCCTTGCACGCCCAGCGCCACACTTCTTTCGCCTCGCGTGGCTTAACGTCGTAGATGTCGGAGAGGGCGACGTAGCTTTCGATCCCCATAATCATCGCGAGCGCGAGTCCGAGCCGGCGCAGCTCCCGCGCCGAGGCTCGGCTTCTCTTCCATGGCAGGTAACACATTATGCTTGTTGCCGTGAGCTCGTGGGCCGCCAGGCACCGGTGGGCAGTCGTGTTCTTGGGGGTGTTCGCCCTCGTGTTTGCCCCCGGCACCGACGAATGGTCTGGAGGCTCAAACCGCGAGGCACGAGAGGCTCTCGGGGCGCGCATCCTGGCCCCCAGCGGCTCCGAGGCGATCGAGAGCATGAGTTCCAAGCTCGCGAACGTGGGCCTCCAAATAGCGAAACAAAGATCCCGGCCAGACTCGATTTCTCTCGGTGTCGCCCCAGCCGCGACGGCACTGTTGCTCCTGTGGACCTCCCTCGCGTGGGGCTTTCCATCCGGAACGTCGTTACGCCTTGTCGCCTTCCGGAGCCTCGCCCCTCGCGGACCTCCGGGCTTCGAGGCGGTCTAACCCGGACCACTCCGAGCCGTAGGGATTCTGCGGCCCCAACCGGAGGTGCCCATTGCCCCAACACCTGGGCCGGCGCGTGCTCGTCGTGCTCCTCCTCGTCGGGGCGGCGGTGGCTGTGATCGCGACCCGGCCGCCCCGCCTCGGCCTCGACCTGCGCGGCGGCACCCAGATCGTGCTCGAAGCTCGAGACACTCCCGAGCAACAAGTTGATGCAGACACGGTCGGCCGCACGCTCGAGGTGCTCCGGCGCCGCGTGGATCAGCTCGGCGTGACCGAACCGGCTCTCCAGCGCTCGGGCGACCGCAGGATCATCGTCGAGCTTCCGGGAGTGCAGGATCCCGAGCAGGCTGTCGAGGTCATCGGCCGGACGGCTCAGCTCACCTTCCACCAAGTTGTGGGGGTGGCGGATCCCGACGAGACCGCACAAGGGACGACCGGACAGCCGGGGCAGCCGACACCCTCTCCGAGCCCCTCCCCGGAACAGACTGCAGGGGAGGTGATTCTCCCCGACGAGGAAGGCATTCGCCTGCGGCTGGGGTCCGCCGCTCTCAGAGGCGAGGCGGTCAGCGACGCCCGGGCGACCTTCGAGGCTCAGGAGTTTGCATCGGAATGGGTCGTGCAAGTGTCCTTCCGGGGAGACGCCGGCAGTAGGTGGGCCGAGCTCACCGGCGACGCGGCGTGCCGGCCGGTGGGGGATCCCCAGCGCCGGGTAGCCATCGTGCTGGACCGGGAGGTCATCTCCAGCCCAGAGGTGGCTCCCGAGGTGCAATGCGACTCGGGCATCACCGGAGGCACCACGGCGATCACCGGGCAGTTCACCGAGCAACAGGCCAAAGACCTCGCCCTGCTGATCCGGGCCGGCGCCCTCCCCGTGCCGGTCGAGATCGTGGAGCAGCGAACCGTGGGACCTTCGTTGGGCGCGGCCGCCATCCGGGCGAGCACGCTGGCCGCGATGATCGGCGCCGCCCTCACCATCCTGTACATGGTGGCGTACTACCGGCTGTTGGGTGTGCTTGCGGCGGTGGCCCTGTCCATCTACGGCGTTCTGAGCTTTGCGGTCGTGCTCCTCCTCGGCGCCACCTTGACCCTTCCGGGCTTGGCCGGCTTCGTACTGGCCATCGGGATGGCCGTCGACGCCAACGTTTTGGTCTTCGAGCGAATCAAGGAGGAGCACTCGGCCGGGCACCGGATCAGTTCGGCGGTGTCGGCCGGGTTCAAGCGGGCCTGGAGCGCGATCGCCGACTCCAACGCCACCACCATCCTCGCCGCTGTTCTCCTGTTCTTTCTGGCGTCCGGAGCGGTTCGAGGCTTCGGGATCACCCTGACCATCGGCGTGGCGGTGTCGTTGTTCACCGCCCTCGTGGTAACGAAGATCCTGGTCGAGCTGGCGATCCGCCTTGGGGCGGTGCGCTCTCGGCCCGGACTCCTGGGCATGGGCGTGGGGAGCGGCTTCCGCCGATGGCTGGAGCAGCGATCCCCAAATGTCCTGGGGAGATCGAGGACGTGGTTCGCCGCCTCCGGGGTGGTCCTGGCCCTCGCCGTCGTCGGCCTCGCCACAAAGGGCCTGAACCTCGGGCTGGACTTTCGGGGAGGAAGACTGCTGGACTACGCCACCGATCGTCCCGCGAACCTCGACCGGGTGCGGGAAGAGCTCGCTGCGCGGGGGCTTCCTCGGGCCATTGTCCAGGAATCGGGTGACGGGAATGTGTCCGTCCGGACTGGTCCCCTCACCGGTGCAGAGGAGCGGCGG
>DASQUW010000208.1:0-6155 GCA_035641075.1 Actinomycetota bacterium | reverse complement strand
CGACATGTTGGCGCTGTGGTCATCCGTGTTATGTGTGGCAGACGCCCCCGGCATGAGGAAAAGCGAGAGCATTGCCACCACTGAGAAGATAAGGACAGGGAAACGGCGAGACATGAACCCTCCTTTTGATCCGGACAGTACAGCGAGTGTAACCGAGTCGCGCCCTCAATGACTAGTCACAGTTAGCTAGCCTGGGATTCTGGGCTGCGTCGAAGCAAAGCCTGAGGCTAGCGGCTGGCGAGGACGTAGGAAATAGTCGCAAAGACCGCATAGGCTACCATTCCCCCAGCGACCATGGTCAGCCGAATAGCGCCCGGGATCGGCGATCGTCCCACCACGTAATACGCAACCGGCCCGAGGAGCGGGATGAGAAGCACGGCGGCCATCCACCCAGTCCTTGCCCGCAGCGACATATCGTCGCGTCGGGCCAGATCCCAGAAGGCCACCGCGAGCCAGGCGGCGTACAGCGCCAACGGCAGCAGGTAGGCGTAGAGGGAGATCGATAGGGCCCACCAGGTCGGCGCGGCCAGGGCCGAGCCCAGCACGGTGACCTCCTGGCTCACGGCTCCATCGGTAGCCGTCCGAGGGGCCTGTGGGGCCGAGTTGGCGCCCACGGGATCGGGCAGGTCCACGGCGGGAGAGGGCGGGGCGGCGCTCGCATCCGGCATGTTGGGCTGGGGCGGGGGAGCCGGCTGCGTACGCCATTGGCCGTGAGGGAAGTCGCCGCTCGCTGCCCGGGCCACTCGTCCCGCAAGCGTGGCCGTTACACCGAGATCCCCTCCGGCCCCTCCCGTCGGCGCAAAGGCGCAGCCGTAGAGCGTCTCGATGGCGGGGGGCAGACTCACACCGAAGGAGTTGTCTCCGAAGCAGTTCCCACCAGATGCCGGGCCCCCAAGCGCGAGATCGGCGATGCCGGATCTCCGAACCACGTTGCCAAGTATCCGGTTGCCCTCAGGGAACCAATAGTTCCTGTCCACGATCATGGTGACGGCGATCCCGAAGGTCTCGTGATCTTCGACCCGGTTGTCTAGCACCAGATTGTCGGCGCCCCCGCTGATCAGGATCCCGTGCCCGAACGCCGGATACGTGAGCTCCTTCGCCGGCGCATCCACGTTGTTGTTGTCGTGGACCCAGTTCCCCGTGATGGTCACCCCGCGCTGCGGTGGATAGAGCTCCGAATCGAGCGTGTTCGGAACGAGCCCGGCCATGTTGTGGCGCCACTCGGACCGGGTGACGGTGAGATCGCCTCCGGCGTTGGTGCCCGAGTAGCCGATGGCGTTTCGCTCTGCCAGGACATCCGTCACGACCGCATGGCACGGCTGGCACTGGCCGACGTAGAAGCCGGAGTCCGGGTGGCCGGAGGCATACGAATGATCGAACTGCCCGTGGACCGAGTCGATGACATAGATCCCGTAGTTCCCGTTGTTGGAGGCCGTCAGGTACGAGCCGCGATAGCCGTCGACCCGGGCCCAGTAGAAGCCGTTGAGCAGGTAGTGGCGGGCAGTTAGGTTCTCGATCGTCACCCCGTCGGCCTCCAGGACCCGGACGCCTGCGGGCAGTCGAAAGTCGCCATCCAGGATCACGCGGTTGCGATCGCTCCCGCGGATCGTGAGAAACGGTGTGGTCACCTCGACCGCTTCCGTGTACACACCGGGACCGACCAGCACGAGGTCCCCGGGATCGGCCGCATCGACCGCGGCCTGGATCGTGGGGTGCTCCGAGGGAACCCGGAGGGTCTCGCCCGGGAGCGGTGGCAGGGACTGAGGTTGTTCGGGTTCGTCGTTCGCACCGGTGGAGCCGACGCGGACGACGCCGGCCATGCCCCGCCCCCCCGAGCCACCGTGGTAGAGGCAATGGTACGCATGGGTCCCGGGCTCCTCGAACGTGAACGAGAAGCGGTCTCCCTCCCCGAGCGGTCCCGAATCGAATGAGCCGTCGTCGGCGGTGATCGTGTGGGGGCTCTTTCCCTGATGTGTCCAGACCACTGTGGTTCCCAGAGGGATTTGAACGATCTCGGGCTGAAACGTGTCGTCCAGCGCGGTCACCAAGATCTCTCCGGCTCCAGCCGATGCGGGCGCGAGCGATGGAGCGAGGCCCAGGGCGAGAGCGAGGAACGCCGGCGCCGGCGCGCGCATCGGCGGGACGATATCAGAGAGGCGATCGGGGGGACGTCTCAGCGGTGGGCTGCTACAGGTAGATGCCGGTTCCGGAGTCTTCGCGCTCCGAGGCCACGGCGTGAATCTCCCGCTCCCTGACGAGCAGGTATTCCTCGCCCCGAACCTCTACCTCGATCCCCGAATCGGGGAGGAGGAGCACCCGGTCTCCTTCTTCCACGTAGCGAACGTTCGGTCCGACCGATACCACCTCGGCCCACAGTCCCCTCTTGCTGACCGTTGCCGCCGTCGGAGGGATGACCAGTCCGCCCTTGGACCGCCGTTCGCCGTCCTCCTCCGGCCGCTTCACCAGGACCCGATCGGTCATCATCCGGACGGCCTTCATGCCTTCGGGCGCGTCGGGTTTCACGGGTCGGATTGGTCTCGCTGACATCGCGTATAGAAGGATACGACGACCGAAGATGACGTTGGTGAAGGATCTGCTCGACGAGGGAGCGGCCCGGCTCAAGCGCTCACCGGCGATCGATCACTGGCCGGCCGGCCGGGATCGCTGGGAGGCGGAGTCGCTTCTGGCCTTCGTCCTCGGCGCGGAAAACTCGTTCGAGCTCCCGTCGGGACGGGCGGTGCCGGGACCGGCCGTCCGACGATACCGTCGACTCGTCCGCCGCCGGGCCGGAGGCGAGCCGATGGCTCACATCCTCGGGTGGACGGAGTTTCGGGGACTGCGCATCGCCGTGCGTCCTGGCGCGTTCGTCCCCCGGCAGTCGACCGAGTTCCTGGCGAAGCAGGCCATCCGCCGGCTCCGAGGGCGGCGTCGCCCGGTCGCCGTCGACCTGGCTACTGGCATCGGTCCGGTCGCCCTGGCTATGGCCGACGCGGTCCCTCGGGCGGATGTTCATGGAACCGATCTTTCCGCCGAGGCCGTCCGGCAGGCCCGAGCCAACGCCAAGGCTCTCCGGCTGAAGAACGCAACCTTTCATCGTGGTGACCTGTTCGACTCCCTTCCCCGTCGACTGCGGGCGCTGGTGGATGTGATCACGCTGCATCCCCCGTACGTTCCCAGCGGGGAGGTGGGGGATCTGCCGTTGGAGATCCGCGGGTTCGAGCCGGAGCACACCCTCACCGATTACTCTCCGCACGGCCTCGGATTGGTCGAACGGGCGACGATCGAGGGGCCGGACTGGCTCCGCCCCGGAGGCTGGCTGCTCGTGGAGGTGAGCCCCGACCGTGCCCGCATGGTGCGAGGGCTGCTTCTTCGATCCGGTTACCGCGACGTTCGAAGTTCCAAGGGCTGGCCGGGGGTCACCCGCACGATCGCCGGACGGGCCTGATCCGTCGGCTCGCCGAAGGTTAGTCTCGATCCGTGAGCGAGAGCATCCTGCGACGGATCCACGGGGAGCGTGTGCTTCTTGCCGGGGGCCAGCGATCACTGGTCATGCAGCTCGCGCACCCTCTCGTGGCCGCGGCGGTCGCCGATCACAGCGACTTCCCGGAAGGAGCGTTGGAGCGCCTCGATCGAACGCTGGATCTGACGCTGTCTTTGGTGCATGGGTCTCGGGACAGGGCGGATCGAGCAGCGGCGCACATCCGATCGGTGCATCGCCGGGTTACGGGCATGGCCGAGACCGGTGGAACGAAGAGGCCGTACCGGGCCGGGGATCCGGATCTGTTGCTGTGGGTCCACGCCACCGTGGTTGACACCACGATGCTGGTGTACCGGCATTTCGTGGGGCCGCTCAGCCCACGCGAGCAGCGGACGTACTACGAATCCATGAAGGAGCCCGCCCGACTCCTCGGCGTCCCCGACCGAGTGCTGCCGCCGGATCTCTCAGCGTTTCGCCGATACATGCGAAAGATGGTGGAGGGCCCCGAGCTCCACGCCACCGAGGCCGGAAGATCGCTGGTTGCGTCGGTCCTCCGCCCTCCGGTGCGGCTGTCCCTTCGCCCGGCGACCGAAGCTGCGAGGCTGGTGACTCTTGCTCTCCTGCCCCGGCGGATCCGTGACCTCTTCCAGCTGGAAGCCGGACCCTCGGCACGATTGACGCTCGCGCTCGCGTCTCGGGCTTCGCGGGCGGTCCTGCCGCTCCTGCCCGCCTAGATCCGAGCGTTCCCTCAGGCCCGGGAGGACGGCTCGTCGCCTGAAGATGCGAGTGAGTTACCGTAGGTCTATGCCTGATGACCTGAAAGACCCCCGGGTCGTGCACGAGCGACAAGAGGAGGTCCAGATCGTGGACGTCCGAGAGAAGCCGGAATGGGATGCTGGTCGGATCGAGGGGTCGGTCCACATCCCTCTGAGCGAGCTCATGGCCGGTCGTCTCGAAAGCCTCGACACGAGCCGTCCCGTGGTCGCGGTCTGCCGGACCGGGAACCGCAGCGAGGTCGCGGCGCTGATGCTTCGGGCTCGCGGCTTCGACGCCCACAACATGGAGGGGGGCACGGAGGCATGGGTCGCCGCCGGGTTCCCGTTCACGGCTCCGGACGGGAGTCCCGGAAGGGTCGCCTGACCGGTATTCGAACGGCGCGAGCTCAAGCGAGCTGAGCTGCGAGGGCCTCGGGCTCGGTCACCGGCTGTTGGCAGACGAATCGCTCACACACGTATGCGGCTGGCTTGCCGTTCAGCGGCCTGCGGTCGGCGAGAAGCGGAACGACCCGGGATGCGTCTCCGTCGTCCGGGCGTCCGACGGCCAGCACCGTGTTGGGCAGGTACCTGTTCCAAACCTCGCGGACGAGACCTCGCGTCTCCCCGGCTTCCAGAGCGCCAACGATGGCAACCTCCTTCGCCGGCGAGAGATACAGATCGAGTGCGCCGAGGGCGTGTCCGAACCCTGTGGGAGCCGTGGCCATCGGTTCCCGGACGATTCGAAGCGCGGAGATCGCCGCGGTCTCGTACTCGGCATCGCCGGTGAGAAGCGCCAGCCGCTGGAGAACGTCGGACGCCGCCGAGTTGCCCGAGGGCACGGCGTTGTCGAACACTTCTTTGGGTCGCACCACCAGAGGCTCAGCATCCGAGCCGGTTTGGAAGAACCCGCCTCCGTCTGGATCGTGGAACAGCTTGAGGAGGTCGTCCGCCAGCCTCCGAGCTTCCGCCGCCCATCGATGCTCGAAGGTCGTCTCGTACAGCGTCAAGCAGGCCCCCGCCAGCATCGCGTAGTCGTCCACGTAGGCGGGTCCGCTGGTCCGGCCGGCGCGCCACGCCCGCAGCAGCCGGCCGTCGGCTCGCCGGAGCGATGCCAAGATGAAATCAGCCGCTCGGACTGCCGCCTCCACGAACCGAGGCTCGTCGAACACGCGCCCCGCTTCCGCCAGCGCCGTGATCGTCAGGGCGTTCCATGCGGTGAGGACCTTGTCATCGACGGCCGGATGGATGCGCTGCTCTCGCACTTTCCGAAGCCGGTCTCGGGCCGCGGTTACGAGGTCGTCCAGCTCGTCGACACCGATGCCGGCATCGCCGGCCACCTCATCGGGCGAACGCGTCGTCCACAGGACGTTGGTTCCATCCCAGTTACCCTCGGGCGAGGCCCCGAACCACGCCGCCACGACGTCTCCTCGCTCACCGGACGCCCCCACCAACTCCTCGTACGACCAGACGTAGTACTTCCCTTCCACGCCTTCCGAATCCGCGTCCTGCGACGAGAAGAAGCCTCCCCGTTGGTCACGCATCTCGCGGAGGAGATAGTCGAGCGTCTCGACGGCAACCCTCCGGTACAGCGAGTTGCCGGTGAGCTGCCAGGCGTGCAGATACAGCCGGGCGAGCTGGGCGTTGTCGTAGAGCATCTTCTCGAAGTGGGGCACGAGCCAGCGCCGGTCGGTCGAGTATCGGTGGAACCCCCCGCCGATCTGGTCGTAGAGGCCGCCCCTGGCCATGGCGTCCAGCGTGGCCGTGGCCATCTCCAACGAGCGGTCGTAGCCGTGGACGTGGCAGCGGAGCAGGAACTCGACCGTCATGGGCTGGGGGAACTTCGGCGCTGGTCCGAATCCTCCCCACTCCGGGTCGAACGTTCGGCTGAGGCCGGCATGTGCCTGGCGAAGGACTTCCTCAGA
>DASQUW010000207.1:0-5147 GCA_035641075.1 Actinomycetota bacterium | reverse complement strand
GCTATCGGCCGCACGATCTGGGGCGGCCCGCTGGCCGAGTATGCGGAGGGGCGAGCCGAACGCGACGACGCAGCGAAGCGTATCGCTGCCAACTATCAGCGCTTCATCGAGGTATACGGATCAGGCTGACATCCCGGCGATTGGCGGGACAACGAGCGGTACTCATAGAATCCGAGCGCACGAGCCTGAACCAGCCTGAGAGGAGGAAGCATGGCCGTCATCAAGACCATCGACCTCGTGGGTGTTTCCAGCGAATCCTGGAGGGACGCGGCTTCCCAAGCACTCGCTGAGGCTTCGAAGACCCTCCGGGGCATCGAGGGCATGGATGTGCTCGAGACGTCCGCCGTCGTGGACGGGAGCGAGATAAAGGAGTACCAGACTCACGTCCGGATCAAGTTCCGCATCGAGCGGTAACCGACCCGGATCCGAACGGTTCCAGGGGGGCCCTTGAGGCCCCCCGCGGTGTCTTTACACTAGGGCGAGGGCGCCGATCGCCTTGGGGAGAAGAATGCCGGCAACCATCCTGGTGGGAACCCAATGGGGCGATGAGGGCAAGGGAAAAGCGACCGATCTCCTAGCCGACCAGATGGATCTTGTCGTTCGATACCAGGGTGGGAACAACGCCGGCCACACCGTGCGGGCCGACGAGCAGACCCTGAAGCTCCATCTCATCCCCTCGGGCATCCTGTATCCGCACATCACGCCGGTAATCGCCGACGGTGTGGTGATCGATCCCAAGATCCTGCTCGAGGAGATGGATGAGCTCGAGGGACGAGGGATCGACACCTCCCGCTTGCTGATCTCCGCAAATGCCCACCTGATCATGCCGTACCACCTGGAGCTGGACCGGGTCACGGAGCGATTCCTCGGCAAGCATCGCCTGGGGACCACCAAGCGGGGCATCGGCCCGGCCTACGCGGACAAGGCCGCCAGGATCGGGCTCCGGGCGCAAGACCTCACCGACCAGAAGATCTTCCGCGAGAAGCTGGAGGCGGCGCTGAAGGAGAAGAACGCCATCCTCACCAGGGTCTACAACCGGCTGCCGCTCGATGCCGAGAAGATCGCCACCGAGTACCTCGGCTACGGGGAACGCCTCGCCTCGCACATCGCCGACACCTCCAGCGTGCTGTACACCGCCCTTCGAGATGGCAAGCGCTTGCTCCTGGAGGGTGCGCAGGGGACCCTGCTGGATCTCGACCACGGCACCTACCCGTTCGTCACGTCCTCCAACCCGGTCGCCGGCGGGGCATTGGTCGGCACGGGGCTCGGTCCCGGAGAGGTGGAGCGGGTGATCGGCGTGACCAAGGCCTACGTCACCAGGGTCGGCTCCGGGCCGTTTCCCACGGAGGAGGAGGGAGAGCCAGGGACACAGATGCAGACTCGGGGGGAGGAGGTGGGGACCACCACGGGCCGGCTTCGCCGCTGCGGTTGGTTCGATGCCGTTCTCCTTCGATATGCGGCGAGGGTGAACGGCCTCACAGAGCTGTTCCTCACCAAGCTCGATGTGCTCTCGGACCTGCCCCTGGTGAGAGTGTGCGTCGCGTATCGGTACGAGGGCCGAGACTACGAGGACTTCCCTCCCCACCAATCGATCGTCCACAAGGCCGAACCGGTGTACGAGGACGTGGAGGGGTGGACCGGAGACCTCGCAGGTGCGCGAATCTTGGACGATCTCCCTCCCGCGGCACGCACGTACGTCGAGCGGATCGCGGACCTCGGCGGCGTGCCGGTCCGGACCGTCTCGGTGGGGCCATCCAGGGAGCAGACGGTGGAGGCCGCGTAAGCGATGCGCATCCTCATCGTCGGCCAGGGAGGGAGAGAGCACGCCGTCGCCTGGCGACTCTCCCAGAACCCCACCATCGATCGGTTGTTTGCCGCTCCTGGCAATGCCGGCATCGAGGAGGTCGCGTCCTGCGTCCACGTCGCCGCGACCGACATCCCCGGCATCGTCGAGCTGGTCGATCGAGAAGGAATCGATCTCACCGTCGTCGGTCCCGAGGCTCCGCTGGTCGCCGGCCTCGTGGACGAGCTGGACCGTCATGGTTTCCGGGCACTCGGCCCGACCGCGGAAGCCGCACGGATCGAGGGATCGAAGGCCTGGGCGAAAGAGCTGTGCGAGAAGCACGGGATCCCCGCACCTCGGTCGCGGTCGTTTACCGAGGCCGCCGAGGCCATCGACTACCTTGAATCCCTGGAGCCCCCCTACGTGGTGAAGGCCGACGGCCTGGCCGGCGGCAAGGGCGTGACGATCGCGGCGTCGCGCCAAGAGGCAGTGCAGGCGATCGAGGATCGCCTCGTCCGGAGATCTTTCGGAAAGGCGGGCGCTCGAGTCCTGGTCGAGGAGCACCTCACCGGCGAGGAGGTCTCCGCGGTGGCCCTCACGGATGGGCGGGCGGTGCTCCCACTGATGCTCGCCCAGGACTACAAGCGCGCGTTCGACGGAGACACAGGACCCAATACGGGGGGGATGGGCGCGTATTCCCCTGTCCCCTTCGTGGACGCCGAGATGCAATCGCGCATCGTCGAAGATGTGCTGAAGGCCGCGGTGGCGGCCATGGACGCGGAGGGGATCAGGTATCAGGGCGCCCTGTACGCCGGGCTTATGCTCACCGCGGAAGGGCCGAAGGTCCTGGAGTTCAACTGCCGGCTCGGCGACCCGGAGACGCAGGCCGTCCTTCCCCGGCTCACATCGGACCTCGGAGAGTCGCTGCTCGCCTGCGTGGAGGGGAACCTCGGGGTCTATCGACTGGGGTGGTCACCGATGGCGTGCGTCACGGTCGTCCTGGCCTCGGGCGGCTACCCGAACGAGCATCGCACGGGCCTGCCGATCAACGGCCTGAAGGAGGCGGCGGCGATCCCGAACGTGATGCTGTTTCACGCCGGAACGACGCGTCGGGACGGTAAAGTGGTGACGGCAGGAGGGAGGGTCCTGTCTGTGAGCGCCCTCGGGGACGACCTGGCGGATGCCCGGCGCCGGGCCTACGAGGCGACTTCCCTGATTTCGTTCGAAGGCATGCACTACCGCACGGACATCGCGAAGGAGGCAGCGGGTGGCTGAAGAGCCCTTGGTCGGCATTCTGGTCGGGTCCGCTTCCGATCTTCCCGTCCTGCAACAGGCGGGAGCGATCCTGGAGCGGTTCGAGATCCCTCACGAGATCCACGTGATGTCCACCCACCGCAACCCCGACGCGGTGGACGAATACGCCCGGACCGCCGAGGAGCGAGGGCTGGTGGCGATCATCTGCGGGGCCGGTCGAGCTGCCCACCTCGCCGGCTCCGTCGCTGCTCGAACGGTGCTCCCGGTGATCGGGGTGCCCGTTGGGGCGGATCAGCTCGGAGGAGCCGACGCTCTGTACTCGACCGTGCAGATGCCCCGGGGCGTGCCGGTGGCCACGGTGGGGATCGACGCGGCCGTGAACGCGGCGCTTCTTTCCGTGGAGATCCTCGCGGTCCGGGACACGGAGGTCCGGAAGCGCCTCCACGAGTTCAAGGAATCGCTGGCGGAGGGGTTCAAGCTGTGATCCCCAAGTACGTCCTGCCCGACATGGCCGCGATCTGGTCGGATGAGGCCCGCCTCCGGAGCTGGCTGCGGATCGAGATCCTCGCCTGTGAGGCGTGGGGGCAGCTCGGACGGATCTCCGACGATGACCTCATCCGGATCAGGGAAGCGTCCGCGACGTCCGAGCGGGTCCGCGAGCTCGAGGAGGTCACCCGGCACGACGTGGCTGCATTCGTGCAGGCCGCAGCGGAATCCGTGGGGCCGGCGGGACGGTGGATCCACTTCGGCCTGACGTCGAGCGACCTCCTGGATACGGGGCTGGCGCTCCAGCTTCGAGACGCCGCCGATCTGCTGCTTACCCGGGTCGAGCGGATGCTCGCCCTGGTGAAGGCGAAGGCATTCGAGCACCGGGACACGGTCTGCGTGGGAAGAACGCACGGCGTGCACGCCGAGCCCACCACGTTCGGGCACAAGCTCGCGGTCTGGGCGTTCGAGCTGGCCAGGGACAGGGACCGGCTCCACCGGGCCCGCGAGAGCATCGCCGTGGGCAAGGTTAGCGGGGCGGTGGGCACGTACTCCGCCGTCGATCCCTTCGTCGAGGAGTACGTCTGCCGCGAGCTCGGCCTCGCTCCGGCCGATTCCTCGACGCAGATCCTCCAGCGCGACCGCCACGCCGAGTACTTGTTCGCCGTGGCGGTCACCGGCGCCACGCTGGAGAAGATCGCCGTGGAGATCCGCCATCTCGCCCGGACCGAGGTCCGCGAGGTGGAGGAGCCGTTCGAGGAAGGCCAGAAGGGCTCCTCGGCCATGCCCCACAAGCGGAATCCCATCCTCTCCGAGCGCATCGCCGGGCTGGCCCGGCTCCTTCGGGCCAACCTTCAGGCCGGGCTGGAGAACGTGGCGCTGTGGCATGAGCGAGACATCTCCCACTCATCCGTGGAGCGGGTGATCCTCCCCGACACCACCGAGCTGCTGGACTACATGCTCTCGACCGCTCAGCACGTTCTCGAAGGGCTTCGAGTCTTTCCTGACCGGATGCGGGAGAACCTCACCCTGGGCGGAGGCCTGGTGTACTCCCAGGCGGTGCTGCTCGCGCTCATCGATCGAGGCGTCTCCCGCGAGGAGGCCTACGGGATCGTCCAGGGCGCGGCGGCTGCCGCTTGGGACGAGGGCGCGGACTTCCGAGAACGCCTCCTCGCCGACGAGCGATTCCCGGTCTCGGAGGGGGAGCTCGCCCCGCTCTTCGAGCCGCACCTCGATCATCTCGACGCGGTCTTCGCCCGACTGGACAAGCTGGAGGTCGCCGAGGGATGAGCGTCCTCGCGGAGCTGCATGCCAGGGGGAAGGTTCGCGACATCTACGAGGCCGGCGAGAACCTGCTGATGGTGGCGAGCGACCGGATCTCTGCGTTCGACGTCGTCCTGCCGACCGCGATCCCCGACAAGGGGCGCGTCCTCACGGGACTCTCGCTGTTCTGGTTCGCCCGGACCGAAGACATCGTTCCCAACCACGTGCTGACGGCGGCCGTCGATGAGTTCCCCGGCTCTTTCGTGGAACACGGAGAGGAGCTGGCAGGACGGGCGATGATGGTGAAGCGGGCCCAGGTCGTGCCGATCGAGTGCGTGGCTCGCGGCTACCTGTCGGGGTC
>DASQUW010000206.1:0-2581 GCA_035641075.1 Actinomycetota bacterium | reverse complement strand
TGTCGTCGCCGGGGTCGAGCGCCGTGGGGCTCGTACCGCCTGTGATCTTCCGCTCGATGGACATGCCCGGAGGGATCGGTGGCGTGGGGGTACCAGTATCGCCGCCCGAAGCGAAGCCGCCCCAAGAGACACAGTCGATGTTGACGGCGGCGTTGTTGTAGTCACCGGGATCGAAGAAGCACGCTTTCCCTCCATCCGCTGCGATGACGGGCGTCATCGTGAGATCGGGGGTGAGGCCAAACGCGGCCTGAACCTCAGCCGTCCCCACCAGGATCGAGGCCTGGTTCGCCCCGTTGGGCACGGAGCCGACGAACGTGAAGGCCCCCACTTCGCTACCGGCGGCGTTGAAAATCTTTACCTGCTTCCCGCCCACGAAGTTCTGGCCCGACGAGTACATCTGCAGCTCAACGAAGTGAGCGTTCGGCTGGTCCGCCCTGCCAGCGAACACCTCGCGGATCTTCATCTCGTGGAACGAGGCGTGGGCCGGCTGGGCTCCGGCGGCAAGCGCTCCGACGACGAGCGAGACGGTGGCGACAGCCTTGGCATTTCGGGTGCGGTTCCTCATCGTCTCCCTCCGATATCCGGCTGGGGATGATACGGGGGCGGCGTCGGCATGGTTTGGCGCTTATCCGACGGATGCTGTGCCCAGGGCCTTCTCGATCAGCGAGAGCCCCTCGTCCATGAGTCGGTCGTCGATCGTGAGCGGCGGCAGGAGGCGCACGACGTTGTCGTAGGTGCCGGCCTTCAGAACGATGAGGCCTTGCCGGTAGCACTCCTCGATGACGGCCGTGGCGGCCTCCTTGGCCGGCTCCTTCGTGGTCCGGTTCTTCACCAGTTCCATCGCCACCATGGCTCCGAGTCCCCTCACGTCACCGATCACGTCGAAGCGTTCCTGGAACTCACGCAGCCCCGCCAGGAGGGTTTCCCCGATCGCTTCCGCTCGGGCCAGGAGTCCCTCGTGCTCGATCTGGTCGATGACCTCGATCGCCGCGGCACTGGCGATGGGGTTTCCGCCGAAGGTCCCCCCGAGCCCTCCGACGTGGACGGCCTCCATGATCTCGGACCGGCCGGTGACGCCACCGATGGGGAGTCCTCCTCCCAGCGACTTCGCCGTGGTCGCGATGTCCGGCTCCACGCCGAAGTGCTCGATGCCGAACCATCGGCCCGTGCGGCCGAATCCCGTCTGCACCTCGTCGGATACGAACAGGATGCCGTGGGCCCGGCAGAACTCCGCCAGCGCCGGGAGGAACTCGGGCGCGGGAACGACGAACCCTCCCTCTCCCTGGATCGGCTCGATCACCATGCACGCGATGTTCTCCGGCCCGATGTGCCGCTCCATCTCCTCGATGGCGAACGCGACGCACGGCGGGCCACACGCCTCCGGTGCGCTCCCGGTGGGGCAGCGGTACGGGTACGCGTACGGAAGGCGATACACCTCCGGCGCGAACGGCCCGAACCCCTGCTTGTACGGCATGACCTTTCCCGTGAGCGTCATGGACAGGAGCGTCCTGCCGTGGAACCCGTGGTCGAAGGTGACCACGGCTTGGCGGCCGGTGGCGTACCGGGAGATCTTCACGGCGTTCTCCACCGCCTCCGCCCCCGAGTTCACCAGCATCGTCTGCTTCGAGTGGTCCCCGGGAGTGAGCGAGTTGAGCCGCTCGGCCAGCGCCACGTAGGGCTCGTTCATGGTGACGTGGAAGCAGGTGTGCGTGTAGAGCGCGGCCTGCCGGGTGATC
This sequence comes from Actinomycetota bacterium, assembly GCA_035641075.1. GTDB lineage: Bacteria > Actinomycetota > UBA4738 > UBA4738 > CALAEC01 > DASQUW01. The sequence continues at coordinate 845 of DASQUW010000206.1, read as the reverse complement.
GCCTCAACCACCGCCGGAGAGACGTTGCCTGCGTTCAGGACGGCAAGCCCCGCGCCGAAGTCGATCAACCGGTTGCCATCCACATCCTCGACAATGGCGCCCGAGGCTTCACGGACGAACACCGGCACCGTGTTGAACACCGCCCTCGGCACGGCGGAAATCCGGCGATCGATCAACTCTTTCGAACGGGGACCGGGGATCTCCGTGACGAGACGACGCTCCTGAGACAGAGCCACGCCGCAAGTGTCTGCGCGGCGGGACCGGCGGGAAAGGGCCATCGGTCGAAAGGGCGTGGATGTGTTTGTACGCTCCGTACACTCACCCGGCCGAGTTGCGGTGGGGCGCCTCGGCGGATTCGTTGTACGAACCGTACAATCCGGCTGTGACGGCGGTTCGCGTGGGGGACATCCTCAACCTGCCGGGGCTCGCGTTGAAGCTCGTCGCCGGCCGAGGGGGCCGCGATCACCCGGTGCGGTGGGTCCACGTGAGCGAGCTGGAGGATCCCACTCCCTGGTTGAAGGGTGGCGAGCTTCTCCTTACCACCGGGATGGGCCTGGAGAAAACGCCCGCGCGGCAACGCGCATACGTGCAGCGGCTGGCCCAGGCGAAGCTCGCGGGGCTCGGATTCGGGACGGGGTTCTCCTTCGCCAAGGTTCCCAAAGGTGTGATCGAGGCCGCCGAGCGGCTTCGGTTCCCCGTGTTCGAGGTCCCGTATCCGGTGCCGTTCATCGCCATCACGGAAGCCGTCTTCTCCCGTCTGGCCGCGGATCAGTACGACGTCCTCCGACGCTCGCTCGAGGCGCAGAACGGACTCACCCGCGCCGTCCTCGAGGGAGAGGGTCCGC
>DASQUW010000205.1:0-3291 GCA_035641075.1 Actinomycetota bacterium | reverse complement strand
GCATCCAGAAGATCATCCACGTCAGAACCCCGACGGCGAGCAGCGAAACGACCCCCTCGAACGTCTCCTGGGCTCGATGAGAAAGAGCCCCGGCCGTGAAGAAGATGATCAACCCCGCGGCGATGCTCACCGCGGCTGCGGATCCAGCCCCTGCCCACACCGATCCATGACGATCGCGTCGGCCGATCGTGTTCAGGTAGGCGAGGAGGATGCTCATGATCAGGGCGATCTCCAGCCCCTCGCGCAGCGTGATCAGAAAGGACGCACCCATCCAGTCGGCCCCCTACTAAGGTATACCTAATAGATGTTCTTAGGACCCCTGACTGAATCATAGGGCCCGTTGGGAGCCGGCGTCAACGCGAATCGGTGCGGACCCACAGGTTGTCCGCGAGGTGCTCGCCAAGGGCCACCTTCTCGCCCGCCACCTCCAGGGTTCTGGTGCCGTCCGGTGCGACCGCCACGACATTGACGAGGGCGCCGGGCATCAAGCCACTTCGCTCGAAGAACAGCATCACGTCCAAGTCCAGCTCGAGGTCCTCGGTGAGTCGCTCCAGCCGCCCCGTGTCACCCGGGCTCATCTCCTGGAGTGGATGCAGGCCCTTCTGATCCACCGGATGGCTGGATCCAGGGATCGGATTGCCATGCACGCACGTTGCCGGATCCCCGAGCAGTTCGACGAACCGACCCTCCACCTCCTCCGAGACGATCCGTCCCCAGTTCGAGGCTTCTTCATGGGCGCGATGCCACGCCAGCCCCACGATCTCCACCAGGAACCGCTCCGCCAGACGGTGCCGCCGGACGAGGGTTCGAGCCCGGACCTCACCGTCGCGAGTGAGCTGGATCTGTCTTCGCTCGCCCGTCGAGATCAGCCCTCGAGCCGTGAGGCGCTTCACCGCTTCGGAGACGGAGGCCGCGGTCACCCCCAGCCACTCGGCGAGCCGGGCCTGCTGCGTGGGGATGCCTTCCTCGGCCATCTCGTACAGCGCCTCCAGGTACTCGGGGTGGGAGATCGAAGCGCCCGTGGCCATGCCGAGAGTCTACAATCGGCCTGGATGCCGGCCACCCCCAAGCGCATCTTCCTCCTCGACGGCCACAGTCTCTCGTACCGGGCCTTCTTCGCCCTCCCGCCCACGCTGGCCACGACCACCGGCCAGGTCACGAACGCGGTGTACGGATTCACCTCGATGCTCATCAAGCTCCTCGCCGAGGAGCATCCCGACTACCTCCTCGTCGCCTTCGACAAGGGAAAGCCGACGGCGCGCCTGGAGATGTACGCGGACTACAAGGCCGGGCGGGCGGAGACTCCGGACGAGTTCCGTCAGCAGCTTCCGCTGATCCTCGAGGTCCTGGAGACCCTCCGGGTCCCGATCGTTTCCGTCGACGAGACCGAAGCCGACGATGTGATCGCCACGCTCGCCACACAGGCCGTGGAACGGGGCCTGGAAGCGGTGGTGGTGACGGCGGACCGCGACTTCTTCCAGCTCGTCCGCCCGGGTATCCGAGTGATGTTCAACCGGAAGGGGATATCCGACATCGTGTGGTACGACGAACACGCCGTGCAGGACCGATTCGGTCTCCCTCCGGCCAAGTACCTCGACTACGTGGCGCTGAAGGGAGATCCGTCGGACAACATCCCCGGGATCCCCGGGGTGGGGGAGAAGACCGCGTCTCGGCTCATACAGGACCACGGCAGCGTCGAGGAAGTGGTGGCCAACGCGGAGGCCCTCACGCCAAGGCTTCGGGCGGCGGTCCTGGAGGCCAGGGACAACCTGGTTCGGAACAAGGAGGTGGCCCGGCTCCAGACGGACCTGGACGTGCCCCTGGAGCCCAAGGAGGCGGTGGTGGGGGAGTGGGACGAGGACGCCGTGCGGCGGCTCTTCAACTCTCTCGAGTTCCGAAGCCTGCTGCAGCGACTGGAGGAGATCGGCGTCGCGAAGCCGGCCGCGGAGGCGGCCCAGCTCGACCTGCGCACGGCCGCCCAAGGCGACCTTCCCGATCTGCTGGGGGGAGAGGAGCCTCGCAGCGTGGTGCTGGTTTCCGACGAGCGATCGGCGACCGGCCTGGCCCTGTCTCCGGGGGGCGGGCGGGCGGCATACATCCCGCTGGGCGACCGGACGCCCGAAGCGGTCCGCGCCTGGCTCGCCGATCCGGAAAGACCGAAGTGGGTGCACGACGCGAAGGATCTCCAGGCGAGGGCGTTCCGGCTGGGACTGGAGATCGAGGGCGTGGCGTTCGACACCATGCTCGCCGCGTACATCCTGGATCCCGCGGACGCCTCCTACCCCCTTGGGGCGCTGTCGCAGCGGTACCTCGGAGCCGACCTCGTGACCGGCAGTCAGGAGCCGACGGAGCAGGGGCAGCTGGCCCTGGGTGAGACGTGGGAAACGGCTGCGAGGGAGGCGGCCGCGGTGGCCATGCTCGCTCCCACGCTGAAGGAGCGTGCGGAGCGCGCCGGCGTTCGGGCACTCCTCGACGACGTGGAGCTGCCGCTGGCCCGGGTGCTGGGAAGGATGGAGGCCGCCGGCATCGCCCTCGACGTGGACTACCTCCGGGGGATGTCCGACGAGGTCGGTGACCGCATGGCCGCCCTGGAGGCCGAGATCTACCGTCACGCGGGTGAGGAGTTCAACCTGAACTCCCCGCCGCAACTTCGCGTGATCCTCTACGAGAAACTCCGGCTCACCCCGAGCAAGCGAACCAAGACCGGGTACTCGACCGACGCCGACACCCTGGAGAAGCTGCGCGACCACCACCCGATCGTGGACGCGCTTCTCCGATACAGAGAGATGGCCAAGCTCAAGTCCACCTACCTCGATGCGCTTCCTCCGCTCGTTAGCCCCGAGACGGGCCGGGTGCACACGACCTTCAACCAGGTCGCGGCGTCCACGGGGAGACTCTCATCGGTCAACCCGAACCTCCAGAACATCCCGGTGCGTGGCGAGCTGGGCCGGCAGATCCGGAAGGCGTTCGTGCCCGGCGCGCCGGACAGCGCGTTGCTGGTGGCCGACTACTCGCAGATCGAGCTGCGGGTCCTGGCGCACCTGTCCGGGGACGAGGCGCTCTCGGAAGCATTCGCCTCCGACGCCGACATCCACGCCGCAACCGCCGGCAAGGTCTTCGGTCTCCCTCCCGAACAGGTCGATGCGGAGCTTCGCCGGCGGGCCAAGGTGGTCAACTACGGCCTGGCCTACGGGATGAACGCGTATGGTCTGGCCACCAGGCTGGGCATCCCACCGGACGAAGCGCAGGCCTTCATCGACGCCTACTTCGCCGGGTTTCCCCGGGTCCGAG
>DASQUW010000204.1:0-4508 GCA_035641075.1 Actinomycetota bacterium | reverse complement strand
ACCACGTGCTTCAGAACCTCGAGCAATGTGCTGGCGATGGTCATCTCTCGAAGCGGCTCGGTCAGTGCTCCTCCGTCAAGCCGAAGCCCCGTCGCACCGACCGAGAACTCCCCACTCACCGGGTTGGCCCCCGAGTGCAGCCCGGTGAGCTCCTGCACGTACACGGCTCTTCCGGCTCTGGCCAGCACTTCCTCGGGATCCTCAGCTCCCGGGAGCATGAAGAGGTTCGAGGGTGAGACCCCTGGAACCCCTCGGTATGAGGGGCGACTCGCATTCCCCGTGGACTCGCCTTCCTCCCGTCCGGCCGTCACGGAGTTGTGCAGGAACCCGCGGAGCCTTCCCTCGTCCACGAGGACGGTGCGAGTTGTGGGAACGCCCTCATCATCGAAGGGCGAGCTGGCGGGGCCCTCGGGGAGACGCCCGTCGTCGACGAGCGAGAGCACCGATGAAGCCACCACCTCATCGACCATTCCGGCCAGCAGCGACCGGCCCTTCTGTCGCTCCTCTGCCGAAAGGGCGCCGGCAAGGACCCCAAGGAATCCCGCGGCGGCCCAGGGGTCGAGGACGACCGGGAGCCTCTCGGTCTCGGGTTTCACCGCTCCGAGCAGCCTCGCGCCACGTATCGCTGCCTCGGAGGCCACCTCCTGCCAGGGCAGTTCGTCAGTCTCCCGGGCAACCCTGAAGGAGAATCCCGATTGCGTCTCGCCGTCCCGTTCGGCGAGCGCCGCGACCATGCACCAGCAATCAGTACGGGAATATTCGCCGGACGTGCCGGCCGTGGAAGCAAGCGCAACCCTGGAAACCGCGTCGCCGTACAGGACATCCTCGACCTTGCCGACCTCCGGATGAGCCGATGTGGCGGCGCGCTCCAAGTCAAGGGCCAGACCGACTTTTTCCGTCGTTCCCAATGCTGCCATCGATGGACGGAAGAGCCAGGGCAGCTCCTCCGTCCGGGAGGCCTCCGGAAGCCGGTTCGCCTCGTCGGCAGTGGCCAGCGAAGCGTTCACCCGCGCGGCGGGCAGCAACCCGGCTGCATCGTCGGCGCCAGGATCCGCGGACCAGGCGTAGCCGAGGCGGCCGCCGGTCACGACCCGAACGCCGACCCCTCGGGATTCCGACGCCGAGAGCGAATCCACCTCGCCGCCTCGGGCCTTTACCTGGGTCCTCCGGTTCTCCGCCGCGAACGCTTCCGCCTGCTCGCCGTCGTTCGCCGGACGGAGCGCCACTTCACAGAGGTCGAGCAGATCAGCCACCCGTTCCACCTACCGTCATCCGCGAGATCCGGATCGTTGGGCTGCCGGTGGTCACGGGTACGCTCTGTCCGTCCTTCCCGCAGGTGCCGGGGCGGGCGTCGAAATCCGAGGCGATCGCATCTACCGCTCGAAGGATGGCGATGCCGTTCCCGATGAGATTCGCTCCTCGCACCGGGCGAGTCACGGTTCCGTCTTCGATCAGATAGCCCTCGGAAACACCGAACACGAAATCCCCGGTGGCTGGGTTCACCTGCCCGCCTCCGAGGACCTTGGCGAACAGGCCGCGAGCCGTGCCGGCGATGAGGTCCTCGGGATCGGACGTCCCGGCGAGGATCGAGGTATTGGTCATCCGGGGGATCGGCAGGTGCGCGTACGACTGTCTGCGGCCGTTGCCCGTGGATGCCGCTCCGTCTCGCTCCGCCCATGTGCGGTCGTACAGCGATCCGACGAGGGTTCCCTTATCAAAGAGAACCGTTCGCTGCGCAGTCGAACCTTCATCGTCGAAACCGAAGGACCCCCACGCACCCGGTACGGTTGCGTCATCGACCCCGGTGACCAGCGACGAGGCCAGTTCGTCTCCTCGACGCCCTCGGTAGATCGAAGCCTCCTTCCCGATCGTGTCGGCCTCCAGTCCATGGCCGCAGGCCTCGTGGAACAGGACGCCACCACCTCCCGGCCCAACGACGACGGCCATCTCACCGGCCGGCGCCGGTATCCCATCGAGCATAATCACTGCGCGCGCGGCCGCGGTCCGAGCGATCTCGGCCGGCGGATGGAGCGCCAGCAACTCGGCGCCGCCGAGGCCAGCGGGTCCCTCGAATCCGGTCTGCATCACTCCGTCTCGGGCGGCGACGGCGTTCACGACGAACCGGACGCGGTGGCGCTCCTCTTCGACCCAGGCACCGTCCGAGGTGGCAACCAGGGAGCGCTGGATGGAATCGCCGTATCCGACCACGACCTGGCGCACGTCGCTGGAGTAGGACCGGGCTGCGTCGTCTGCTGCCCACAGCCAACCGACCTTCTCTTCTCGGGGGACCGAGGTCGGGGCCTCCTTCACGGGGTGGGTGACCGGGGAATGGGGGCGACTGAAATCCAGAACGGCCACCGGTGAGGCGCCGGACACCGCAGCCCCAGCCGATCTCGCCGCCTCGATCATCGCGTCCCCGTCGAGCCGGTTGGAGTAGGCATACGCGGTTGTCTCTCCGGCAAGGACGCGAACACCGGCGCCGCGATCCAGCCCGGTCGATGCCTCCTCGACCTTCCCGTCGTCCAAACGAAGTGACGTGGAGTGTCGTTCCTCCGCATAGATCTCAGCGAATCGAGCGCCCGACTTCAGGGCGGCGCTCAAGACGTCGCGAACCATCCCCTCGTCCAGCATGAAGGTCCCAGTGTAGCCCCGGCCTTCTCCGACCCTGTACCGTGCACGCGTGTCGAGGTGGCTCCGGATTGTGGCCTTCTCCCTCGCGGTCGGGGTGGTCATCCTCGGCATCTATCTCGTCCATCCGATTCTCGGTGGCCATCAGCTGCCGATCGGCCCGGACGGCCCCGTGTACGTGTGGTGGACCAGGTACGCGGATGCGGAGGGCCTCGGAGTCCTCCCCGGGCGCTTCGGCGTACCTTCTGCCGCTCTGCTCCTCGGGACCATCTTTCGCACCGATCCCGTTCAGACCGTGACCTTCCTGGGCCCGGTACTCGCCGCGGCGGCAGGCCTCGCGGCCGCAGCGGTGGTGGAGATGCTCATCGGTCCGAACGTCCCGCGCAGCGCCGCAGCTGCGGTCCTGACCGCCGCGTGGGCGGGCCACCTGGCGGCCGGTTATCTGGGCACACTCGCCCTGGCCGCATTGTTCCTCTGTGCGATCGGCGCGCTCGGGCTGTCGGAAAGGTCGTGGCGGCCGGTCGTCCTGGCGGCCGGTCTGGTGGCAGCCGCGGCACTTTCGCACAGACCTCTCCTTGTTGTGCCGCTTGCGATCCTTGTTGGAACGATGATCGCCCTCGCCCCCGACGCCTTCCGGAGGCAACGGGAGGGAGCGACGCTGCTGGAAACGGCCGTGGGGCGCGTGACGGCCGGGGCGATCGGCGGCGCGGCCGTCGGGATCGGAATGGACATCGTGGCCGGTCCCGAAGCCTCGGGCCGGTTGGTGGAGACGTCCCAGGATGCGTTTCTCCGCGATCACGGGCTCCGGGACCTTCTTCGGCGCCAGTTTCGTCTGCGCCTCGCTGCCGACACCCAGCGATCGGTGATCTCTCTGGTGGCCGGCTCCGCGCTCGGAGTGACGGGAATCGCCCGAAAGGCCTGGGGAAGAAGAGCGGAGTCCAGGTTTCTCCTCGCGGTCGTCGGATCGTGGGCCGTCCTCACCCTCGCCGGCGTGGCTGTTCTCCTCGTCTCGGGTGGACCCGCGAACCGGCTGGTGACCTTCGCCTTCTTCATCCCCGTGGCGGCGGCCGTCGGCCTGGAATTCCTGCTTCGCCGGGGCGGCAGGGGCGCGGTGCTCGCCGCGGTGGCAGGGCTCTCGATGATCGGAGCATCGATGTACGGCTGGTACCGGCAGGAGCCCTTCATCGAGCGGATCGAGATGCAGGCCGTCGAGGCCACCGGCCAAACCATCGAAGCCCTTCCTCCAGGAACACCGTTGGTGTTTCTGGTCGACACGGACGAGAAAGCCGCGGCCTTCCACGTCACCCGGTTCGCCAACGTCATCCGCTCAGCCGTCCCTGAAGAACGCATCGCCGATGTCCGGATGGCAGTCGGGCGGCCAGAGGACTACCTCTCCGGTCGTCCCACCATCACCGGGAACCGCGAACACGATCGGATCTCCACGTCCTATCTGGCGGAGGGCCCGACCACCTCGGCGGTCTTTGTCCTCCAGCTATTCAACCCGTCGGGCTATCCGGAGGCGGCTCGACTGGGAACTCCCGTGGCTCCCGGCGTCGTTGCCCTCCGAGGCGGTGTCACGATCCCTCCGGACGGTGCGGGACCCGTCCCTCGGCCTCTTCACCAGGATGAACCCGGGCTCGGTCCGATAGCCCTGGGCGGGCTGGCGATCGGCGCTCTGGCCCTGTTCGGTCTCGTCGGTGGCGGGTGGACCCGATGGGGGTTGCCCGGCGCTGACCGTGGGGCGTTGTTGACAGCGTCTCCCTCAGTGGGTCTTGCGACGCTCGTCCTCAGCTCGGCCGTGGCCCAGATCGTGGGGATCCATCCCGGCGGCACCGGCGGAATCGGCGTCGCCGTCCTCGTGGGGGTGGTGGGCTACGTCG
>DASQUW010000203.1:0-3060 GCA_035641075.1 Actinomycetota bacterium | reverse complement strand
CCCTCGGGAACCGCCACAACCACAGCCGAGAAGATCGCGGCGGCTCGCAACGAGCCGTGGTCCGGTCCGGAAGACGAGTCGGTCTCTGGCGTCCGGGGAGGGGAGGTGGAGGGAGTCCGGATCCACAGTGTGCGACTGCCCGGGCTCGTCGCTCACCAGGAGGTCGTCTTCGGGTCCGCGGGGCAGACGCTCACGATCCGCCACGACGCCCTGGATCGAACATGCTACTTGCCGGGCGTGCTCCTGGCGATCAAGCAGGTTGCCGACCGCCCGGGACTGACGGTTGGGCTCGAGCCCCTGCTCGGCCTGGATGCCTGAGCTCGTACTCGGGCCCTAGCCCTCGGGCGTCGGCTCTTGCACCTCCCCCACAACGTGGGTCACCGGGACCGAGAACGATCGTTCCACCCGGTGGGGAAGGTCCTGCTTGAGCCAGCGAGACGCCCCGGGCGGCAACGTTGAGAGGAGGATCTCGTCGAACGTGCGCTCTCGAAGCGCGTCGCCGATCGCCTCCAACGGGTTGGGGTCTCCGACCTCTCCGGTCACCTCCGCGCCGAATTCCTTGAACCGTGCGAGCGCGGCGTCAAGCCGCTCCTGGGCCACGGCGAGGGCCTCTCCCTCCGTCCACGTGGCGAAATGACCCGGAGGCGTGGCAGGCACGAGAACATGGAAACTGCACTCCCCGGCCGCCAGCGTTTCCCGCACCTTGTCGATCAGATGCGCGCCGCCGAGAGTCTGGTTGGCCACGACGAGGTATCGCCGCATCGCCTCTCCTTCCTCCGCGCCGAGGGTTTCATCATGCCAGAACTGCTCCTCTCAAGGTAGGTCGACGAGGAGGGAAGCCTTCTTCTGCATCCGGCCGTAGTCTCCCTTTCCGTAATGCCACGCCAGGACCTTCTCCGGCACGAGCCGGAGAACCACGCGATCCGGCTCCCTCAGTGCCCCGGCGAGCCAGCGGCGGCCCTCGGCCTCCCCGTACCGGACGGCGATGCGCTCCAGCCATCGGTCTCGGCCCCGCGTCCACACCCCAGGTGTTCCGTAGGCGATCACCGCTCGATAGGGCCGGTCGTCATCCGCGATGGACACGGCGACCGGGGAGCCGTCGGCGATGTCGGCTCCGGTGCGCCTCGATTCCAGCCTCGTCGTGAACCAGAACTTGGCGTCGTCGTAGACGTACCAGACCGGCCGAACCCTGGGCCCGCCGTCGGGACCGATGGTGGCCCAGTGGGCCAAACGGACCTCCTCGAGGAACGACTTCAGCTCGCTTCCAGCAAGAGGCATCTTGATCACTCCAGCCGGAACTCCCGGTCCAGGTGGATCTCTCCCCCTTCCTCGACCAGGAGCACCCCTTCGCATTCCCGGAGCGGATCGATCACGGTCAGGGCGAGGGCGTAGACGGAGGCCTCGATGAGGGGGCTGTGTCCGACCGCGAGGCCACGGGCTCCCTCCGGGAGATCCGTGATCAACCGCCGAACCGTGTCGGCGAGGAGCGTGGACTCCTTCGCCACGAGATCCTGGTCGGCCCGTTCGATGGCATCGAGGCGGCTCGAGCCGGCCGACTTGGCGGCGGCTCGCCATCGATCCTCCACCTCGGATGCGAGTCCCTCGGCGACCCCGTGCATCGCGGGCATTGGATGGCCCAGCCCACGGAGGAACCACGCCGCCGTCTCCGCTGCCCGCCGGGCCGGTGAGGTGAGCACCGCATCGTACGGACCCTGGAGATCCTTTCCGACCCGTTCCGCGAGGATCTCACCGTCCGCCGAGAGTCGATCCTCGTCCGGATCCCGGGGCGCGTGCCGGCGCAGTTCGAGCGTGCGCACCTACTTGACGACGTGTTGCTCGACGAAAAGCAGCCCGCTCCCGCTGCTGAAGGCCTTGAGGTCCTCCGTGCCGCGGGCGGCTGCCTCGCTCCGCATGTCCGCCTTGAATCCCTCTCGGTCGTCCCAGCTCAGCTCGGCGATCCCGTCGAAAGGTTTCTCCTGTCCCTCCGGGACCCTGGTGACCAGGCTCACCGTGTACCCCTTCAGGTGCTCGTAGCCGTCCCTCGCGATCGGCGCGTGCGTTTTCAGCCAGTGGTCGCGGAACTCCTCGTCGGACAGGTCCTCCTTCTTTCTCACCCAGATATGCACCTTCATCATCGGAAGCCTCCTCGTCTCGATGGGAATCCTACGTGAACGATCAGGCGCGGCGGCTGGGTTCCTCGGGCCCCCCCGCTTCCCATCGAGCCAGCACGAACACCAGGTCCGAGAGGCGATTGAGGTATCTCAGGGCCTCGGGGTTCACTTCCCGGCCGGCATCCCGGAGCTCGATCGCTCGCCGCTCCGCCCGGCGCACCGCCGTCCTGGAAACATCCAGGGCCGCGGACGCAGCGTTGGCCCCGGGCACGATGAACTCCTGGGGAAGAGGGTGCTCGGCAACCGTTTCGTCAATGATGCGTTCGAGGTTCTCGATCATGCTCGCGGTCACAAGGGACATCCCCGGCCGGAGCTTCGCCCGCTGGGCGGGGTTTGTGGCGAGGTCGGCCCCGACGACGAACAGGTCTCGTTGGGCCTCGAGCAGGATCGCCTGGATGGGTGGGTGGTTGGAGAGGCCTCGAGCCAGCCCCAGTTGGGCCACGGCCTCGTCCACGGATCCATACGCTTCCACCGCCGGGTCGTCCTTGGGTGCCCGACCGCCGTACAGCAACCCCGTGGTTCCGTCGTCCCCGGTCTTCGTGTAGATGCGCACCCCGTTAGGATACCCAGTGTATGGCCCGGGCCCGATCGGACCCAAAGACGCGGCACGAGAGGAACGAGTGGCATCGGAATCCCGGGAATCACGAGAGCGGCTAGAGCCACGTGGGGGACTGGAGCCACGTGGGCGAAGGGTGGCAGAAGCACCAGTTGAGGCACACGAGGCCCTCAGGCCACGGTAGGCACTGCTTGAACATGTGGTTCTTGTTGCTCATGAGCGAACTTGGTAGACTTGCCGGCAGCGTGGGGGCGGCCCGGCCGGGCAAAGCGGGACTCCTGACTGGGGTCCGGCCGGGCCCCTCGCGTCTCGCCGCCGGCCGGACGGCCCACG
>DASQUW010000202.1:0-25876 GCA_035641075.1 Actinomycetota bacterium | reverse complement strand
GAGAGAAGACGCAGTTCGCTCAGGTTGTAGTCCGGAAGGCCGCCGACGGCTGGACGGCCGCCTCCACCGGCTCCCGGCAATCCAATCTGATGGGCACCGCGTCTCGCGCGAACGGTCTGGCTATCATCCCCGCGGGCGTCGAGAAGCTCGATGCGGGGGAGCGGTGCACGGTGATGTTGTTCAGGGACGTCGAGGACTGAGCGATGACACGGATCGTGGAGGTCGGTGACAAGGGCATCACCGATCGCGACGCCGTCGCGGAGAGCACGATCTCGATGACGCCCCAGACGTGCGCGCGCCTGATCGAGGGGACGGCCAAGGGGAATGCCCTGGAGGCGGCGCGGGTGGCCGGCATCATGGCCGTGAAGCGGACCCCGGACCTCCTTCCGTTCTGTCACCCCGTGGCCATCACCGGGGCCGAGGTCACGGCCGACCCGGAACCAGGGACAGGCCGAATCCGCGTCCGAGCGACCGTGCGGGCCTCGGACAGGACCGGCGTGGAGATGGAGGCGCTCATGGCGGCCGCCGTGGCCGCACTCTGCCTGTACGACGCGGCGAAGCCGTTCGATCGCGCGGCCGTCATCTCCAACGTCCGGCTGGTGCAGAAGCGCGGAGGAAAGAGCGGCGACTACCGCCTCGGCGAAACCACGGGCCACGAGGACACCGAGTAACCCGTGTCCAGGTCCACTCGGAGCCGCACGCGCGATCCCGGGTTGTTCGGACCCGACAGCGTGTCGTGGCAGGTCCACGGCGAGACCACCGTCCTGTTCGGAGGAGCCCGAGCGCTGCTGATGCAGGCGGCTCACCCGTTGCTCATCGCCGCGGCGCGGGAGACCGGCTTCTACAGGAAGAACCCGTGGCAGCGGCTGGAGCGAACGCTGCAGCTCACATACGCCATCACCTTCGGAACCACGGAGGAGGCCACTCGGGCGGCGGACCACATCAACGAGATCCACCGGTCGGTGCACGGCGTGGATGAGGTAACCGGTCGTCCGTACGACGCATTCGATCACGACCTCCTGCTCTGGGTCCACGCGTGTCTCGTGGATAGCGCCCTTCTCTTCGAGCGCCTGACCGTGGGCCGGCTCGACAACGATGGACGGCAGCGGTTCCACGAGGAGCAGATGGTCGTGGCCGAGATGCTGGGGCTTCCCCCGGACCGGATCCCACCGAGCGTACCCGAGCTGGCTGAGTACATCGACTCGATGGTTACGAGCGGAACACTACGGGTCACGGACGCCGCCCGAGACTTCCTGACGTTGTTCGCCAATCCGCCGAGGGACGCCACCTGGCGGCCGATCCTTCGGCTCGTGGCGTGGTGGGCGTTCGCCACACTGCCGCCACCTCTGTCACAGGAATACGGCGTACGCCCCAGACTGGTGCGAACGGCCGGCCTCCGGGCGAGCCTCGCAGCACTCCGGGTCCTCCGTCCCGTCTTGCCAACGCGCGTTCGGCGCATCCTTCCGGCGCAGCAGGCCAGGGAACGGGTGCACCTGCTGCGCTGACCGGTATCCGCCACATGGGGGACGGGATCCCCTCCCAACGAACCGGTGCCCCTGCTCGCTGTGACCAGGACGATATGGCCCAGACACGGCATCGAGGACGCCGAAGGGTAAGCCGATACCACCACAGCAAGGACGGGAAGGGCTCTCTCGGAGGTAGTGGTGGGATCGCGGGACATGTCGGCCAACTGGAGACGGCGCCACCGGTGGATCCTGGCGTTGCTCTGGCTTCCTGTCCCCGGCGTCGCCGCCTCTGGGATCTTCCGAGGCTATGGGTTCGGCCACATCCTGATCGAGACCGGGATCGTTGCCGTCTTCGCCCTTCTCGTGACCACTGCGAGCTTCGCCCACGCAAGCGCCTGGTGGCTCAAGGAGGAAACGAGCAGCCACGCTGCGGCGCCCTACCGTCAGCTCCACGACGCCATGGAGCGGTACCGGCTTCTCTTCGATAGCAACCCTCATCCCATGTGGGTCTACGAGGAGGGGTCGCTGAGATTCCTGGCGGTGAACGACGCGGCGATCGATCGGTACGGCTACTCGAGGGACGTGTTCCTGGCCATGACCATCAAGGACATCCGTCCCCCCGAGGACGTTCCGGCGCTTCTCGAAAGCGTGGCCAGGAACCCGGGCGGGATCGACCGCTCGGGCTCGTGGCGCCACCAGACGAAGGACGGGGCCGTCTTCGACGTCGAGATCACCTCCCACCCCCTGCAGTTCGCCGGGAGCCGGGCGAGGCTCGTTCTGGCCGACGACGTCACCGAACGGAAACGCGCGGAGGAGGCGGTACGGGCCGCGGAGGAGCGATTCCACAGCGCGTTCGATCACGCGCCCATCGGCATGAATCTCCTCGATCTCGATGGGCGGTTCATCCAGGTCAACCGGGCGTTCTGCGCGATCACCGGGTACGCGGAGGAGGAGCTCCTCGGGAAGACGTGCCAGTCCATCACGTACCAGGAGGATCTGGAGAAGGACCTCCAGGACATGCGACGCATGGCGGCGGGAGAGATCGAGCACTATCAGCTCGAGAAGCGGTTCGTGCATTCCGCCGGTCACCCCGTGTGGACGAGGGTGAGCCGGTCCCTGGTCCGCGGTCGTCAGGGAGAACCCATCCACCTGGTGTCGCAGGTCGAGGACATCACCCAGCGGAAGCAGTCTGACCTGATGCTCACCCACATGGCCCTCCACGATTCACTGACCGGCCTGCCCAATCGGACCCTGGCGCTGGACCGCCTGGCCCTGGCCCTCGCCCGGACGGAGCGACATCCATCGTCGGTCGCCGTGTTGTTCCTCGATTTGGATCGGTTCAAGGTCATCAACGACAGCCTCGGGCACAACTTCGGAGATCAGCTCCTCGTCGGGGTGGCGGCGAGGCTCCGGGACGCCGTCCGTCCTTCCGACACCGTGGCTCGGATCGGCGGAGATGAGTTCGTGGTCGTGTGCGAGGACATCGTGGGCGTCGAGGATGCTGCCCGGATCGCCGAGCGCATCGCGGAGGCGCTCTCACGTCCCTTCGATCTCACCGATGACGAAGTGCTCCTGGCCACCAGCGTGGGGATCGCCCTCTCCTCCGGGCCTGGCGACACGCCGGAGACGCTCCTTCGGGACGCCGACGCGGCCATGTATAGGGCCAAGGAAGGTGGGAGGAACCGGTACGAGGTCTTCGATTCGAGCATGCGGGTGGAGGCCGTCGAGCGGTTGGACCTGGAACAGGCCCTCCGGCGGGCCCTGGGGCGCTCCGAGTTTCGGCTGTTCTACCAGCCGGTCCTGGACGTCGAAACCGGAACGATCGTGGGTGTCGAGGCCCTCCTTCGTTGGCAGCATCCGGAGCGCGGCCTCCTTCGGCCGGCGGAGTTCATCTCGCTCGCGGAGGAGACCGGGCTGATCCTTCCCATCGGGAGATGGGCCCTTCAGGAAGCTTGCCGGCAGGCCAAGCGATGGCGCGAGGCCGACCCCGATCGGCCACCCCTGACGGTCGCGGTCAATCTGTCCGCTCGCCAACTGGCCCAGCCCGACGTGGCGGACATGGTCGCGGAAGCCCTGGAATCGACGGGAACGGATCCCTCTCAGGTATGGCTGGAGATCACCGAGAGCGTCCTCACGGGAGATACGGAAGCGACGATCGGTGCGCTTCGAGCGCTGAAGGCGCTCGGCGTCCGGCTCTCGGTGGACGACTTCGGCACCGGCTACTCCTCTCTGCTGTACTTGAAGAGGTTCCCCGTCGACACGCTGAAAGTGGACCGATCGTTCGTGGCGGGGCTCGGCACCCACCCAGAGGACACCGCGATCGTAGCTGGGGTGGTCGGTCTGGCCCAGACGCTCGGGCTCACCGCGATCGCGGAAGGGGTCGAGACCGAGGAGCAGCGGGCGGCGCTGCTGGCTCTGGGATGCGATCTGGCCCAGGGGTACCTCTTCGGCCACCCAGAGTCCCCAGAGGATCTGGCGGAGTTCCCGGACACCACCCAGCTCGCCACGGCCTGACATTCACAAATTGCGTCCCGACACGGGACCTCCTTATGCTGCGCCTGCATTCCTGACGGTGGCTCGGGTCGGACTGGCGCCCCCGGGCCGGTCGCAAAAGGAGGGGGGCATGGCCACCACTCAGTCTTCTTCTCCACGTTCCCAATCGGCTCGGAGGACCAGCGGGCTCGACGGCTACTTCCGCATCTCGGAGCGAGGATCGACCATCCGAACCGAGGTCGTCGCCGGGTTGGCCACCTGGCTGACCATGGCCTACATCCTGTTCGTGAACCCACAGATCCTGGGAGGAGTG
Organism: Actinomycetota bacterium; assembly: GCA_035641075.1. GTDB lineage: Bacteria > Actinomycetota > UBA4738 > UBA4738 > CALAEC01 > DASQUW01. The sequence continues at coordinate 21,604 of DASQUW010000202.1, read as the reverse complement.
GCTGATCGGGACGGCGTCAGTCTTCCGTTCGATCAGGTGCTCACGGTGACGGCGCTGGTGGCCGGGGTGATCACGTTGGCCATGGGACTGTGGGCCAACTACCCCTTCGCGCTGGCCGCAGGGCTTGGGCTGAACGCGTTCGTGGCGTTCACGTTGGTCGCGGGGCAGCAGCTCTCGTGGCCGGAGGCGATGGGAGTCATCCTCATCGAGGGGCTGGTGATCGCCCTTCTCGTGCTCACCGGGTTCCGCGAGGCCGTCCTGAATGCCATCCCCATGGCCCTGAAGCTGGCCATCGGAGTGGGCATCGGTCTCTTCATCGCCTTCATCGGCCTGGTCAATGCGGGGATCGTGATCCACCCGGAGGCCGGGACGATCGTGGCCATCAATCCCGACCTCACCACGCTCCCGATCCTCATCTTCGCCTTCGGGTTCGCCGTGACCGCGGCACTGGTTGCCCGGAAGACCAGAGGAGCGCTTCTCATCGGGATCCTCCTGACCACCATCGTGGCCATCGTGATCAACGAGGTGTGGGCCGACGGGGCCCTGTACGACACGCCCGGCGTTGCCGCGGTCCCCGACAGGATCGTGGACGCGCCGGACTTCGCCCTGGTGGGGAACTTCTCGTTCAACGTGTTCGACGTGGTGGGAACGGCCACGGCGCTGGCTCTGATCCTCTCGGTCATGCTCTCGGACTTCTTCGACACGATGGGAACCGTCATCGGCCTCGGTGGCGAGGCGGGCCTCCTCGACCGCCAGGGACGGCTCCCCGGCGTCAACCGAGTGCTGCTGGTCGACTCGCTGGCGGCGGCCGCCGGTGGCGCGGCCTCCTCCTCCTCCAACACGACGTACATCGAGAGCGCCGCCGGGATCTCGGAGGGTGGACGGACCGGTCTCACGTCGGTGGTCGTGGGCGTCCTGTTCCTTCTGTCGCTGTTCCTCTCGCCGCTCGCCGGGGTGATCCCGCCAGAAGCCACGGCGCCGGTGCTGGTTATCGTGGGCTACTTCATGATGACCCTGGTCAGGGACATCGACTGGGCCGACCCCGGCATCGGCATCCCGGCTCTCCTCACGATCGTCCTCATGCCGTTCACGTTCAGCATCACGAACGGCGTGGCCGCCGGGTTCATCTCCTACACGGTCATCGCACTGTTGCGTGGGCAGTGGAGGGACATCCACCCCCTGATGTTGGTGGCGGCCGCAGTCTTCGTCTGGTACTTCCTCGGCGGATATCTGGCCTGAGCAAGCGAATACCCGCGGCGCCGGCTGGGCGGAGTTCGGCCCGGCGTTCGATAGACTGGATCCGTGCCACTTCGCGTTGGCGACGCCGCGCCGGACTTCGAGCTGATGGGTGAGCGAGACCGGGAAACCGGGGAATTCCGGACGTACCGGCTCTCCAGGTCGCTCGCCGAGTCTCCGGTCGTCCTGCACTTCTTCCCGGCGCCGTTCACGACGACGTGCCAGGACCAGATGTGCATGGTCCGCGACCGTGTCGATTCCTACCGAGGTGAGGGCGTGACGGTCTGGGGCGTGACGGGGTTTCCGCCGGCGATCATCGCCGCTTGGGGCCGGCAGCACCATTTCGGGGTCCCCATCCTCGCCGACTACGACCACAAGGTGAGCGAGGCGTACGTGGGCATGTACTCACCGGATCGGTTCCCCAACGTGGCCCTGGCCACGAAGCGGGGGGTCGTCTCGGTCGGGCAGGACGGAATCGTCCGGCACGTGTGGATCCCGGAAGGCTCTGATATCGCTCCGCCCGACGAAGAGATCGAGGCGGCGATCGGCGCGGCGACCCGCCGCCGGCCTCACACGGCCTGAATCGGCGTAGGCTCCCAGTCCCGGATCATGTTGGCGAGCTTAACGATGACCGCCGCTCCTCCGGCCAGGCCGACCAGGCGTCCCAGGCGGCTGGCCCGGAACACCGGAAGGCGGGAGACGAACGGCGCCGCAACGATGAGTCCCGTGGCGACGATCCGTCGGAGGTGTTCCCCTTCAGGCGAAGCGAGGAAGGCCCGGGCGTCCTCGACGAGCGTCCGGGCCTCCCGACGGAGTTCGCGAGCAAGCTCTGCTGTTGCCAACGTCAGAGCATGCGCCGGCGACCGAGCAGGCCCCGCCGGCCGACCGCCGCCCGATAGATGAGCAGGGCGACGATGGCTCCGATGATGGATCCGAGCAGCCCCGCGGGGCTGACGTCTTGATCGCCTCTCTGGACGAGATCGCCCAGGAATCCTCCCACGAGCGAACCGACCAACCCCAGGAGGAGTGTCCCTCCGAGCCCCATCGGATCGCGACCGGGGACCAGCAGGCGAGCGAGCGCCCCGGCGACGAGCCCGATGAGAAGCCACCATACGACGTTCATGTGCGTTCCTTTCCGATCGACGTCTCCACGCAGTCTTTCCCTGCGGACCAGCGGTCGAAACGTCTCGCTAGGTCGGCTCGCCCGAGGCCGCCTTCCCTCTCAGATAGCGAAGGATGCCGCCGGCGAGGAGCTGCTCGCGTTCGTGGTCGTTGAGATCGTTCCGGACGGTGAACGTTCGATCCCCGGCCTGGAGCGTGAACGTTTCGCTGCCGCCCCCGATCTCGCTCCGGACCTTCGGGAGCTGCCATTCCTGCCCCAGGAGCGCTTGCTCGTAGACATCCGCGTCGATGAGGATCGGAAGGATCCCGTTGTTGATGAGGTTCCTGCGGTGGATGCGATGGAACCCCTTCGTGAACACGGCCCGAACGCCGAGTTGCAGGGGAGCGAGGGCGGCGTGCTCTCGCGAGGAGCCCTGGCCGTAGTTGTCCCCGGCCACGATGAAACCTCCGCCCCACTCTTTGGCCCGACTGACGAACTCGGGGTCTTCCTTGCGGAAGCAGTACTCCGCGATGGCCGGGATGTTGGAGCGCTCCGCCATGACGATGACCCCGTCGGGCGACATGGACCCGGTGGAGATGTTGTCGGGGAGAACGATCAGCACCCTTCCGGTCAGGGACTCGGGGAGGTCTGGAGGCAGGGGGGGAGGCTTGATGTTTGGGCCCCGGAGGACCTGGACCTTCGCCGCGTCCTCGGGGGGCGGCGGCAAGATGAGCAGGGAATCGTCGGTCACGGGCTTGGGGGGCTGGATGGCGGGGGGATCCATCCCCAGGTCCCGCGGATCTGTGATCTCCCCCCTCAGGGCGGTGGCTCCGGCCGTGGCCGGGGAGGCCAGGTACACGAAGTCGTCCTCGGTGCCGGAGCGACCCTGGAAGTTCCTGTTCATGGTTCGTACGGACGGTTGGCCCGACGGCGGCGCCTGGCCCATGCCCACGCACGGACCGCAGGCAGGCTCCAGAAGGCGGGCACCGGCGGCGATGTAGTCGGCCAGGACGTTCGTGGATGCGATCGCGTTGAGGACCTGGCGTGAACCGGGTGAGACGGTCATGTCCAACCAGGCGCTTACGCCCCCGCCCTCCTTCACGATCTGGGCGGGGATGGCCAGGTCCTCGTAGGACGAGTTGACCGAAGACCCCACGCAGACCTGCGCCACCTTCGTCCCCTTCACCTCCCGGACCGGAACGACGTTGTCGGGGTTCCGGGGCTTCGCGATCAACGGCTCCAACGAGGCCAGGTCGATCAACATCTCCTCCTGGTAGGTGGCGCCGGGGTCCGGCAGCAGCTCCCGGAAGTCGTCGGTCCGCTGCTGCTCCTCCAGCCATTCCCGGGTCCGGCCGTCTGCGGGGAAGATCCCGGCAGTCGCTCCGAGCTCCAGGATCATGTTGCAGATCGTGGCTCGCTCGGTCACGGACAGCGTCTCCACCCCGTCGCCGTCGAAGGCAAATGCCTTGTTGATGCCTCCCTTCACCGTCAGCCGTCGAAGCATCTCCAGGATCACGTCCTTGGCCGAAACCCAAGGGGAAAGCTCGTTCTCGAGCACCACGCGAACCACCGAGGGATAGGTCAGCTCGAACGGATGGCCGGCCATGGCCACGGCGGCGTCCATCCCTCCGATCCCCAGGGCGAACATCCCCACGGCTCCGGCCGTCGTTGTGTGGGAGTCCGACCCCACGAGCGTGGCCCACGGAACATCGAACCGCTCCAGGTGGACGTAGTGGGAGATCCCGTTACCCGGCCGGGAGAACACGGCCCCGTATCGGGCCGCGCAGGTCTGGAGGAAGAAGTGGTCGTCGGGATTCTTGTGATCGAGCTGGATCATGTTGTGGTCCACGTACTGCACGACCAGAGGGACCTCGACCCGGTCCCTCCCGAGCTGCTCGAACTCCATCCACGCCATGGTGCCGGTGGCGTCCTGCAGAAGGACCTGGTCCATCCGGTAGGAGATGGGCTCTGCGGGCGCGAGCGTCCCCGAGATCAGATGCTCGCCCAGGACCTTCTCCACGATGTTCTGCGCCATCAGCGACCCCCGCGTCTAGGTTACTCCGGCCCGTGCTGAGCGGCGACGCGGTGTGCATGCTCAGCGGTTAGAGCACTCTCCAAAGAGAGCCGCGGGGGCCTGATGGCCCCCGCGGCATTCTCGCTCTGCAGTCTTCGCCTAGGCCGCCGAGCGGCGCCTTCGCCGGTACCAAGCAGCCGCAGGGAGGGCAACCAGCCCCAGGAGAAGCCCCGAAGGATCGAGGCCCGCTGCCTGAACGGTGGTCGTGGCCGCAGCGGGAGGCGGAGCCCCTATCGGGTTGGGGGCAGCCGTGTAGGTCATCACGTCGATGCCCCGCTCGATGTCCGAGGCAAAGATGGTGTAGGTCTTGGTGCCGTCGGCATTGTTCACGGTCTTGAACGGGTGGGCCACCCACGTGTTGGCGTTGGGCAGGACGAACGACGCGGTCTCCCGGAAACTGATCCGGTTGTTAGGATGGAAGAAGTAGTCGACGACCTTCACGCCCTGCGTGTAGTAGGCCACGAAGAGCCGCTGCTCGTCGTGGGCATGCTCGATCATGTGGACGGTGCAGAAGTCCGGCGCAGGGACCCGGACCGCCCCGATGAACACGGCCCGTGAACCGTCCGGCTTCAGCATGTACGGGAAGTTGTCGGCTGGATCTCGACCAGGAGTCGCCCCGCTGATGTCGAGTGCGTGGATGCCGCCGTTGCCGAATTCGTTCGCTCCCAATGGATCGCAGGCCGCACCCGGAGGGAGCGCCCCGCCTCCCCGCTCATCCGTGGCGAACATGACCCGCTCGTCGTGCGTTGGATCGGCCTCGTGGGAGATGGCGATGTCCTGGTCCACCGGGACCACAAGATTGCTGTTGCAGGTTGTGTTCCGTGGAACGGGCGACGATGTGCAGTCGATCCCTGCGTGGTTCCTCGTGCCCAGGAACTCCACGCCCTGAACGCCGGCGGCTGATGTAACCGCCGAACAGTTGGTGACGTCCGCCGCCGTGGCGTTGTTGATGACCGGGCAGTTGAGTTGAGTCCCCCGGATGTTTCCTTCCGAGTCCGTGATATTGGCAACATCGAGGATGAGGGTCGCCCTGATGGCCGCGCAGTACAGCCGGGTTCCGATGGCGGTGATGTCGTGGCATGTTGCCGATCCCTGGCTCGGATCGATCGCGCCGCTCCCGTCGTGGAAGTTGCGCTGATACGTCCATGCGGGCTGGAAGTTGATCCGGTAGACCCTCGGACGGCAGGCCGTCCGCTTGTCCGCCACGGAGATGTTCCCGAGGTTCAGGCAGGGGCGAACGTCCAGTACATCGATCCATCCACCACTTCCACCCGGGTGGGTCCGCTCGGAACTGCTGTTGTACACGATGTACGGGCGAGTTGCGTCCACCGTCACGGTGTGCGACGTCCCAAAGTGACGGGTGAGGTGGATCTCCTTGGGCTGCGTGAGGTTGGTGATGTCGATGAATTCCAACCCGCCCCCACCACTATCGTGGCACCGGCCGGTCGCGTCGGTGGTGTCGATGATGAGCTGGGTATCGAGGACGGCCACCCCAGGGATGGACGTCGGCCTCGACGTCCTCCTGAAGGCGCCCGCAGCCGCGGCGTCGTGCTGGAGACTGAGCGTCGCGCCCGGGTTGGACGTGGCGCAGCTCGCGGAGGGATGGTCGGCCACCCACGTGGGATTGACGACCGTGCCCTGGTTCGTGGTCAGCTGGGTGATCCGCTGTCCGACATGCTGCGCATCACCCTGTCCAAGGGTGCCGCTGGAGGCGTAGAGCTCGCGGTTCTTCCGGAAAAGCGCGAAGTCGGATCCGGGATTGGCCGGGAAATTCGAGAGGTGCGCCCACGTCCCGGTTCCGAACGTTGCGCCCACATGGCCGCCCGTTTCGGTGTTGGCGGAGAAAGGCCCCGGCGGGGCCTTATGGTCCGCACCGGCCGGCAGTCCCACTGCGACGATGCCTACGGCGACAAGCGTGAGGAGCAAAGCGGCGATCAGCGAACGAGAGCGCATGGCGGGCTCCTTCCTTCGGTCCGGTCTGCCTGAGTCGTAGTCTACAGCCGCGAGCGGGGGGCTCCCCAGGCAGACGAAGCTCATTGGGCCCAACAAAGAGCAGCGGAGGCCCGAAGGCCTCCGCTGTCTCGCTACCTTCCTATCTAGGATCGCGAACGACGGCGCCGCCGGAGCAGCGCAGCGGCCGGAAGAGCCGCAACGAGAACGAGCAAGCCCGCTCCCGCGTTTCCGGCCTGAATGGTGGCCGTAGCCTCGGCCGGAGGCGGAGCGCCGATCGGGTTGGGCGCAGCCCGGTAGGAGATCACGTCGATCCCCCGCTCGATGTCTCCGGCGAGTAGGTAGTAGGTATTCGTGCCGTCGCCGTTATTCACGGTCTTGAACTGGTGAGCCACCCAGGTGACCGCGTTCGGGAGGATGAACGACGCGGTCTCCCTGAAGCTGATTCGGTTGCCCGGGTGGAAGAAGTAGTCCACGACCTTGACGCCCTGGCTGTAGTAGGCCACGAAGAGCCGCTGCTCCTCGTGAGCGTGCTCGACCATGTGGATGGTGCAGAAGGTCGCCGCCGGAACGCGCACCGCCCCCAGGAACACCGCTTTGTTCCCGGCCGGGTCAAGCATGTACGGGAAGTTGTCGGCCGGGTCGCGGCCGGGGGTGGCCCCACTGATGTCGAATGCGTGCATGCCCCCGTTGCTGAAGTTGGTCGGTCCGCCCGGCGTGCAGGACGCCCCCGGAGGCACAACGCCACCGCCCCGCTCGTCGGTGGCGAACATGACCCGTTCATCGTGCGTCGGGTCCGCCTCGTGAGAGATGGCGATGTCTTCATTGACCGGGACGAGGAGGTTGCTGTTGCACCCGGAGTTCCGGGGAGCGGGGGGCGAGGTGCAGTCGATCCCGGCATGGTTCCTCGTCCCGAGGAACGCGAAGGCATCGGGAGCGACCGTGGGGGCCCCTGCCCCTTGCCCTGCGCAGTTCGTGACCGCCGCGGTGGTACTCGTCCCCGCGGCGATGATGGGGCAGGGCATCTGGGTGCCCCGGATGTTCCCGTTTGCGTCGGTCAGGTTGGCGACATCGAGGATCAGGCTCGCCCTGATCGCGGCGCAGTAGAGCCGGGTGCCGATCGCGGTGATGTCGTGGCATGCCGCCGACCCCGCTGTGGGGTCGATGGCGCCGCCGCCGTTGTAGAAGTTCCGCTGATACGTCCACGAGGGCTCGAAGGGGATGCGGAACACTTTGGGTCGGCACGCGGCACGCTTCTGGGCCAGGGTCCTGGTGCTGAGGTTGACGCACGTGCGGACGTCCACAACGTCGATCCAGGGCCTGCCGGAGAAGTCCGAGGTGCTGTTGTAGACGATCCACGGGCGGCGGTCATCCACCGTGACGGTGTGTGAGGTGCCCGCGTGACGGATCAGGTGAATCTCCTTGGGTTGCGAGGGGTTCGTGATGTCGATGAGCTCGAGACCGCCCCCGGCGGTGTCGTGGCAGCGGCCGTTGGCGTCGGTTGCGTCGATGAGGAGCTCCATCTCGATGGGACGCGGGATCGACTGGATCCTGGAGGTCCTTCGTGGAGCTCCGGCAACCGCGGCGTCGTGCTGAAGACCAAGGTTTCCGGTGCTTCCCGTACCCGGGCAATTCGCAGAGCCGTGGTCGGAGATCCAGGTGGGATCAACCACCGTCTGGTTGTTGCTCGTGAGCCGGGTGATCCGCTGTCCGACGTGGCCCTCATCTCCGCCTCCCAGCGTGCCGCTCGAGGAGTAGAGCTCCCTCGTTGATCCCACGAGCCTGGTGAAGAGGGCGAAGTCGGATCCGGGATTGGGCGGGAAGTTTGTGATGTGCGTCCACGTGCCGGGAAGTGCGGGGACCCCCCCTATTCCGAAGCCGACGCCGGCCTGCGTGGTCTCCGTGTTGGGAGAAAGCGGACCGGGCGGCGTCGTATGATCCGCCGTTGCCGCCGGCCCCAGAGCCGTGACCACGGCGGTGGCGAACGTGATGAAAGCTACGGACGATGAACGAATGCGCATAGCGGGCTCCTTCTCCCGTGCGGGTCTTGTCCTATTGGATGCATTGTACGTCTTCAGATAGGACTATGGGAAGCCCCAAGTAGAGGTCAATAAGGCGCTAGCGGGGAAGCACCATATGGTCTATTTCGCCGGGATTCGGCCGACCATCCCGGATGCAAAGGAAAGCAGGCAACGAGCAGCGGCCAGGACCGTGACCTCGTCCATGTCTTTGGTCGGATCCACTTCGACCAGGTCGATGGCCCGGACCAGAGGATGCTGGCCGCAAATCCGGGCAGCTTTGAAGAGTTCCTCGGGAAAGAGCCCTCCCGGCCGTGAGCCCGGCGCCCCGGGGGCGAACGCCCGATCCAGAACGTCGATGTCGAGATCGACGTACACTCGATCGACCCGTTCAGTCAGGTACATGAGCGCCTCGCTGATAGCCGCGCCCACACCTTTGGTCCGAACGACCTCGACGGTGAGCACGGTGATGTCGGCCCCCCGGGCCACCTCGGCATAGCCCCGGGAGTTGGCGAACGGCGCAATCCCGATCTGCACGATGTTTGCGCCGGGGAGGCCGTCTGCCAGCAGAGCGCGCACGGGGTTGCCGTTCGACAAGCCCGCATCAAGGTCACGAAGGTCGTGGTGGGCGTCCAGCGTCAGGAGCCCGAGGCCCTCGAGGCGATCGGCAGCACCGAGACACCCCGGGCGAGTGATGCTGTTGTCCCCCCCGAGCACGGCCAGGACATCCACGCCGGCGAGGGCAGACCGAACTGCCTCGGAAAGCGGCGTGAGGGCCTCCTCCGGTCGGGAAGCCGCCACGTCGAGGTCGCCGAGATCGGAGACGGCCAGGCTTCGGACGTCGACCCCGGCATCGGGGTCGAAGGTGCTGTATCGATCGAGTGCGCCCCGGATGGCGCCCGGCGCGAGGTCGCAGCGACCGGGAGTGATCGATCCAAGGTGGAGAGGGGCCCCGAGCACCGCAAGCGTGCCGACCGGCTCCGGAAGATGATCGCCTGCGAGCCATGCGCTGGCCCGGGGCCAGTTCCGGTCATCCGGCATGGCTGCCGACTCAGTCCTCGAGCATCGGCAGGCGAACCCCTCGCTCCCGGGCCACATCGAGGGCCCGCTCGTAACCGGCGTCGGCGTGGCGCACGACTCCCATCCCCGGATCGCAGGTGAGGACGCGCTCGAGCCGCACGCCGGCCTCCCGGGTCCCGTCCGCCACTACGACCATTCCCGCATGGATCGAGTACCCGATGCCCACGCCGCCGCCGTGGTGGAGGGACACCCAATCGGCCCCGGCGGCCGTATTGAGGAGAGCGTTGAGGACCGGCCAATCGGCGATGGCATCGGAGCCGTCGGCCATGTCTTCGGTCTCCCGGAACGGAGAGGCCACACTGCCGGCGTCCAGATGGTCGCGCCCGATCACGATGGGCGCGGATACCTCCCCCGACGCTACCAGCTCGTTCAGACGGAGCCCGGCCCGGGCCCGCTCGCCGTAGCCGAGCCAGCAGATCCGCGCCGGAAGGCCCTGGAATGCCACTCTCTCCTCGGCCATCCGGAGCCACCGGGTCAGTCGCTCGTCGTGGGGAAAGAGGTCGGCCACCGCCCGGTCCGTGGCCAGAATGTCCTCGGGATCTCCGGAGAGAGCCGCCCACCGGAACGGTCCCTTTCCCTCACAGAACATTGGGCGGATGAATGCCGGCACGAAGCCGGGGAACTCGAAGGCCCTGTCGCAGCCGCCCCGCTCGGCGCCGCCCCGAAGGTTGTTTCCGTAATCGAACACCACCGAGCCCGCATCCATGAACCCGAGCATCGCCCGGACGTGGTCGGCCATGGACCTCTCGGCCCTGCGGACGTACTCCTTCGGGTCGCTCGATCGGAGCTCGGCGGCGTGCTCCAGCGAGAGTGCCGCCGGGACGTAGCCCTCCAGTGGGTCGTGAGCCGAGGTCTGATCGGTGACCACGTCGGGCCGGAACCCCCGCTCCAGAAGCGATGGATGGGTCTCGGCCGCGTTCCCGAGGAGGCCGATGGAAACGGCCTCTCCCGCTTCCCGGGCCTCCTCGACCCACCGGAGCGCCTCTTCGAGGTCCTCGGTGAAGCGATCGAGATACTGGGTCTTGATCCGGCGCTCGATCCGAGCTGGGTCGACCTCCACCACCAGGGCGACGCCCTCGTTCATCGTGACCGCCAGGGGCTGGGCCCCGCCCATCCCACCCAGGCCAGCCGTGAGGACGACCCTTCCCTTGAGCGTCCCGTCGTAGTGCTGCGCGGCGCACTCGCCGAGGGTCTCGTATGTTCCCTGGAGGATCCCCTGCGTGCCGATGTAGATCCACGACCCCGCCGTCATCTGCCCGTACATGGTGAGCCCGGCCTGTTCCAGCCTGTGGAACGTCTCGTGGTTTGCCCAGTGAGGGACGAGCATCGCGTTGGAGATGAGGACACGTGGAGCGACCGGGTGGGTCCGGAAGATGCCCACGGGCTTGCCCGATTGCACCAGGAGCGTCTCGTCCGACTCCAGGGATCGCAGCGCCTTCACGATCGCATCGAACGCCTCCCAGCTCCGAGCGGCGCGGCCGGTCCCCCCGTAGACCACGAGGTCCTCGGGCCGCTCGGCCACCTCGGGGTCGAGGTTGTTCATGAGCATCCGGAGGGCTGCTTCCTGCGGCCATCCCTTGCAGGAGAGGGTTGTCCCCCGCGGTGCTCGGACCTCGGATCGGGAGCTCATTGCAGAGCTCCAACGATATCCTCGACGGCCCGAATCAGGGCCCCGCCACGCACCGTTTCTTCCGCACCTTCGATGTCCTCCGCAACGGTCCGATCTTCTTCGAGGAACGGGACGAGCTGTCGCAGCGCGGCCCGAGCCGCCGCGGTCCCGGGGGCCGGCCCGAGCGGCCGCCGCAAGTCGAGCGCCTGAGCGGCACACAGCGCCTCGATCGCTACGATGGTCGTGGCCAGCTCCACGACCCGGCGAAGCTTCAGCCCCGAGAGCCACCCCATGCTGACGTGGTCCTCCTGCGTTCCGGAGGTGGGAATGGAATCGAGCCCGGCCGGCTGCGCCAGCATCTTGCACTCGGACACCATGGCCGCCTGCGTGTACTGGGCGAGCATGTATCCGGACCCGAGTCCCGGATGGGTGCTCAAGAACGGAGGGAGCCCCCGCGCCTGGGCCGGGCCGAGGAGCCAGAACGTCCGTCGCTCGGCCACGTTGCCGAGACCGGACATTCCCACCGTCAGGAAGTCCAGGCCGTACGCGATGGGCTCGCCGTGGAAGTTTCCCGCGCTCTCGACGCGCCCGTCCGGAAGCACCACTGGGTTGTCGGTGACGGACCCGAGCTCTCGCCCGAGGACCTCCCCGGCGAAGGCGTGGGCATCGCGGACGGCGCCGTGGACCTGCGGGGCGCATCGCATCGAGTACGGATCCTGGACCGCGTGGGTGCTGTCTCGATGCGAGGCGATGATCGGACTTCCCTCCAGCATCCGGCGGAGGTTCGCCGCCGCGGCTGCCTGACCTGGATGGGGTCGAAGCGTCATGAGGTCCTCGGCGAAGGGACGATCGGTCCCCAGGGCCGCCTCGATGGTCATGGCCGCGGAGATGTCCGCCTCCTTCAAGAGCATGGAAGCATCGTGATGGGCGAGGAGCCCGAGGGCCACCATCCCCTCGGTCCCGTTGATCATGGCGATCCCCTCTTTCGCCCGAAGCTCCAGCGGCGCCAGATCCGCCCGGCGGTGCGCCTCGGCCGCCGGTTCGGTCCCTCCGTCGTCGGTCAGCACGCGCCCTTCCCCGAGGAGCCCCAGCGCGATGTGGGCAAGCTGGGCAAGATCTCCGCTGGCTCCAACCGACCCCCTGCTCGGAACCGCTGGATGGATCCCCCGGTTGAGGAGCTCGAGAAGCCGCTCCACCAACTCCAGGCGAACCCCGGAACGGCCCGCGGCGAGCGATCGGGCTCGGAGGAGCATCATGGCCCGCACCACTTCGACCGGGAGGAACTCTCCGGCCCCGGCCGCATGGCTCCGGATGATGTTTCGTTGGAGCTGCTCCAGGTCCTCGGACGGGATCCGAGCATCGGCGAGCGCCCCGATGCCGGTGTTCAGTCCGTAGACGGGGCGGTCGCCGCCGAGGTGCCTCTCCACGATCGCCCGGGATGCCCGGATGGCCTTCTCCGCGCCGCCGTCGAGGTGGGCCGGGGCCATGTGCCGAGCCACGGCGACAACGTCACTCGGCGACAGCGCCTCGGAACCGACGACGACCGGCTTCATCACGTCATTTCACTCCGGGAGAGATGTGCCCGCAATCGGGCCCATGATCTGGCCGGTATCCTGGGCCGATGGACAGCGTCTTCGTTGTGGTCGGCGCCAATCTCTGCGGTGGGACGGCCGTCCACACCCTTCGTCAGGAGGGGTTCGACGGACGCATCGTTCTCGTTGGTGAGGAGCCCCCGCTCCCGTACGAGCGGCCTCCGCTGTCCAAGGAATACCTGCGAGGGGAGCATTCCCTCGACTCCTTGTTCCTCCAGCCCTCCTCCTGGTACGAGGAGAACCGGGTCGAGGCCCGCCTGGGGACCCGGGCGACCGCAGTGGACTCGAAAGACAGAGCCGTCGCGCTCTCGGATGGGGAGCGCCTCGGCTACGATGCGCTCCTCCTGGCCACCGGCGGTCGCCCCCAGATGCTTCCCGGAGAGCCGCTCGAACGAGTTCTGTATCTCCGAACGATCGGCGACGCCGACCGGATCCGGTCCGAGCTCAAGGACGGTCGTCACCTCGTTGTGGTTGGAGCGGGGTTCATCGGAGCCGAGGTGGCCGCCTCCGCCCGGACGCTCGGCCTCGAGGTGACGTGCCTGGAGATGCTGGACGTCCCGTTGGAGCGGGCCCTGGGGAAGGAGATGGGGCGCCTCTACGCCGACATCCATCGGGAACATGGCGTCGAGCTCCGCACCGGTGAGGGGGTGGACTCCATCGAGCAGACGGACGGCGGCGTGGCGGTGCGAACCACCCAGGGCGCCGCCATCGAGGGAGACGCAGTCGTTGTCGGTGTGGGGATCGAGCCCAACATCGAGTTGGGGGAGTCGGCCGGCGCGAAGATCGACAACGGGATCGTGGTCGACGAGTACTGCCGGACCACCGTCGACGGGGTGTTCGCCGCCGGTGACGTGGCGAACCACTGGCACCCGGTGTTCGGCCGGCACATTCGAGTGGAGCACTTCGATAACGCCATCAAGCAGGGAGCCGCGGCTGCCAGGAACATGATGGGAAGGGCGGAGCCGTACGACGACCCGCACTGGTTCTGGTCGGACCAGTTCGATCAGAACCTCCAGTACGCCGGGTACGCGGCGAGCTGGGACGAGATCATCATCCGCGGATCCACCGAAGACAGGAACTTCGTCGCGTTCTACCTGGACTCTGGGGTGACCCTCGCCGCGCTCGGCCTCAACCGCGGGAAGGACGTCCGCCGAGCGATGAAGCTCATACGCAACCGGGCCAGGCCGGATCCGAAGCTGCTGCGTGACGAGGACGTCGACCTGCGGACGCTGGCCTGATCGGAGCTAGGAAGCGGAGGAAGCCGGACCGGCAACCGGCAGACGCACCGTGAAGCAGGCCCCCCTGGGCTCGTTGGGCTCGTACGAAACCGTCCCTCCGTGAGCCTCCGACAGCGCCTTCACGATGGCAAGGCCCAGGCCCACGGATTCCCCGCTCGACTCCGATCGGAACGGCTCGAACAGCGTCTCGGTCTCTTCCGCGCGGATCCCCGGCCCCTGATCTCGAAGCGCCAGCCGGACCTCGCCGTTCGAGAGCCCGGCCTCCGCCAGGAATGGAGGGGCGCCGTAGCGGAGGGCGTTCGCGGCCAGATTGACCACGATCTGCTCGAGGCGCCCCGGATCGGCGCGAACGGTGATCTCGGGGTCGATGCGCACGTCGTACCGCCCCTGGTCATCGGCGAACGAGAGGGCCGTTTCCACGGCCTGGCGAAGCCTCACCTCCTGGAGTGACAGCTCGAGGCGGCCTCGTTCCAGTCGAGCCAGGTCCAGGAGATCGGTAGCCAGTCGTTCCAGCCGATCGGCCTGATGGTCGGCGCCCCTGAGGAGCTCCGCCGTCGTCTTGGGATCGAGGCGGTCCCCTCGCCCGAGGACCGTCTTGATGGCCCCCCGGATGGAGGTCAGGGGAGTGCGGACATCGTGGGCGAGTGTGCTCACGAGCCTCGCCCGCAGGCGATCGACCCGGCGGACCTGGGTGAGGGCCTTACGAAGTTGAGTGCGCTGCTGGGTGAGGTCCCTGGCCATGAGCCCTGCCACGAGCGTGATGAGAAGGCCCACACCCATCCGAAACGAGACGCTGCTCCACTGGAGCTCATAGTCGAACCGCTCCGACCCCCACACCTCCCGACCGATGTAGATCAGTGTTGTGACCAGCCACGCCCCGAGCGCTCCGGAAAGCTGAAACAGGATGGCGCCTTCCAGCGGAAGGATGAACAGCACCACCCACAATGCCGAAAGCTGGTCGAACGCGTAGAGCCAGACGAACCCCGACGCCACGGCGACGTCCAGGACGACCCCGGCGAGGGCCATCGCCCGTGCCTGCGGCAGTGTCCGGAGACGTCCATGCAGCAGCCAGATCCCGAGGTCCCCTGCTGCGAGGAAGGCGGCGAGGGCGAGTCCGGCGTTCCGGTACACGACAGACGGATACGGCTGAGTGTCGTACACCAGGACCTGGTAGGCGGCGAAGAGGGCGGCAATCCCCCTGACCAGGATCATCGTTCGCTCCGAACGGCGCAGGTCATCCAGGGAGGGGTGTGGGTCCACGGGTTCCTCGATCGGGGAGGGCTCTGCCGGAGGCCCGGCGCCCTCGGGCGACGGGTGGCTGTTCACTGAAACGATGGTAGCAGGGCAGGCGCATCGGTGGACTAGCCCGAAATGCACAGGGCGGTGAGCCCCTTCGGATGGCTTCCCTACTGCATGCGACGTAGTCGAAACTCGCCACGGAATCTAATCCGTTTTTGTCTACACCATCGTTGCCGGGGCTTGAAATCCTCATGGTGCCCATGACCACTGCCCGTTCGAAACCCAGGCAATGGCCTTCCCCATGAGGATCGTCTGCCACTACTGTGGCTTCTCCTCCGAGTCGATGGTCGATGCTCTTCGCCACGACGCCTGCCGGCCGAGTTCCTGTGAGCGCTGGAACGAGCTGATGAAGGAAACCTCGCTCGGCTACAGCCCCGAGGAGATCGAGTCGATGCTTCGGCTCCTCACCGTTCAGGGCGGCGGCAGCCTCGATCTGGAGCTGGACGAGTACCGGGAGAAGATCGAGTCCGTCTACCGATAGGCGGTCCCCTTTTCCCCTTCCTCCCGTAGCATTGTTGCGGGTCACCCGATGAACCGAACGGAAAGGCTCGCGGCCAGGCGTCGCCGGACTAGGCTTTCCTTCAGCGCGTTCCTCACGGCTCTCGCTGTGGTGATCTTCGGGGCGGCATCGTGGCGATTCGACCTGTTCGACATCCGTGGCTCGGGAGAACCCGAGTCTCGGGACGCTCGGCCTTTGGGTGTCGAAGGGTCTGGTCCCAGCCCCGTACCGGGACCCACGACCACTCCGGAGCCGGCAACGGTGGCCGGGCCCATCAACACGGCCTTCGCCGGGTTGACCACGTTTCGGGGGAACGCGACCCGCACGTACTACGGCGAGGGGCCGGTCCCGCGGAAGCCCAAGGTGCTGTGGCGGTACCCGGAGTTTGGGGGGATGTGCTCCCGATCGAGCAGCGGGGGCAAGACCAAGCTGTGGTGCGGAACCGGATGGACCGGACAGCCCAACGTGGTCGAGCACGAGGACGAGATTCAGGTCCGCTTCGGCGCGTACGACCGGGGCATCCACATCCTGGACGGTCTCGACGGGGAGCCGCTGAAGGACACGTTCACGACGGGCGACATCATCAAGGGCACGGTTACCAGCGATCCCGACGGGTATCCACTTCTCTACTCGGGATCGCGAGACAACAACTTCCGCATCTTGGCTCTCGATCGAGGCCCGAAGATGGAGGAGCTGTGGCGGCTTTCGGCAGACTCGGCACCGAACCAGGTGTGGAACAACGACTGGGACGCCTCGGCGCTGGTGATCGACGACCACCTGCTGATCGGAGGGGAGAACTCCTGGTTCTACGCGGTGAAGCTCAATCGGGACTACGACGCCCTGGGAAAGGTCATCGTCGACCCGAAGATCCGGATGCTCGTGCCCGGGTACGACGATGAGCTCTTCGCCGAGCTCGGCGATCAGGAAGTATCCATCGAGAACTCACCGGCGTTCCACGACGGCGTGGTGTACTTCGCCAACTCCGGCGGATTGGTCCAGGGATGGGATGTCTCCGGTGTGTTGTCCGGCGGAAAGAAATACGAGCGGGTGTTCCGGTTCTGGACCGGCGAGGACACCGAT
Source organism: Actinomycetota bacterium (assembly GCA_035641075.1). Classification (GTDB taxonomy): domain Bacteria; phylum Actinomycetota; class UBA4738; order UBA4738; family CALAEC01; genus DASQUW01. The sequence continues at coordinate 4,827 of DASQUW010000202.1, read as the reverse complement.
GCCTCGGTGGTCATCGACGATGAGGGGTATCTGTACGTTGCGTCTGAGTTGGAGCGGTTCGACGCCCGCGGGGCAGAGGTCGGTCAGCTCATGAAGCTGGATCCAACAGACCCGGACGACCCGATCGTGTGGTCCAAGCCGGTCCCGGGCGAGGGAGGATTCGGGGGCCTGTGGGCCACGCCCGGACTCTACGAGGACGCGCTCTTCGCCGCGACGAACACCGGACGGTTGCTGGCGATCGACCGCGCCACGGGCAGGAAGCGGTGGGAGATCGACCTCCCGCCGCCGACGTGGAGCTCGCCGGTGATCGTGGACGGTGTGCTCATCGTGGGGGACTGCAGCGGCGTGCTGAGCGCGTACGACGTCAGCCAGCCGTTCCGGAAGCCGGGGAAGGCGCTGTGGAAGGTGAAGCTGGAAGGGTGCATCGAGTCGACGCCGGCGGTGTGGAAGGGAATGATCTACGTGGGCGCGCGGGGCGGGGCGATGTATGGAATAGGAGATCCGATCTGAACGTTCGAACCGACACGTGAAACCGCTGGACAAAGGGGCCCAGGCCCCCTCGATCCCGGGCGCCGACTTCAAGAACGATCCTGTCGCGCTCTTCTTCTACAAGGTGACCTGCCCCACGTGTCAGAATGCCGCTCCCGTCGCGGAACGGCTGGCTCGCACGTTTCCCGAACGGCTCGTGGGGGTGGCGCAGGATCCCCCTGAGCGTGTCGATGCCTTCGCCCGGGAGTACGGCACGACGTTCCCGTCGGTAACCGACACCGAGCCGTACGAGGTGTCAAACGCCTACGGGATCCGGACGGTTCCCACGCTGTTCGTGATCGAGAACGGGACGGTCGCCGAAGTGGTGGAGTCGTGGGACCGGGAGGGATGGAATCGGATCGCCGGGTACCTCGCCTCCGCCACGGGCACGCCAACCGAACCTGTGTCGAACGAGGGTGACGGGCTCCCGCCGTTCCGCCCCGGCTGAGGCGCACGGAACGCCCACTAGGTAGTGGGCTAACCGGTCAGAACCGCCACGCGCCACCCGGCAACGGCCACGCCCGCAAGCAGCAAGAGTGTGAGACCCGCGAGCCTGGTCGCGGTCCGCACCCCTCGTGCGCCGACCCCCTCCGCGGCGAGTCCGGCCAGGACTCCCGCGACGAGTCCCCCGATGTGCGCGGTGTTGTCGATCCCGGCTATCTGAAACCCCAGGAACAGGTTGAGGGCGATGAGGAGCATCGCGCCCCGGAGATTGGCCTGGGCCAGGAAGAGCCCCCGGCGCCGCCAGTTGTACGCCAGCCACGCGCCGAGCAGGCCGAAGATGGCCCCGGAGGCCCCGGCGGCGACACGGTTGGGGCCGCCGAAGGCGAAGGATGCCGCGCTGGCGCAGAACCCGGTGACCAGATAGATCGCCAGGAACCGGGCGCTCCCGAAGACGCCCTCGATGAGGTTCCCGAAGAGGAACAGGCCCCACGAGTTGAGCAGGAGGTGGAGGATGCCGACGTGCAGGAACATCGCCGTGATCAGCCGCCAGTACTCGCCGGTGGCGACGAGGAACGGCACCATCGCTCCGAGTCGGATCAGGACCTCGCCGCTCGCCCCGCCGAGGGCAAGCTCCACCGCGAACACGACGACGTTGATCCCCAGGATGACCGTGGTGACCGATCGGGGGCGAGGGATCGCCCCGCGGATCCGGCGTTGCCCCCGGCGTCCTTCCGCCACACACGTGGGGCAGTGGTGCCCAACCGGCGCCGCCGTCATGCAGTCGGGACAGATGGGGCGGCCGCAGCGCGTGCAGTGGACCCGGGTCTCCTGATCCGGATGCCGGTAGCAGACCTCGGGTTCGGCGGCCATCGTCAGGCCATGGTAGCAACGGGCCTCATCTGCGTTCCTCGAGGAGACCTGCGAGAAGCGGGTGCAAGGTGTGTTGGCTCGACCGACGAGCTGCCTCCGTGGGGGAGAGGGGACCCACCTCCGTGACCACCGAGGTGAAGAGGCCGAGAGGGGTGCGCTCGAACGGATGCGGCGCGGGGAGGTCGGCGCCGAGCAGCTTGGACTCACCCGCGAGGGCGTGGCAAGGGATGGAGTGCCGCCGAGCAGCCTCCGCCATCAGGCGCGTCCCGACCTTGTTGACCACACCTGCCGGCCCCACGGCGTCGGCACCGACCACGACGGCGCCGGTATCTGCCACCGCATGGAGGGCATCCTCGTCATCCACCAGCCGGGTCTCCACGCCGAGACCGGTCAGCTCTGTGGCCATCCTCTCTCCTTCACCGCCCGGCTCCGAGCGGGAACACACCACCTCGGCCCCCGCTGCAACGACTGCGGCCACCACCGTGCTCGAGAAGGAATGAACCACGACGCTGTCGGGAAGGAAGGCCGCAGCTCGTTTCGCGATCTCACCAGGCTCGGCGGCCACTCGCACGGCGAAGGTCCTGGCGGCTTCGACGTGATCCGCCGAGCTCAATGCCTCCGAGCTCAGGCGCCACAGAGGAGCCATCGACGGCTGGCCCCTGATGAGAGTGACGACTGCTCCCTGGAGGTCGTTGCTCGGGAGGACCGCCAGCGCCTCCGCCGCGCGCCGGACGATCTCCGCCGCGCCCGACCTTCGGTCGGAGGCTGCCTCGTGGATCCCTCCCCACGCCTCGCGTTTCATCGGGGCATCGTACGCGGGCACTCCAAGAGGAACGGGTGTGCTCAGGCCCCGCCGGCGGCGGAGAGGATCACTCGAAACGTCGAGCCGCGGCCGAGTTCGCTCTTTGCCGCGAAGCGGCCGCCGTGCTGCTCCACGACGTGCTTGGCGATGGAAAGCCCCAGCCCGGTCCCTCCCGTCTGACGGGAGCGTGCCGGGTCCACTCGATAGAAGCGTTCGAAGATCCGGGGGAGATCGCGGGCGGGGATCCCGATGCCGGTGTCTCGGACCTCCAGAAACACGCTCTCTTCCTTCATCCCCACCTCGACTTCCACGCGGCCCCCCGCCGACGTGTACCGGACCGCGTTGTCGAGGAGGTTTCTCACGAGGAGCGAAAGATCCTTCGATGAGCCTCGGACCGTGGCAGGCTCGGCCCGAAAAGCGAGATCGATCCCGCCGCGGGCGGCCCGGTCGCCGTGCCGGTCGACCTCCTCTCGAGCCAGCAGGTCCAGCCGCACGGGCTCGAGCTCGGGTCGCTCCGTCTCCAGGCGGGAAAGGTCCAGGAGGTCCGAGACGATACGCGAGAGTCGAACGGCCTCCTGCTGAAGCTGTGTGGCGAACCGCCCGGCCGCTGCGGGGTCCTCCTCGAGCGCTCGCCCGACCGTCTCGGCGACGGCCTGGATCGAGGCAACGGGGGTCTTCAGCTCGTGCGATGCATTCGCCACGAAGTCCCTCCGCATCGCCTCCACCCGCCTGGCCTCAGTCACGTCCCGAAGGACCAGGAGAACCCGTCCGTCGGCGCCGACCGGAAGTGCCGACGCCCGGACCATCCTCGTCTGGATCCCCGTCTCGACCTCCTCTTCCCGGAGAGAGTCGCTCGTCCTGGCCTCCCAAACGAGGCGTCTGAGCGCGTACGGCCGCAGCCCACTGGTGGACAGCGGTTCCCCTCCGAGCATCCGACGAGCCGCGGGATTGGCGTAGCCGACCTCGTCCTTCGCGTCCACCAGGAGGACGCCTTCCTCCATCGCGGACAGGATGAGGTCCCGGCTCCGGCGATCCTCGCGTACTTCGCCCATCCGGGCGCTCAGTTCCTGGGCCATCCGGTTCAGTGTCCCGGCCAGGAAGGCAAGCTCCGCGGTGCCGTCGGGTTCGACCTGAGTGTCCAGGTTCCCTCGAGAGAGCTGGGACACCGATTCCGTCAGGCGGGCAAGCGGGCGGGTGATGGATCTGGCCACGACGGCGACCACGAAGACGCTGATGACAGCGGCGAGCACCGTGCCGCCGATCACCAACGTCCGAATGCCGGCGAGCCGGGACGTGACGGTCGAGAGCGGGAGGGCTACCCTGACGATGAGGCCATCCCTCGGGGGAAGCGCGACGTACCTGAAGGGCTCCCCGACGGTTGCACTCGTTCGAGAGGCGACGCCGATCTCTTCCCGCAGCGCCGCTTGAACCTCCGGTCGGTCGGAGTGGTTCTCGATGCCCGCCGGGTCGCGTGTCGAGTCCGCCACCACCGTTCCATCCACCCGGATGAGCGTGATGCGCAGGCCCAGTTCCCGTCCGGAACTCCTGGCAAACGGCTGAAACGACTCCGAGTCTTCGGGCAGGGCCAGGCGCGTGGCCCTCGCTTCCGACACCAACGAACGAGTGAGGTCGTCGAGGAATGCGGATTCCAGGGTCCGATCCAGGACAACCGCCAGGACCGCCAGCACGGCGACGACGGCAAGGGCGAACCGGACGACGAGTCGACGCGTGAGCGTTGGGCGTCGAGATCGCAGGGAGTCGTCCACCCCGGCTAGTCTACGGCCGGCTGGCAGCGCGGACAGTAGTACGTCGTCCGCCCGGCTATCACCGTGCGCGCCAACGCCTCGTGTCGTCGGGGACAGTGAGCCCCCGGGCGTCCCCGGACGTGGGAGAGCCACCGGGCGTTCCAGTCCATGGAGTCGTACCCCTCGAGCGCCCGTCGGACCACGCTGCGCATCGTGGTGAAGAGCTGATCGCGCTGGGTTTCCGAGAGCTTCTCCATGGAGGTCGCGGGATGAACACGGGCCTGCCACAGGACCTCGTCGACGAGGATGTTTCCGAGGCCGGCGATGAGTCGCTGGTCCATCAGGGCCGCCTTCACTCGCCCTCGTCGGCGAGACAGGAGCTCCAGGAACTGCCGGCGCTTCACGTTCAGGGCGTCGGGGCCGAGCGAGCCGAGGACC
>DASQUW010000201.1:0-11275 GCA_035641075.1 Actinomycetota bacterium | reverse complement strand
TGCACCCTGGCTCGGTTTCCTCCATCCGCCGCAACCCTGGGAGAATCGCTGTTGGCGCGACTCCGAAGAGGAATTTCCGTGGGCGTGAGCGAGCGTCTCGAAGAGCTGGGGATCGAGTTACCTCCGGCCGCCCGGCCGGTGGCTTCCTATGTACCGGTCACCCTGGGAGGCGGGCTGGCGTTCGTTGCTGGACAGGTCCCGCTCGACGACGGCAAGCCGATCGTCACCGGACGGGTCGGGGAGTCGGTTTCGCTGGAGGAGGCTCAGGAGCTCGCCCGACGCTGCGCGCTCCAGGCGCTGGCCGCCCTGAACGACGAGCTGGGCTCGCTCGACCGGATCCGGAGGATCCTCAAGGTCACGGTGTGGGTGGCGTCGGGGGAAGCGTTCATCGACCAACCGAAGGTGGCCAACGGCGCGAGCGACGTCCTGGTCGAGGTGTTCGGGGAGTCGGGGAAGCATGCCAGGGCCGCCGTCTCGGCTCCCTCCCTTCCACTGGGCGTCCCCGTCGAGGTTGAAGTGATCGCAGACGTCAGCTGAGGCGTCGAACGTCGCCGTCGCGACGTGTGATCCCCCGGGAGTCGAACCATTCCAACAGGGGCAGCGCGTACTTCCGCGTGGTTCCGAGAAGCTCTCGGAACCGGCTCACGGTGATCCCCTCGGCCCGGGCGGCTTCGGCTCGCACCAGGTCTTCCGCCCGCTCGGCGAACTCCGGGGCGACGACAATTTCCGATGAGATCCTCACCAGAAGACCCGTCGTGCAGGAGGCCTCCACCAGCTCCCGGGAGAATCCTGCCCGCTCGAGGTCCCTGATCGTGGGCGGCGTCGGTTCACCCTGGCGCACCGCGGCGAGCAGCCGATTCGCCTCAGCCTCCTGCTCGCCGAGCGACACGCGGTGCTCCGTGAGGCGGAGCGTCGTGCCCTCCCGCGCGAGCTCGCCCTGCTCCTGGAGCCGGGCGATCAGCGCCGCGCCGAGGCCCCGATCGAGCGCCGATGCAAGCGTGGGCGTGGCCTCGAGGAGGATCCGGCGAACGTCAGCGGCCTCAACGCCAGGCCGGAGGGGGTGCTCGCGATGGTACTCGCCGAGGGCCGTTCGGACCGCGGCGGTCAGGGACCCCAGAACGTCTTCGCTGACCCACCAGGCCCCTACTCGCAGGGCGCCCTTGACGTTCGCCTGGGCCGAGCCGGCCAGGATGGTGAGGTCGGCTGCGCGGATCGCTCCGCGCTCGGAGACGATCAGAGCGTCGATGTCTCCCGGAGTGATCTGCTCTCTGCGAGCGAGGCGCCCGGCTGGATCCGGTCCGGGCCGGGCCGGGGGATCGGGGTCGAGAACGACTCCCCCGGCGACGGTCTCGCGCCTCCCGGCTTCCCTGAGCACGAAGCGGTCCCCCACCTCCGCGACGATCGGCCGGGAAAGCCGGACCCGAGCGTACGCCGTGTCGCCGGGTCTCAGCTCGGGAGTTCCATACAAACGAAAACGAGACTCGGTCTCCGACGAACCCGCGTACAGCTTGTACGCCCCCCGTGCCGTGAGCGAGTGGGAGAGGCTCCGTACGGGGATGAGCCGAGCCTCGATCAGCGATGTCGGGCGCCACTGGTCGGGGCGGGTGAGGACGTCTCCCCGCTCGACCTCTCCCTTCGGGAGACCGGCGAGGTTCGCCGCCACCCTCGAGACGGGTCGCGCCACCTGCACGGGGCGTCGGTGGGTCTGGAGGGAGCGAACGCGGGCCTGTGTGCCGGCGGGGTGAAGTTGAACCTCCTGTCCCGCCGCCAGGCTGCCTCCCGTGAGCGTTCCCGTGACCACTGTGCCCGCTCCTCGGATCGTGAACGATCGGTCGACGTGGATCCTGGGTCGTCCGCGATCCTCGGGCGGTGGGGCGGCCCCGACCATCGCGTCGAGCGCGTTTCGGAGCTCCTCGAGCCCCTCGCCGGTGTTCGAGGAGCAGGCCACGATCGGGACACCTTCCAGACCTGTGCCGGCGAGGCGTTCGGCGATCTCACTCCTTCTGCGCTGCAGCGTGTCGCCGTCGACGAGGTCGCTCTTGGTCAGGGCGACAAGCCCGTCCGTCGTTCCAAGGACGTCGACGATCGCCAGGTGCTCCTCGGATTGAGGCTTCCATCCCTCGTCGGCGGCGACGACGAACAGCACCAGTCGCACGGGCCCCACCCCGGCCAGCATGTTGCGGACGAAGCGCTCGTGGCCCGGGACATCCACGAAGCCGATCTCCCGGCCAGAGGGCAGGGTGCACCAGGCGAACCCGAGGTCGATCGTGAGGCCGCGACGCTTCTCCTCTTCCCACCGATCGGGATCGATGCCGGTGAGCCGGATGATGAGCGAGGACTTTCCGTGGTCAACGTGGCCCGCCGTGGCCACGACCTGCAGGGGAAGGCTCTCGGGCTCGGGGTGTGCCTCCACTTCTACTCCTGCGAGAGCGCGTACCTCACCGCACGGGCCAGCCGCGCGTCGTCGCTCGGATCGACCGTTCGCAGATCGAACACGAGCGAACCTTCCTCCAGGCGACAGAAGACGGGAGGATTGCCGAGGCGAAGCCGGGCCGCCAACTCCTCGGGATGGGCGAGGTGGTCGAGTCGAACGACGTGGGAATCGATGGCGTAGCCGGGAAGCGACCCTCCTCCGGCCGCGGCCTCACTGCGTCCCGTTCGGGTGCCCGGCACGTCCCGGGCGATAGCGGTCACCCGGGAACGGAGGGATGAAGCCGGAGCGGTGAGCGATTGCCAGGTGGGCAGCTCGTCGCGACGATCCGAGGCATGGAGGCGCAACACGGCCTCCAGCGCGGCGACCGTCATCTTGTCCACACGAACGGCCCGGGCGATGGGGTGTCGCCGGAGCCGCTCCACGAGGTCTCTCTGCCCGAGGATGATCCCGGCCTGCGGTCCTCCGAGGAGCTTGTCACCGGAGAAGCACACCAGGTCGGCGCCGGCCCGGAGAGCGTCCATCGCGGCAGGTTCGTCGAGGGGAACCCCCGGCGTGCGGCGCAGGAGACCGCTACCGATGTCGTACAGGAGTGGAACGCCGGCCCGGTGGGAGAGCTCCGACAGCCGACCAACCTCCGGAGCCTCGGCGAACCCCACGACGCGGTAGTTGCTCGGGTGCACCTTGAGGATCAGGCCCGTGCGATCCGAGAGCGCCCGGCGATAGTCGGTCAGCCGGGTTCGGTTCGTCGTCCCGACCTCGACGAGCTTCGCCCCCGACGCGGCCATGATCTCGGGAAGGCGGAACTCCCCTCCGATCTCGATCAGCTCACCCCGGGAGACCAGGACCTCCTTGCGTCTGGCCAGCGCGGCCAGGGCGAGGAGGAGCGCGGCTGCGTTGTTGTTCACGGCCAGAGCGTCCTCGGCCCCGGTCAGGGCGGTCAGCAGGAACTCGGCCCGGGTGGTCCGGCGCCCACGCCTCCCGGTCTCTCGGTCCACCTCGAGATCCGAGTAGGAGCGGACTGCCTTCGCCACGGCCTTGACCGCTGCGTCGGGCAGGGGGGCTCGACCCAGGTTGGTGTGGAGGATCACGCCGGTGGCGTTGATCACCGCGGAGAGTCCGAAAACGGTTCGTGCGGCGAGGTTCAGCGCGCGGGCCATGATCACCTCATCCTCCGGTGGCCCATCGCTGGTGGAGGCCGTCGCTCGGACCTCCTGGAGCGTCTTGGCGATCGCCTGCTTGATCACGGCTCGGCCGAAGCGCTCCGATGCGCGCTTTCCGGCCGGTGAGCGGAGCAGGGAGTCGACTGAAGGCAGGCGTCTTCGAGCGTCAGGCGCCGGGCTGGACATGCGACGAGCCTACCGCGGACCGTGGCTCGTCGGTTGGGTCGGTATCTGCCAGAAGCGCATCGAAGCCCTCGGGAGGGATGGGACCTGGGCGCGCCAGATAGTACCCCTGTCCATAGGGGACGCCGAGATCTCGAAGGGCATCGACCTCCGCCTGCGTCTCGATGCCTTCGGCCACGACGTCGGCGCCGATGTCGAAGGCGAACGAGATCAGCGCGGCAGCCAGGGCTCGGCGGGGACGGTCGATGTCGATCCCCTGGGCGACTTCCCGGTCCAGCTTCACGACCTCGGGGGCGAGGCGAAGGATGTGCTTGAGGCTGGCGAAACCGGCTCCGGCATCGTCAACGGCGAGCCGCCCGCCGCGAGCCCTGAAGTCCTTGAGGGCGTCTCCGAGAGCTCCGTAGTCCTCGACGCGCGCATGCTCGGTCACTTCCAGCACCACGCTTTCGGCGGGCACGTCGGAGAGCAACTCTGCGAATCGCGCCGATGTCACCGTCGCAGGAGAAAGGTTGATCGAAAGATACGTCCCCGCAGGCAGAAGCTTCGGGTGTTCAAGAGCTAACCGCACCGCGGCAAGCTCGAGTTCCTCCCGTAGGTGGACGGCCTCCGCCTCCTCGAACCACACGTCGGGAGTTCTGGAGGGCTCTACGGCGAATCGAGCCAATGCCTCCACTCCGGTGACGCGGCCGTCGGCGAGATCGGCGATGGGCTGGAAGACCATCTTGATCAATCCTCGTTCCAAGACCTTCCGGATTCGCTCGGCCTGCTCTTTCTCGGCCCTCAGCGCAGCGGCCTGAGCCTGCTCTTTCCCGTACAGCTCACGCAGCTCTTCGGCATAGAGGAGGGCTTGCCGATATCCGAGGTCGTCTGTGTCCTTTGGATCCATCACGCCGGCCCGATGTACTCGGCCAGGACGTCGTGAAGCTCGGCCGCCTTGAACGGCTTGGCTACGAATCCGTCCGCGCCCTCCTCCAGTGCTTCCCGTTCCCTGCTCTCATGGATGGTGAAGACGATGATGGGCACCTCCGACAGTGAGGGTTCCTCACGCAGACGAGGGAGAAGGGCGAGTCCGTCCTCCTTGCCCAGAGCGAGGTCCAGTAACACGGCCCGCGGGCGTTCTTGCCGGGCGGCGGCGACTGCGCTGGGCAGGTCGTCCACCTGGACCACCCGGGCCCCGGCGGCTTCCAGCGACATACTCAGGAGGGAACCCATCGCCGGTTCGTCATCGATAAGTAGGACGACGCTCACGATCACTCCTCCCCATAGACGTCGTCGATCTTTCGCAACAGGGCGATCGGCGAGAACGGTTTGGTGAAGTAGTCGTCGGCGCCAGCGGCGATCCCCTCAGCGCGATCGCCATCCTGGGCCTTCGCCGTGAGCATCACCACGGTTGCGTCGGCGGTGGCGGGATCGTCTTTGAGAGCTCGGCACACGTCGAAGCCAGAGAGTCCCGGCATCATCACGTCCAGGAGAACGAGCTCGGGGTGATGTTTCCTCGCCAGGGCCAGAGCCTCCTCCCCATCCGAGGCCTCCAAGATCTCGTACTGCTTTCGCTGGAGGGTCATCCTGACGAGCGAGCGGATCCCACTCTCGTCATCGGCGATCAACAACGTCCTCATGGCGCCACCAGTTGCGCGTCGCGGAGTGCAAGGGGAAGGGTGAATCGGAATGTCGTCCCTCGCCCGAGCTCGCTCTCGGCCCAGATCTGCCCGCCCTGCATCTCCACGAGATTCCTGGTGATGTACAGGCCGAGACCGGTGCCGCCCGCCGAGCGCACCTCTGGGCGGTCGGCGCGGAAGAACTTGTCGAACAGGCGAGCCGTCTCAGCCTTCGTCATCCCAATCCCATGGTCGGACACGGAGACCTCGACACTCGTACCGACCCGCCGGGCGGTCACGAAGATGGGGGTCTCGGGAGGCGAGTACTTCACCGCGTTGGACAAGAGGTTCGTGAGGATTCGAATGACCAACTCCCCGTCAGCCATCGCTGGGGGAAAGTCGTCGTCGGCCTCGATACGAATCTTCCGGTCCCGATCGAACAGGGCGCTTACTTCCTCCACGGCCTGTGCCAGGTCGACCGGAGCCAGTCGGACGTCGAGCCTCCCAGACTCGATGCGTGAGACGGACAGCAGATCTTCGATGAGAAGTCCCAGCCGCCCGGCCGAGACATTGATCTGCTCGAGGGCCTCCTGGGTGTTCTTCTCATCCACCTCGCGGGTCAAGAGGAGCTCTGAGAAGCCCTGGATCATGGTCAGGGGCGTGCGCAGCTCGTGGGAGACCGTTGAGATCAGCGAGGACTTCAGCTGGTCAACTTCCCGCTCGTGGGAAACGTCTCGGAGTACATCGACGCCACCAAGAAGCTCCCCCTGGGCGTCGAGGATGGGGGCGGCAGCGATGCTGACCGGCACGCGGCGACCGTCCCTGGTGAGGAGAGCCACGTCGTAGCCGCGGCTCGCCACGACCTCTCGGGCGGCGATGGCTCGTGCCAGGAAGCGTTTTTCCGGCTCGAGCGGCTGACCCTTCGCGTCCACGAGCGGACAGACATCCTCGTACGGGCGGCCTTCTGCCTCTTCCTGGCGCCACCCCGACAGCCGCTCCATGGCCCGGTTGATGGAGACGACCGCGCCCTCAGCGTCGGTGATCACGACGACGTCCGCGATGCTGGCCAGCATCGCTTTCTGCCGTTGTTCGCTCTCCCTGAGTTTCTCCTCCGCTTCCCTTCGCTCGAGATCTGAAACGTAAAGCGAACGAGCGGTCCCCCCAATAAGCATGGTGAGCAGGACGATGGTGAAGATGGCGAAGAGGGCGACACCGAATTCGGCGGCGTAGAATCCCGATCGCTCCCCCGTCAGTCGCACCCAGCCCGCCAGGACCACCACTCCGAGGGCACTCGGCAGGAGCCGGCGAAGGAGCAAACGGCCCGGGCCGTCGCTGGTCACGATCCTCATCAGCCCGCTACTGGGCCTGGCGGCGAGGACACCGGCGCATACAACGGAGAACGTCACAGCTGTATGCAGGGCCATCACCACCGTGCCGCCCACGAGCCTCGAGAGCGTCGGGACGTCGTACAGTCGGCCGACCAGTCCGAGGAGCGGGAAGAGCCCTGCGACCAGGGTGAAGGTCTGGGCCGGCTTGCTACCGGAGCTCCGTTCATAGTCCAGCAACATCAGCGCGGAACCGATCAGAACGAAGCCGAATGCGGAGGGGACGGCCATCTGGCCCGGGAAAGGGCCGGCGTTCGTCGTGAGGAGCGTCTGGTCGATTCCGAGGTCCACTCCGAAGGCGTACTCGCTCAGCTTGAGCAGGGCGATGACCGTCACCCCGGCGGCGCAGGCCCGGCCGGCCCACCGCCGGCGCTTCGGGCCCTGTTCTTCTCGGAGCATCCACAGGGACACCCCCGTGAGCATGAAGCAGAACGCGGTGCTGGCGACCATGGGGTTGGCCACCCCCGGGGTGAAGGTCCGCAAGACGGCTATGTCCAGCGCCCAGCCCACCAGGACGAGGAAGCCCACGATCGTTGCCGTCGCCCCGGCAATGCCCGGCACACGGTGAATCCATGGCTTCTGCCGGGTGGGCTGCGACGGTGGGCTGTCAGCATGGTCAGAGGCGAACAGAAGTCGGGCGACGCGAGGGCCCCTATTCAGCCTCACCTGGTGTTTTTCGACCAATGAAAGGCCAGACTTGAGAGGTTCGCCCTAAAGAGAGTGCTTTTGCGGGAATGACTGGGTAGTTCGGCCGACAGCCCGAAAACCACCTGATAGCATTCCTGACCGTTGCTCGTCCGAGGAGGCCACTTCCGCATGGACATGGAAACTTCCAGCAGACCGGTCGACCGGTCGAGATTCGTGACGCTCCCCGCCATCGAGGAACGGGGGTTCCTGGAGCTGCAGGCGTATCGGGGCGAGCTCGATCCCAAGGAGTGGGAGGGTCTCGAGTACCTGGATTGGAAGAGCGGAGGCGACACGAACTTCGCCATCCTTGCCTCGGCCACGGGGGAGCACGACCCTCGCGGCTTCTGGGAACATGGCAAGCCCGACAAGGACGGGGTATGGACGACCAACGTCGAGTCCTCCCCCACGCTGCGCAAGTGGACGGAGAGCGTCGGAGCCAACTTCGGGCGGGTCCGCGTGATCAAGCTCGAGCCGAACACCGAGGCAGATGCCCTTCGCAATCTCCACCCCGACGACAACAACCGGGTGACAGCCGAGGGAACCGGGTGGGTCGTACGAGCCTGGTTGCAGCTCACCGACAACCCGGACAGCTTCATGATCGTGAGGGAAGAGAAGGATGATCCCTCCACCGAACACCGGATCTCGTTGCCCGTGGGGACCCAGTTCGTCCTCGATTCGGAGAGGCTCTACCACGCCGTATGGCATCAGGGGACCGAGCCGAGATACGGGCTCATCGCGAGCTTCGAATCCGGCCCCGAGCTTGACTCCTGGATCCAGTCGCAGCGCGCATAGCGAATGGCCGAAGCGGGAGGCCGCCAGATAGTCCGGGTGATACGCGCGGCGGAGCGGGTCGCTCCCGAAACGGCACAGAGCGCAGGGATGATCCGAGAGGAGGCCATCTCTTCCGAGGGCCTGTGGATCGGCGTGGTCAAGTCGGCCCCCGGCATGGCCAGTGGCTGGCATCATCACGGTGAGCACGACACCTACGTCTACGTCATCCGGGGCGGGTTGCGGATCGAGTACGGGCCCGGCGGGAGAGAACAGGCTGAAGCCGGTGCTGGGGACTTCCTTCACATTCCCCAGAAAACCGTGCATCGCGAGGCCAGCGGGGGCCCGGAAGGGGCCGAGTCGGTTGTCTTCCGGACCGGCACCGGGCAGCTGCTGTTCAACGTTGACGGCCCAGAGGATTAGTCTGTAACCGTGGCCGAGTCCACCGAAGAGCGCTCCGCCTTCTCCCAGATGGGGGAGCAATGGCTCCTCCGCGGCGGCGGCCTGGACGTCATCACCACCGTCGAGCGTGACCTCTCCACGGAGGAGATGGTGCTCAACATCGGCCCCCAGCATCCGTCGACCCACGGCGTCCTCCGGCTGGTGCTGGAGCTCGACGGTGAGGTGATCAGACACGCTGAGCCGGTCATCGGCTACATGCACCGGGCCGCGGAAAAGCTCGCGGAGCACCGCGATCATCGACAGGTCCTTGTGCTGATGAACCGGCACGACTGGCTCTCCGCGTTCAACAACGAGCTCGGGTGGTGCATCGCGGTCGAACGGCTGGCCGGCATCGAGGTCCCCGAACGGGCCCAGTGGATCCGCACGATGATGGCCGAGTGGAATCGCCTGCTGAACCACTGGATGTTCACCGGCTCCTACCCCCTCGAGCTGGGGGCGATGACCCCGATGTTCTACGCATTTCGCGAGCGGGAGATGATCCAGGACTTGATGGAGGCGGCCACGGGGGCGCGGATGCACCACTCTTACGCGCGGGTCGGTGGGCTGAAGGACGACCTCCCCAAGGGATTCCTCAAGCAGGCGGCCGAGGTCCTGAAGTGGAACCGAAAGAAGCTTCGGGATTTCGAGCGGCTGATCATGGGCAACGAGATCATCGCGGCGAGGACGAGGGGCATCGGCGTTCTCCCTGCCAAGGTTGCGACCGCGTTCGGCGTCTCCGGTCCCGTCCTGCAGGCTTCGGGCGTTCCCATGGACGCACGGAAGGACGAGCCGTACGAGAAGTACTCGGAGGTCGAGTTCGACGTGCCGGTGGGAGAGAACGGTGACAGCTACGACCGGCTGTGGATCCTGATCCAGCGGATGTACCAGGCGTGCAACATCATCGAGCAGTGCTTGGAGAAGCTCCCGGCGGGCCAGTACATCAGCGCGAAGCTTCCGAAGAAGATCAACATCCCCGAGGGTGAGATCTACGTTCGCACAGAGAACCCCCTCGGTCTGATGGGGTACTACCTGGTGGGCGAGGGGAAGAAGTATCCGTACCGGCTGAAGATGAGGACGGCTTCCTTCTCCAACGTGTCGATGCTTCCCTGGCTTCTCCGAGGGGCGCTGCTCCCGGATCTCATCGCCATCCTCGGCTCTGTGTTCTTCGTGGTCGGGGACATCGACCGGTAGTCCGACTCAGCAGCTCTTTTCACGGTCCCCCAACACGCTCACGGGCGGCGGCAGCTCTGCCGTGCCGAAGACGAGCAAGTGCAGACTCCCAAGCTGAGACGGGTCGATCAGGAGGGTGGCCTTGCTCCGCTCCGCGTACAGGCGGTTCGCCTCCCGCCAGCTCCCTGCCCCTTCGGCCTCCGTCTGCCTGGCGCGGAGGCCTGAGAGCCACAGCCTGAATCCGAGAGCCAGCAAGGCCTCGCGCTGCGAGACGGGTCCCCACGCCGTGAGCCCAGCTCGCTCAGCTTCCCTGACGAGCGCGTCCAGATCGACGGCCGCGGTCACGTCCCGACCACCGGGATCTTCCAGGACGTCGGCGAACACGTGGTGGTCCCGGTACGCGTGGACTGGACCGGGCGCATCGTCGGAAGCGAATCCGTAGTCGAAGAGGAACGCATACCCTCGAGAGATCGTGGCGGCGATCTGGCGGACCAGTGCGAGAGCCTCGGGAGACACGGGTCTTTCCTCCCCTGGCCGAACCGGTTTGCCGAGCGCCGACAGCGACTCATCCGTCGGTTCGGCTTCCGACTCGACCAGTTCCTCCCCGTCGGTTTTCACCACGACCTCGAGCGTGTGTCCGTCGCGATTCCGAAGCCGGTGAAACGGGAGATTGTCGAACAGCTCGTTGGCGATCAGGCAGCCGGTCACCGGGCCGACGTCCGAAAGAGATGCGCTGACCTCGACGCTGAGGTCCTCGAGAGCTCCCCGGGCACCGGCGCTTCGCTCGACGCCGATGTACCGAAGGGATGCTTCGAGGTCCGGAACCGTCCGGAGCGTCTGGAGCACCCGCCGGGCCAGGGTCCCGTCTCCCGCGCCCACCTCAACGACGGTGAAGGGGCGAGGCCGGTCGAGCAACTCCCAGGCTTCGACGAGTTGGCGGGTCAACAGGTCGCCGAAGGCAGGGGAGACATGAGGGCTGGTCACGAAGTGCCGCTCGGGCCCGATCGGAGGGTTCGCGTAGAAGCCGTCGGTGGGGTCGTACAGCGCGGCCTCCATGAAATCGGCGAACGTGATCGGTCCGTTCTCGCGGATGCGCCGGACGAGTTGCTGCTTCAGCCTTTCCCCCACACATCCATTCTCCCAGGGAGAATCTGGCTGAGGTGGACCTGTCGCTACCGTGATCGTTGCCGCCGGGCCAGAGCAGCAGCTGAGGTCTCCGTAGCTTGGTCCGATTCGTACTAAGTGACAAATTAGGCCGGGAAGAGGGTCTAGGGGCCTACGGTACAAAGCGTATAGCCTTGTCCGACCCTTTGGGCTTAGGTTTTTGAGGGGGTTTTTCCAGGTGGCGTCATTTCGGTGAAGGAGGGCGCGATGAAGGTGACTAGTCCGAGATTCCTAGTCAGGGCGTTCGTGGCCGCATGTCTGCTCGCGATGCAGTCGGGGGTCGTT
>DASQUW010000200.1:0-12624 GCA_035641075.1 Actinomycetota bacterium | reverse complement strand
ACGGCGTCTACTTCGCCATGGGCTACGGCGGCACCGGCGTCGCACTCGCCTCGTACCTCGGCCGCTGTGTGGCGGCGTGGATGGCGGACGGGAGGCCGCCCCCGTTCGCGGAGCCCCGGTTCCCCGTGCTTCCGGCCGGCGCCGCCTCGGAGCGGCTGCTCCCGATCGCCGGTCTCTACTACCAGCTGCGCGATCGGATCGGCTGAACCGGACGCGATCGGTGGACCCGGTGTACCCTGCGCCGCGAGGGATGCGTATGGATGATCCGATCACATCGCGCGCCCGCGAGATCGCGAAACACGAGTCCGAAGCTCTCCTCGAGCGCACGCCCCGCTCCGCCGAGCTCTACGAGCGTGCCGCCCGGTCCATGCCTCTGGGGGTGGCTTCGTCGTTCCACGCGAACGATCCCTACCCGATCTACGTCCGGGAGGGGCAAGGCAGCCGTATCTGGGACGTCGACGGGAACGAATACGTGGACTTCCACAACGGCTTCGGGACGATGGCGGTGGGGCACGCCCACCCCAAGGTGGTCGAGACCATCGATCGCGCCGCCCGCACCGGGACGCACTTCGCCGCGACGACGGAGACCACGGTGGCCTTTGCCGAGGAGCTGTGCCGGAGGTTCCGATTCGACGCGGTCCGGTTCACGAACTCCGGCACCGAGGCCACGATGGATGCGGTGCGACTCGCCCGCGGAGCGACCGGCCGCGACACCGTGGTGAAGATCGAGGGTTCCTACCACGGCCACCACGACACCCTGATGTTCTCGGTCGTCACGAACGCGGAAGCGATGGGCGGCCGCGATCAACCGGCATCGGCGCCCATGTCACGGGGGATCCCGGCCGACGTGGCGAAACACACGCTGGTCGTGCCGTTCAACGACGTCCCCGCGCTGGAGCGGCTTCTGGCGGAACGAGGGGACGAGATCGCCTGCTTGATCATGGAGCCGGTGATGATGAACGTCGGCATCGTCCTCCCGCAGCCCGGTTACCTCGAGGCGGTTCGGGCGGCCTGCTCGGCCGCCGGCGTCCTGTTGATCTTCGACGAGGTGAAGTCCGGCGCGACGATCGCTCCGGGCGGGGCTGCCGAGCGGTTCGGCGTGCAGCCGGACCTCACGTGCCTGGCGAAGGCGATCGGCGGCGGCGTTCCCTGCGGCGCCTTCGGAGGTAGAGCCGAGCTGATGGACGAGATCGGCCGGGGCGTGGCCCAGCAGGGCACCTTCAATGGGAACCCCCTCGCGGCGGCTGCCGGCCTCGCCGCGCTCACCGAGGTGCTTGTTCCCGAGGCCTACGAGCATCTCGCCCGGCTCGGGACGGGTCTGGCCGGCGGATGTAAGGAGGCGATCGAGCGAAGTGGGATCCCGGCCCACGTGATCGATCTTGGCTGCAAGGGGTGCGTCTCCTACCGCCCCGAGCCGCTCACCGACTACCGGGACTTCCTGGAGTGCAACGTTGCCCTCTTCGAAGCGAGCTGGCCGTGGGTGGTGAATCGGGGCGTGTTCTTGACGCCCGGCGACGAGGAGCAGTGGACCATCTCGGTCCAGCACGACGAGGCCGACATCGATCGGTACGTCGACGCCTTCGCCGAGTTCTGTGCCGCCCTGACCGGATAGCCGCCGGACCTGCGACGGTTCGTACAATCCAGGCCGCGCCGTTATCCACTTCTGCTATCTTCGGCCCGAGAGGGGAGCCCGCATACTCCTGAACGTTGGGGGAACGAGGTGTCGCAGGCGACTCGCGAGGAAGAGGGCGGAGCCGGTCGGCCCGACCTCGAGGTCGACGGTCTGGTCAAGCGCTTCGGCCCCACCCTGGCGGTCGATCACGTGTCGTTCTCGCTCGCGCCGGGGGAGTTCTACTCGCTCCTCGGCCCCTCGGGATGCGGGAAGACGACAACGCTCCGCATCGTTGCGGGCTTCGAGCATCCGGAGGCCGGGACGATCCGCATCCGGGGCTCCGATATCAGCCGACTTCCGCCTCACCACCGTCACGTCAACACGGTGTTCCAGCACTACGCGCTGTTCCCCCACCTCTCCGTGGAGGACAACGTGGGTTACGGGCTGCGTCAGCAGAATCTCCCGCTCGAGGAGACCCGCCGGCGCCTCGAAGACGCACTCGACGTGGTGCGTCTGCGGGAGTTGCGCGACCGCTATCCCCGCCAGCTCTCGGGCGGCCAGCAGCAGCGGGTGGCCCTTGCCCGAGCCCTGGTGAACGAGCCGGCGGTCCTGCTCCTGGACGAGCCGCTCGCCGCCCTCGATCTCAAGCTCCGCAAGGCCATGCAGGGGGAGCTGAAGAAGCTGCAGGAGCGCGTGGCCGTGACGTTCCTGTACGTGACCCACGATCAAGAGGAGGCCCTCACGCTCTCGGACCGTATCGCGGTGATGAACGGCGGCAAGATCCTCCAGGAAGGGACGCCGCAGGAGATCTACGAGCGCCCCACGTCGCGCTTCGTTGCGGATTTCATCGGGCAGACGAACTTCTTCGAAGGACAGGTGGAGGAGATCGGAGCGGTCACGGTGGTGCGTGAGACCGGGGGCCTCGTGCTGCGGTGCGCACCAGCGTCGTGGGTGTCTGCCGGGATGCACGTGGCGGTGGCCGTCCGCCCCGAGAAGATCGGACCGTCCGATGGCGACCCGGCGAACCGGGTCGCCGGGACGCTCGTCCGGACGACGTACCTGGGCGACCTGGTTCAGTTCCACGTGGCCCTTCCCGACGGACGCGAGCTCGTGTGCCAGCGCCAGAACGAGCGAGGAGACCCGACCGCGGCCTGGCGCGTGGGAGACCGCATCGAGATCGGGTGGGCGGAGGGCAGCGCTCTAGTCCTGGCGGATGACGCCGTCGCCGGCGAGGAGGACCTCAGGCTGTTGTCGGAAGGCTGAAGTCGGCCGAGAGGCCGAAGGAGGAGGGAGATCATGATGGAGCGCAAGGAGAAGGGACCGCGCAGGGCGTCCGAGGAGCCCTGGAAGCCGCTGGACATCGACCGCGTGCTCGCGGCGGCTCATCGCACGCCACTCTCGCGGCGGACGTTCCTCGGTTTGGCGGCCGCCGGAACAGTCTCGGCCTGGCTCGCCGCCTGCAGCAGGGACGTCAGCCCTCGCCGGCAGACCGGAGGGGTGCAGTCGCCGGAGGCGGGCCCTCTCGAGGACGAGCTCGTCATCTACAACTGGACCAATTACCTCAACGAAGAGACGGTGAAGGCGTTCGAGGAGGAGTACGGGGTCACGGTCCGGGCCACCGACTTCTTTGAATCGAACGAGGAGCTCCTGGCGAAGATCCAGGGCGGAGCCAGAGGGTACGACGTCGTTGCGCCGACCGGATACATGGTGGAGACCATGGCGGGGGAGAACCTCCTCTCACCCCTCGACCTGGAGCGCATCCCCAACCTGGCCAACGTGGAGGATCGCTTCCAGGGGCTCGACTTCGACCCCAACAACACGTACCACGTGCCCAAGGACTGGGGAACCACCGGGTTCATGTACCTCACCGATAAGGTGAAGCAGGACCTGACCTCGTGGAACGACTTCTACTCGGTCGCGCCGGAGTACTCCGGGAGGTACACGGTGCTCGACGGCGCGGTGGAGGTGACGGGCTCGTTCCTCAAGAAGCTCGGCTTCTCCTGGAACACCACCGACCAGGGCGAGGTGGACCAGGCGGTCGAGGAGATGGTGAAGTTCAAGCCCCACGTCGAGGCCATCACTTCGACGGAGTACCGAGAGCTGATGGGCCGCGCCGACACCTGGCTGGCCCTCGGTTGGAACGGCGACTACTTCTACATTTACGAGGACCAGCCGTCGACGAAGTACGTGATCCCCTCGGAGGGGACCGAGTTCTGGGTGGACTGCTGGTGCATCCTCGCCGATGCCCCTCATCCGAACCTCGCGCACGAGTTCATAAACTGGATCCTGACGCCGGAGCGCCAAGGGGTGGAGACAAACTTTACGTTCTACGCGAGCGCCGTCGAGGGCGCGACGGAGTTCACGGATGAGGCGATCGTGAAGGACCCGTCGATCTACCCACCGGAGGAGGTCACGAACAAGCTCGAGGCGACGAAGTCGGACCCGCTGATCTCGGAACAGCGGACCGAGGCGTTCACGAAGTTCCAGTCCGCGTAGCACGAGAAGGCAATGGCGAGGGCGGGGAGCGTTCGAGAGTCGAGGCTCCTCGTCCTTCCGGCCGCGGCCTATTATGCGGCGTTCTTCCTCGCGCCCATGGCCATCATCGTGGCGTACTCGTTCGCGAGCCGCTCGGGCTTTTTCGACATCACCTTCGGGCTCTATGGCCGGAACTACGCACGGCTGTGGGACCCGCTGTACCTGAACATCTACAGAAACACGCTGCTCCTAGCGGCAGCGGGGACGATCGGCTGCCTTCTCATCGGGTACCCGTTCGCCTACTGGCTGGCGACCCGGGTCCATGAGCGGAAGACGCTCCTGCTGGTGCTGGTGATAATCCCGTTCTGGACGAGCATCCTCATCCGCACGTATGCGTGGTCGATCCTGCTCAGCCCGCAGGGCCCGCTTTCCACCGCTCTCCAGGCCCTGAACCTGATCTCGCAGCCGCTCGACGTTCTGTTCACATCGCGGGCCATCTTGATCGGGGTGATCTACGACTACCTTCCGCTGATGATCTTTCCGCTCTACGTCTCGATCGAGCGGATGGACCGGGGTCTGGTTGAAGCCTCCAGGGACCTCGGGGCCGGACGGTGGAAGACCCTTCGGCAGGTCACGATCCCGCTGACGCTACCGGGCATCCTCACGGGGTGCCTGCTCGTCTTCGTCCCGATGACGGGGGAGTACGTCGTTCCGACGATCCTCGGCGGTGCGAAGGAGCCGTTCATCGGACCCGCCGTCGCCGATCAGTTCCTGAGCGCGCTCAACTATCCATTCGGCGCCGCGATGTCGATGGGGCTGGTCCTGTTCCTCCTGGTGGTGATCTTCCTGTACCTGCGTTCGCTCGGTCGGCAGGCGGCGACGAACCTGGGGGCGGCGATATGAGCACGGGCGTCCTCGAACGGGCGCGGCCCGTCAGCCTGCCCGGTGACCGGATGACGAACCGGGCGCTCCGCGCCATGGGCATCGCCACGTACATCTACCTCTACGTTCCGATCCTCGTCGTGGTGGTGTACGCGTTCAACGAGTCTCGGCTCGTGCAGGTGTGGCGGGGATTGGGGCTCGAATGGTGGGGGACCACGTGGGCCGACGAGTCGATCACTCGAGCGCTCACGCTGTCCCTGTGGACCGCCGCCACGAACGCCGTGGTGGCGACGGTTCTGGGCACGGCCGCGGCCATCGGATTGCGCAACGTCGGCGGTCGTTCTCGCGCGGCGTTCGACTCAGTGATGTACACGACCCTTATCGTCCCCGAGATCGTGATCGCGATCGCCTCGCTTCTGTTCTTCGTCACCGTGGGGCTGCCGCTCGGACCGATGGCCATCATCATCACCCACGCCGTGTTCAACACCTCGGTCGTGGCGCTCGTCTGCCGGGCCCGGCTCGCGGGGATGGATCGCACGCTCGAGGAAGCATCGGCGGACCTGGGGGCGTCGCGGTGGAGCACGTTCTGGGGCGTGACGTTCCCGCAGCTTCGTCCGGCGGTCGTGGCCGGAGGCCTGCTCGCGTTCACGTTCTCGTTCGACGATGTGGTGCTTTCCACCTTCGTCTCGGCCCCCGGCTCGACCACCCTCCCGCTTCGGGTGTTCTCCGAGCTCCGCTTCGGCCTGACGCCGAAGGCAAACGTGGTCGCCACGACGATGCTCGCGATCACCTTGACCGCCATCGTGACCGCACAGTTCCTGGTCCGGCGCGATCGCCCGACATCGGCCCCCGTGCTGGGGGCCCCCGAGTGACCTGCGCGACGGACGATTCGCCGGGGATGTGCGGAGCCCAGTCAACGA
Source organism: Actinomycetota bacterium (assembly GCA_035641075.1). Taxonomy (GTDB): domain Bacteria; phylum Actinomycetota; class UBA4738; order UBA4738; family CALAEC01; genus DASQUW01. The sequence goes on along the minus strand of DASQUW010000200.1, from coordinate 6,735 downwards.
ACCGCTGAGGACGGGGATCGCCTGGGGTTCGAACCCGTCCTGAGCCCGGCTGCGCTTAGGTCTGGCCGAACGCCGCCTGTTCAGGCTTGATCCCGAAGGTCGATCCACGCGCATCCCTGGAACGCCATCCGGTATCCCTCAGCGTTCTGCACCAGCACCATCAGCACGTTCTCGCAGTGGCGGCAACGGACCACCGAGCCGGGAGCGTGCATGTACACGTGCTCGGCGCCGACGGGCTCCACCTTTCCGCAGTGGCCGCACCGGACGTGGGCCGAGGTCACCTCCTGCACGAAGATGTCCTGGAACGTCCCTGCGAGAGCGTTCCCATCCAACCGAAGACTCGTCTCGTCCATCTACCCTCCCGTCGGGCCGAACCTCTCGGTCTTCACCCGTTTGGGCTCGTGGCCCAGCGAGGTAAGGGTGCCGGACACGGACTCGACCAACGGGGTCGGTCCACAGATGAACGCCACGGGCATGGCGCTGGCCGGCCAGGAAACCTCATTGAGCATCTCGGCGTCCACGCGACGGGCGTACCCGGTCCAGCCGGGCGGCTGCGCCCTCGTGAGGGTGTGGGCCACCTCGAAGCCATCGCTCGCCTCAGCCAATCGATCGAGTTCGGCCCGGTAGATCACGTCCTCCAGCGAGCGGGATGAGTACACCAGGCGGGCCGGCACGGTACTGCTCACCGCGGCCCGGTGACGGACCATGGCCATCAGCGGAACCACGCCCGAGCCTCCCGCAACGAGCAGGAGGGGTCCTCCCATCTGGGCCTCCCATACGAAGTAGCCGCCGATGGGTCCCCGGATCTCGATCTGATCTCCCACCACCAACTCGTCCACGAGGTAGGGAGAGACCTCCCCGTCGGGGATGCGTTCGACGGTCAGGATCAGCCGATCGTCTTCGGGAGCGGAGGCGATGGAGTAGCTGCGCTGGGCCTGGTATCCGTCCTCGGCGGTGAGCCGGACATCGACGTGCTGGCCTGGGCGGTGTCCGGGCCACTCGGGTACGCGAAAGGCGATGCTCCGCACGCGAGGCGTCTCGTCGATGAGCTCGACGACCTCGCCGAGCCTCCAGTTCAGTCGCCCGAGTACCGCTGCTCGCGCCACGGGTCCCCGTACATGTGATAGCCGTACGTCTCCCAGAACCCCGGCTCGTCCTGGGTCATGAGCGTGAAGCCCCGGACCCACTTCGCGCTCTTCCAGAAGTACAGGTGCGGGACCAGGAGTCGAGCCGGTCCCCCGTGCTCGGGTTCGAGCGGTTCACCCTCGTAGGCGAACGCGACCCACGCCTTTCCGTCGACCACGTCTTCAAGCGGAAGGTTCGTGGTGTAGCCGCCATCGGAGAACGCGAGAAGGTGGGTCGCGTCGTGCTCGACCTCCTCCAGCAGCGTATCCGCGGACACGCCTTCCCAAGTAGTGCCGAGCTTTGACCACTTCGTGACGCAGTGGATGTCGCAGTTGACCGGCTCGCTGGGAAGAGCTCGGAACTCTTCCCACGTCCACGTCTTCGGCTCGCTGACCTCTCCAGCGATGGAGAACGTCCACTCTTCTAAAGGCGTATGGGGCGTGGGGCCTGCGGAGAGCACGGGGAAGTCCTTGGTCTCGTACTGACCCGGAGGCAAGCGCTCATCGCGTCCGCCTTCCTGGCGGCGGCCCCGAAAACCACGCGAGACGAAAGACATGCGATCGGCCCGATTCTCAACCCTGCCTTCGTGTCAGTCAAACGGCGCCGGGGTTGAGCCCCTTGGGGATCAGGAACGAGCCCCTCGGTGGCCCTGCCGGGGGGCTCGTTCCATCCTTTCTAGCAGTTGTGACAGACGAACAGGTCACTCGATGTCGCGTTGAAGATGTCGGCGAATAGCAAGTCCCCGAAGTCCACGCCATCGAGCTCCCCGGTGGCGATGGCGTCCCGGAAGCTTCCCTTGAACGTGAACCTCTCCATGAAGGTCTTCGTCTTGAAGGTGGATCTGCTGCTCACCTTGAAGACCTCGCCCACTCCCGTCCAGGAGGCACTGACCTCTCCGGTCCCGGCGGACGTGCAGATGAACCCGCCTCGCTCCTCCGTGCAGGTCTCGAGGGCCACGGTGGCGTTGACGTTCGCCGTGGAGAGGTCTCGATCGACCGACAAAGACACGTCCTGGCCCGACGCGAACCCGAACGTCTCCGAGATGAAGATGAAGTTTCCTCGCCGGTCGAACTTGTACGTGAACTGATCGACGAAGAGGAACGTATCTTGGAACCTGGTCCCGTCCTCTCGAACCGCCTGGTCGGCCGTGAACAGGAACGTGTCCGTGCACACGGTGTTGGGCCCGGGCTGGAAGGTCGAGCAGGTGCTCCAGAACGCTTCGGCCCCGGGGCCGCTGGCCTTGAAGTGGAACGTGTTCCCCGCGGCCGACGCGCCGGTCGCGGAGAGCGCCACGGTGAGCACCGTGCCGATGGTGATCGAAAGGCGTCGCATGGGCACCTCCTGGTGCTTGGGCGGTTCCGCTCGACGCCTCCGATCCGCGAGCGAGAGGGACGAACGGTAGCGCCAAGTGGGATGAATTCCCCGCCAGGAACCTCCCTTCTCCGGCCGCGGCGCCGGTTCGTCCAGACCGTCGTCACTCTATTCGACGCCGGTCGAGGCCGGGCGGTTTCGAGCTCTCCGGAGCTTAGACTTCGGGAGAGAGGAGGTGGATCGACTTGGGGTCGGACGTCGAGAGGAGATCGGACTCCAGCAGGCGGCTGCTGACCGTCCCGAACCTGTTGTCGGGTGCGCGGATCGCGCTTACCCCCGTCTTCGTCATCCTGCTTCTCGACGCCGACACCCGCTTGCCCGGGTTCATCCTCCTTTTGGTGGTCGTCTCCACCGACTGGGTCGATGGGCTCATCGCGCGGCGTACCGGTCAGGTCACGGAGCTGGGAAAGGTGCTGGATCCAGTGGCCGACCGCCTGGCGTTGGCCGCGGCGCTCGTCACATTCGTGGTGACGGACGCCATCCCGCTCTGGGCGGCGCTCCTCGTGCTCGTTCGCGACGCCCTCGTCCTGGGGTCGGGCATCGTTCTTGGTGCCCGAGGGATCCGCATCGCCGTCCGCCCCATGGGCAAGTACGCCACGTTCACGTTGTGGTGGGGGATCGGGCTCATCGCCTGGGGCAACTTCGGGTTCGTCATGGACGACGCGGCTGCGGTGACCGGTTGGGTGTGGTTCGTGGTCGGCGTCGTCGAGTACTACGCGGCCACCATTGCGTACGTCGGCGACGTCCGCGAGGCGTTGAACAGGTCGGGCTGAGCCTCATGAAGTCCCTCCGCACCCCTTGGGTATGATGACCGGGTGAAAGCCGTGGTCATGGCCGGCGGCCAGGGAACGCGCCTCCGCCCCCTCACCAGCAACCAGCCGAAGCCGATGCTCCCCATCGTCGGCCGTCCGATGATGGAGCACATCCTGGAGCTCCTCCGGGAGCACGGCATCACCGAGGTGGTCGCCACGGTGCAGTTCCTCGGCAGCGTGGTTCGCAACTACTTCGGGGCCGGCTCGGACCTCGATCTTTCGCTCGCCTACGCCAACGAAGAGGAGCCGCTGGGCACCGCTGGCAGCGTTAAGAACGCCGAGCACTTCCTGGACCACACGTTCCTGGTCATCTCGGGCGACACGGTCACCGACATCGATCTCTCGGCCGCGGCCGCGTTCCACCGGGACCGGGGGGCCGCCGTCACCGTTCTCCTGAAGCGGGTCGAGGACCCCCTCGAGTTCGGCATCGTGATCGCCGACGAGGAGGGGCGGATCGAACGGTTCCTGGAGAAACCTGGGTGGGGCGAGGTATTCAGCGACACCATCAACACCGGCATCTACGTGATCGAGCCCCGGGTGCTCGGCTATATCCCCCCCGGTGAAGAGTTCGACTTCGCCGGGGCTCTGTTTCCGCTGCTCCTCGAGAAGGGCCTTCCGATGTACGGGTTCGTGGCCGAAGGCTACTGGACCGACGTGGGAAGCCTCGATGCGTACCTCACCGTTCACCGGGACGTTCTCGACCAAAAGGTCAAGTTGAACGTTTCCGGCTTCCAGACAGAGCGAAATGTGTGGATAGGGGAGGGGACAGAGGTTGATCCCGAGGCGAAGCTGGAGGGCCCCATCTACCTCGGGGAGAACTCGAGGGTTGAGGCCGGCGCCGAGCTCCGAGGGCACACCGTGCTCGGAAACGGGGTGGTGGTGAAGTCCGGAGCCTTCCTGCACCGAGCCATCGTCCACGACCACTCCTACGTGGGAGCTTCGGCTTCCCTTCGCGGGTGCGTGCTGGGGAAGAACGCCGATGTGAAGCAGAACGCTCGGCTCGAGGAAGGCGTGGTGGTGGCGGACGAATGCCACATCGGAGAGGGGGCCGTGCTCAGCCCGAACGTCAAGGTCTATCCGTTCAAGACCGTGGACGCCGGGGCGCTCGTCACCCAGAGCATCGTCTGGGAGACGCGGGGGGTACGCGGCCTCTTCGGAGAACGCGGGGTCTCCGGATTGGTCAACATCGACATCACCCCGGAGCGGGCCCTTCGGCTGGCGCTGGCCTTCGGCGGCACGATGGCCAAGAAGTCGGTGGCGGCGGCGTCCAGGGACGGCACCAGGGCGGCCCGGATCGTGAAGCGGGCCATGGTGGTCGGTCTCAACGCCTCCGGGGTCGACGTCCACGACCTCGAGCTGGTGCCGATTCCGGTGGTCCGGTTTTACGCTCGCTCGGCCCGATCCATCGCCGGCATATCCGTGCGAACCGCGCCGTTCGACCCGCAGTCCGTGGACATCCAGTTCTTCGATGACCACGGGATCGACATCGACGTCGGCACCCAACGCCAGATCGAGCGGGCCTTCTACCGCGACGACCTCCGCCGGGCGTTCCACCATGAGATCGGCGAGCTGACGTTCCCAGCGAGGGGTCGCGAGTACTACCTCAGGGGGGTCCTCGACGCGATCGACGTCTCCGCGGTGCATGAGGCTCGTCCCAAGGTGGTCGTCGACTACGCCTTCGGTGGGACCACGCTGACCGGGCCGGCGGTCCTCGGGCGCATCGGGGCCGACGTTCTGGCGGTCAATGCCGTGCTCGATGAGGAGCGGGTGGTGCTGTCGCAGGAGGACGTGGAGAGGCACCTGGAGCACCTCGCCAAGATGGTGGGATCGGGCGCGGGAGATCTGGGGGCCATGATGGATTCCGCGGGCGAGCATGTTCGTCTCGTGGATGGCCGCGGCAGGATCCTGGCCATGGAAAAGGCGCTGTTGGCATACGTGGAGCTCGTGTCCAGGGTGTCCGAAGCACCTCGGGTGGCCGTCCCCGTCTCCACGACCCGGGCGGTCGAGGACATCGTGGAAAGGAAGGGTGGCGAGGTCGTCTACACTCGGGTGTCTCCGGCCGCGCTCTCCGCCGCGAGCGAGGAGCCCGGGGTGGTATTCGCCGGCGCGGAGGGAGGGGGGTACATCTTCCCGGAGTTCCTCCCTGCCTACGATGCTGTCATGAGCCTGGCGAAGCTCTTGGAGCTCCTGGCCCGGACCGGAACCAGTCTCGAAGATGTCGTCGACGGCCTGCCGGAAACCCACGTCGTGCGGAAGGACGTGGCCACGCCGTGGGAGGCGAAGGGAGCGGTGATGCGGCGGCTGGTCGAGAGGCTCGACGGAGAACCGATGCTAACCATCGACGGGGTCAAGGCGTTCAGGGAGGGAGCGTGGGCCCTCGTCGTTCCGCACCCACAGGAGCCGGTGGTCCGGGTATGGGCGGAGGCCGGTGACGCCGCCGCGGCACAGTCCCTGGTGATCGAGTTTGCCCGCCTGGTCGAGGAGCTTCGAGGATAGGCGCCGCCTTGCAACGGCCCATGGCCTTTCGCTAGGCTCGCCCGGCCTGGGGGAGGGCCGATGGAGTATCCCGGAGAGCTGAAGTACACCCGAGAGCACGAGTGGGCGGCCGTCGAAGAGGGCGGCCGGGTCCGAGTGGGCATCACCGACTTCGCCCAGGACGCTCTCGGGGATGTCGTGTTCGTGGACGTGCCGGAGCAGGGCACCGAGGTCCGGGCGGGGGAGGCCTTCGGGGAGGTCGAATCCACCAAGTCCGTCTCCGACCTGTTCAGCCCGGTATCGGGGCGGATCGTCGAGCGGAACTCGACCCTGGAGCAATCGCCGGAGCTCGTGAACCAGGACCCGTACGGTGAAGGTTGGATGATCGTCATCGAGGTGGCAGATCCCGCCGAGCTGGACGACCTGCTCGATGCCGCTTCGTATCAGCGGTTCGCTGAGGAAGGCGCCTCCGAAGGCTGAGGCTGAGCCGAAGGCAACCCTCGCGGGAACCTGAAGCCCGATTGACCTGCATGGACGCCTCGTATAGAGTTTCTCTCCCGCTCCAAGCCTCAACCTTGAGCGGAGAGTTATCCGACTGGGAGGCCAACGTGTACTGCACCAGGTGCGGCCACAGGAACCCCGAGAGCGCCAAGTTCTGCTCGAAGTGTGGAAATCCACTGGAGGAAGACACCACGCTCGGCCTCACCCCGACCGAGATCGAGGATGAGACCGGAGAAGAGGTTTACCTGCCGCTCGACGAGCTCGAGGAAGGGCAGGCGCTCCTGGTGGTGAAGCGGGGGCCCAACGCGGGGTCGAAGTTCCTTATCGACAAGGACGTCACCACGGCGGGGCGTCATCCCGAGAGCGACATCTTTCTCGATGACATCACGGTCTCCCGGCGCCACGCGGAGGTCCGGCGGAAAGACTCGAGGTTCGAGGTCCACGACATGGG
>DASQUW010000199.1:0-5288 GCA_035641075.1 Actinomycetota bacterium | reverse complement strand
CACGTGGACCTCGAGGTGGGGATGCTCACGGCGAACCGACAGCCGCCACACCCCACCGCTCGCCTCCCCAAAATCCGTCCACAGCCGCCGTGCGGCGTCTGCGTCGGCATCCAGGGTGTGGGCCACGGTGACCGAGTCCCCACCCCAGTCGGCCTGCTCCCAGGTTTCGATGTCGAGCCGCCGGAGCCCGTCTCGCCCGGTCCAGCTCCGGGCATCGCCGGCCTCCAACTCGAAATGGGGGGCCTGCCGCAGCGTCCCGCGCAGGATCAGGAAGTCCCGGCGGCCCCGCCGCCGGGACCACATCCACCAGAGCATGACGTCGCGAGGCTCCATGACCACAACGACCTCGGCCTTCCGGAACGGGTCGTTGGCCTCCTCGATCTGGAGGACCACCGCGGAGCTCCCAAGCCACCGGAAGGAGGTCCGCCGACCCAGCACCGGAAGGCCGCCCTGGAGCCAGCGGAGCAGGTCGTTTCCCTTCTGGATGTTCCGCCGGGTGCCGAAGGCGAACACCAGCAGGATCACCAGCAGCAGGAGGAGCGCGGCGTATCCGAGCGTCGGCAGTCCAGGCATCAGGGACGTCGTACCAGGGTCTGCCGGGGACCGCCACCCCGCGGGTGGTGGCCCAAACCAGGGTAAGGAGTCGGTGATAGCGTCTCGGAAGGTGCACCGATGGGGAGCTCGGCTGAGGACGATCGGAGGAGGCATCGAGGGGGCCTGGGGGAGGCCCTGCGCGGCTTCCTGTACGGCATGGGGGGATACGAGTTCGTCCGCCACGCCCTGGAGACCCGGGCCGCTCTGGACAGCATCTTCATGGCCATCACGGTGGGGGACATGATCGGGGTCCCTGTGCTCCCCCCCTACTACGCCCTCCGGCTGCTTCCCTACGTGACGCCCGAGATCACCATGTGGAAGCGCCGGGTGCTCCGGGAGCACGAGGCCACCGACCAGCACGAGTTCGATCTCCACGGCGTGTGAGGAGGAGTCCCGAATGAGCGAGCCGAACGACCGAAACCCCGAGACTCCCGAACCTGAGGAAGGTCGGCGCGGCCTGGGACGATTCCTGGGGAAGGCTCGCCAGGTAGCTTACGGCATGGCCGCCCACGACATGACCCGGTACGCCCTGCGGACCAGGGCCAGCATGGAGCACCTGTTCATCCTCATCACCATGGGCGACATGCTGGGGGTGCCGATCCTGCCCCCGTACTACTCGCTACGACTGCTCCCATACGTCACGCCGCAGATCGCCACGTGGAAGCGGCGGATGTTGCGGGAGAAAGACATCACGGACGCGATGTTCTGACATGGCTGAGTCCATCCGCGCCGGCGCCACCTCGCTGGCCAAGACGTTCGAGGAGCAACCCGAGCGTCGGTACATCATGTTCGGAGGCAAGGGGGGGCTGGGGAAGACCACGTTCTCCGCAGCGACCGGATGGTGGCTGGCCAACCGGGGCCAGAAGGTCTTGGTGTTCTCGGTGGACCCCCAGGCCAGCCTGTCCGACATCTTTCAGCGGGACATCTTCGGCCAGGGGCCCGTGAAGATCATGGACAACCTGTGGGCCCAGGAGATCGATGCCGACCGCCACATCAAGGAGTACCAGGACGAGATCCGCCAGAAGATCCGGGACCGATACAGCCTGGACGAGGTGCCCGAGGAGATCGAGGACTACATCAAGGCCGCCTCGGCGGAGCCGGCCATGGAGGAGTCGGCCATCTTCGACTCCGTGGTGGACATCGTGAACAGGGGCGACTACGACTACTACATCTACGACCTGGTCCCCCTGGGCCACGCCTTGTACTACCTGTCGATGGCCAGGGTGTACGACGAATGGATCACCAAGATCACCCGGCTCCGCGAAGAGATGCGGGAGCAGGAAGAGATGGTGGCCCGGATCCGCCGGGAGAAAGAAGTGGAGGAGGACGAGATCCTCAGTGAGCTGAGGGAGATCCGAGAGCGCATCAACAGCGCCTCTTCCATCCTCACCGACCGCAAGCGCACCGCGTTCTTCTTCGTGCTGGTGCCGGAAAGGATGATCCTGCTCGACACGCGCAAGGCCGCCGAGCTGTTCGCCAAGTTCGACGTGCCGATCGGGGGCTACGTGCTCAACCGGGTGCTCCCCGAGGACCTCCTCGAGGGTGACGTCCCCAGATACCTGCGCAATCGCGCGGCGATGCAGCGAAGGTACCTGGACGAGGTCCACGCCGGCTTCGGCGAGGAGATCCTGGCCGAGGTGCCCGAGATGGAGCGGGACGTGACCGGCCTGCCGATGATCGAGCGGGTGGCCGGCCGGCTGTTCGAGGGAGGCTAGCGATGGCCGCGGCCGAGACGCTCGTCGACGCATCGATGCACGAGTTCCTGCGTTCGCATCCGAACGTGCGCTACCTGTTCTTCGGAGGGAAGGGTGGCGTGGGGAAGACGGCGATGGCCGCGGCCACCGCCATCGCGCTGGCGAAGGAAGGGAAACGCACCCTGCTGGCCTCCACCAACCCCGTTCATAGCCTGTCGGGGTGCCTGGAATGCGACGTGTTCGGAGAGACCGCCCCGGTCGATGGGGTGGAGAACCTGTGGGGACTGGAGATCGACACAAAGCAGGTCATCGAGCGCTCCAAGCGGGAGATCAAGGAGAAGGTGCAGTGGTTCCTGAAGTTCGCCGAGATCTCCACGAAGGAGGCCACAGAGTTCGTGGAGGCTGCCTCGATGAATCCGGCCTTCGAGGAGTCGGCGATGTTCGAGAACATGGTCGACCTGATGTTCAAGAACGAGTACGAAGCCTACGTGTTCGACACGGCCCCCACGGCCAACGCCCGTCGTTTGCTTGGGATGTCGAAGGTGTACGGCTTGTGGGTGAACAAGATGGTGAAATCGCGCGAGGAGGCCCAGACGCTCCGGGAGCTGCTGTCGTTCACGAAGAAGAAAGAGGACGACCCGCTGATGACGTATCTCCTGGAGTTCCGGGAGCGCATCAGCCACGCCAAGGAGCTGCTGACCGACCCGGAGAAGACGGCGTTCTTCTTCGTGACCCTTCCCGAGGCCCTCCCCATCGCGGTGATCCGCCGATTCATCAACTGGTTCACAGACTTCGGGATCCCCGTGGGGGGCGTGGTGGTGAACCAGGTGATCCGTACGGAGGACGAGGACAAGGTGCCCGAGTTCGTGCGGAACCGCATCGCTATGCAGGACGAACATATGGAGACGATCCGGAAGGAGTTCGAGGGGCAAGTCCGGGCGATCGTCCCCCTGTACGACGAGGAGCTTCGGGGCGTTCCGGCCCTGGAGAAAGCAGCGACCGTGCTGTTCTCCTGAAGTCGCTCAGACGGAGCGTGAGGATGCGGAAACCACGTCCTCGGTGAGGGGCTCGGCGGTGGCCAAAGCGCTCGTGTTCGACGTGATGGAGACGCTTCTGGACCTCCGGCCCTTGCGCCACCCGTTCGCCCAGGCGTTCGGGGACCCTACGGCACTCGGGGAGTGGTTCGCTCGCCTACTCCATGGCTCGCTCGTGGCGACCGTGACTCAGACGTACGAGGAGTTCGGCGCCATCGGCGGAAGAACGCTCGAGGCGATGGCATCCCGCCGAGGGCTCGAGCTCTCCCGGGAGGATCGCGACGCGATCATGGGGACCATGCGGGAACTGCCCGCACACCCGGAGGTACCGGACGCGCTGGCGCAGGTCCGTGCCGCCGGCTTCCCTATGGCCACGCTGACGAACTCCTCGCAGCAGATGGCTCGGACCCAGCTGGAGCACGCCGGGATCGTCCACCAGTTCGACGAGGTGCTCTCGGTCGAGGTGGTCCGTCGCTACAAGCCGGCACCGGAGCCGTACATCATGGCGGCGAAGACCCTGGGCGTCCGACCGGACGAGATGCGGCTGGTGGCCGCCCACGACTGGGATGTCTGGGGGGCTGCGCGGGCCGGATGCGCCACCGCCTTCGTTGCTCGCCACGATGCTCCCTTCGCGGTCGGTAAACCGCCGGACATCCTGGGCCCGGACCTCGCGGTCGTGGCAGAGGCCATCCTTCGGGTGGACGAACCGCGAGCATAGGCGCCGGTCACGGTCAGGATCCGGGCACCAGCACGACCTTCCCGCGGTTGCGGCGCTCCTCCAGGTAGCGATGAGCAGCCTCCGCCTCCGCGAGCGGGAATGTCTTATCGATATGGACCCGGAAGGTCCCGTCGGCCACGAGAGGGATGAGCTCCTCCAGGTCCGGCCGGGGATCGTACCCCCGCTCCATCAGGTTGGCGATCTGGAAGCCGTAGATGGTGACGTTCTTCGGGTAGAAGTCGCGGGTGTTGACGGTGCTGTCCTCCAGCGTCACGTTGGCCAACGCCACCACCCGGGCGCCGTGGCCGGTGGCCTTCAGGCTCGACGGGAACACCCGGCCGCCCACGGCATCGATCACCACGTCCACGCCGCGATCCCCCGTGATCCGCAACGCCTCTGCGACGACGTCGTGGCGCTCGTAGTTCACGCCCTCATCCGCCCCGTGCTCCAGGGCCCAGCCCACCTTCTCGTCCGACCCGGCGGCGGCGATGACCCGGGCACCGGCGTGCTTAGCGATCTGGACGGCGGCGTCGCCGACCCCGCTCGCCGCCGCCTGCACCAGGACCGTCTCTCCCGGGCGGACCCGGCCCAGGCGGCGGACGCAGTACCAGGCGGTGAGCCAGGCCGTGGGGAGGGAGGCAGCCTCGGCCCAGCCGAGGTCATCGGGGATGGGCACCGTCCGAACTGCCGGCACCACGATCTGCTCGGCGTAGAAGCCGGGCCTCCCGACCACCCCGACCACGCGATCTCCCGGACGGAGACCGGCTGCCCCCGGTCCCACCCCCAGGACCACGCCGCTTCCCTCCCTCCCGGGAACGATGGGGAACGGTGGGGCATCGTGGTAGCTCCCGCTGCGGAGCAGGATGTCGGCCCGGTTGACGCCCGCGGCCCGGAGCTCCACCAGGACCTCGTCGTCCTCCGGCTGAGGTGGCTCGATCTCGGCCACCTCGAGGACCTCGGGGCCCCCGAACCGCTGGATCCGAACCGCCCTCATGAGATCAGAGTAGATCTGTACGTCATGAACTGCCTGGACCTCGACGGCGTGAGCGAGCCGGCCGCTGGCCAGGCCTGGTCGTATGCCCGGAGGGACTCGAACCCCCAACCTTCTGATCCGTAGTCAGAACGCGTGAGCGCTGTGCGACCCCACTGTTCGTGAGGGGAACCGGCAAGCGGAACCCCTTCAACAGACGCTCTATCCGAGCAGCCAGGACCCCAGCCGTCCTGGCCCGGCGCCGACGATAGACTGTC
>DASQUW010000198.1:0-2925 GCA_035641075.1 Actinomycetota bacterium | reverse complement strand
CCGATGAACGTGCTCATCTGCGCGGGCAGGTTGTTCGGTCGGGCGTCGAGGGAGCGGGGTGGTGGGAACTCCTCGGGAAGTCCACGGATCGTGAGCTGGAACAGTCGCTCCGAGTTCGGGAGGTCCTTGAGGCGATGTTCGCCCAGGTCGACCAGGTGGATCCCCTCGGGAAGGTCGTGTCGGATCAGGGCCTCGGTGGGGCCTGACAGGAGGACCTGCCCTCCATGCGCCGCGTCGCCGATCCGAGCCGCCCGGTGGACGTCGATGCCGATGTAGCCGTCACCCGCCCGAGTGCCTTCGCCGGTGTGGAGTCCCATCCGGACGCGGACCTCGGCGCCCTGGGGCCAGGACTGGGCGGCCAATGCCCGCTGGACCTCGATGACCGCCCTGACCGCCGCTGCTGGGGAGGGGAATACCGCGAAGAACGAGTCACCCTCAGTCCCGATCTCGGCGCCTCCCTCACGTTCGAGGGCGGACCTGATGATCTGCCCGTGATCCCGGAGAACCTCGGCGTAGAGGTCCCCCAGCTGCCGCAGGAGCAGCGTCGATCCCTCGATGTCGGTGAACACGAAGGTGACGGTCCCGGTCGGCAGCGGCGCAGCCATCGGCATGTTCAGGATACGGGGATAAGAGCGAGTGACACCACGCGAGCCCGGCTTGCCAGGTCGGGTACCCTCCCGCCTTGGGCCCACGCAGGGCCGAACCGAATGGGAGGAGGAACCATGGCAGACAACGACACGCCACCACAGATGCCCACGCCTGATCCCGCCCTCAGGCGCCTGGATCGCTTCGTCGGAACCTGGAGCTTGGAAGGCCACCTGGTCGGCTCCAGCGAGAACAACATCAAAGGCCAGGCCAGCTACCGATGGCTCCCCGGCGGTTTCTTCCTGGAACAGCGCATTCGGTTGGACTTCATGGGTATGGAGATCGACAGCCTTGAGCTGATCGGCTACGACCCTGAAACCAAGACATTCCCTTCGACCGTCTACTCGAACCTGTCGCCGTCGCCCCTGCCGTACCGGTGGGAGGTTGACGAGGACACCGTGACGATCTCGGTCTCGTACGGTCCGCTGGACGCAACATTCAAGGGCACCTTCAGCGAGGAGGGCTGGCGCTTCGATGGAGGATGGCGTCCGAACCCCGGCGCGGACGAGACCGTGAACGTCCCCTACGACATCGGCGGGCAACGCGTGGAGTGAATCACGACCGCTTCCTGTACGCCCCAACAGATCGCTTGATGCGGATCGCGGCGGCTCAGCCACCCCCAGGCTGTGGATCAGCGTGCTCGGCGCCCACGTGGACCTCCGGGCCCCCCTCGTGGCGCACTTGTTCGCGCAGCTCCGAGTGGCGTACCGTCTCGGTCGCGATCATCACGACCACGACTGCGGTGAGCAGCCCCAGGGCCGTGAGCGCCGCCAGCTCCACCCCCAACGGGATCAGCCCCGCCAGCAGCAGTGCCACCGCGATCCGGCGCACCGTCACCCGGTGCCAGGTCCGGTACCTGAACGCCGAGTGGGCGAGCAAGAACAGCGCCATGCCCCCATACAGCGCGCTGAGCGGCAGCAGGGGAAGCGGATCCGACAGCTCGTGGCCGGCCGTCTCCCCGACGTACTCCAGCACTTGCTCGATGCCGAGCGCGAGCAGCACGATGCCGGCCACCATCGGTAGGTGCAGGTAGCTATAGGCGTCGCGGGCCAGGCGCGCCCGCTCCTCCCCTCGCAACCGGCGGAGCTCGCGCTCGGCCACGATCGACACGACGTCGAAGTACCCCCACCACACGGACCCCGCGACCGCGAGCCCGAGGATGGACGCCGCAATGATCGGCCAGGAGATCGGCACCCCGGCCACCCCCACGCCGATGGCGACGATCGACTCGCCCAAGGCGACGATCAGGATCAGGCCGTGGCGCTCTGCGAAGTGCGATGCGGAGCGGAGCCTCCATCCCGAGGCGCCTCCCAGCATCGTGCCGACGTAGTCCACGATCAGCACGGCGGCCCAGGTGAGGGTCTGCGCCGTTCCCTCCAGCTGCGAGGCTACCAACAGCACCGCGGTGCTCCCGAGCACCGAGGGCGAGAACCGCCACACCTGACGCCGCAGCCCCGGATCCTCCTTCGACAGCCCGAAGAACATCACGAGGTGCAGCACCCGCACCGCGAAGTAGGCGAACGCGACCACGATCGGCCCGTCGAGCCCGCCGGCCATGTCTTCGAACGCCTCGGGGACCGTCAGGGCCAGCACGAACATCGCGGCCATCGCTCCGAACATCGCCACCCGGCCGAGGCCCTCATCCGCCTGCACCACGTTGCCGAGCCAGGCGTAGCCCACCCAGGACCACCAGAGGAGCGCGAGCACGATCAGTCCGCGCACGATCCCGCGCCCCGTGAGGTCGTCGGCCATCAAGGCGGTGACCTGGGTCAGCGAGAAGACGAAGACGAGGTCGAAGTACAGCTCGATCGGCGCGACCCGCGCTTCCTCGGAGACCGGCAGGAACCGCGCATGCCTCGCCTCGTTCACGGTACCCATCGTCTCACAGCCAGGTGATGCCTCGAGCGCCAGAATAGCCAGAATAGGACGGGGCGCGGGTAGGCTAGGCTCCTGGCCGAAGCACGGGAGGCCGACCGATCCACCCCGGAAGCCATCATCGACGAGCGTTCGCGCCGCTCCTGGCCGCGGTCCTGGGCGTAGTCCTGCTCCTGGCGGCGGCGTGCTCGTCCGATCCGCCCGAGGAAGCAGCTCCTCCGCTCGTCTCACCGACTGCCTCCCCGTCGGTCACGCCAACGCCCACGCCGCCGGGGACGCCCTCCCCGGTGGCCCCGGAGCACGGCGGGACGTACTGGGCCGTGTACCTGGCCGTCGGAGCAGGTCCCGATCTGGAGGACGCCATCGCGTACCTCACCGAGGAATGGGGGATCGAGTTCTTCGGCC
>DASQUW010000197.1:0-6267 GCA_035641075.1 Actinomycetota bacterium | reverse complement strand
CCACCCGCGATTCGGGGCGGAGAAGGAGTACCTCGCCGAGGTGGAGGGGAGCGCCAGCGACCGAGCGGTGAGCCGGCTCACTCGCGGGGTAGAACTGGACGAGGGAGTTGCCAAGGCAGTCTCCGCCCGTCGTGTGGCCGCTGCTCGCGGGAGGCAGGCGGTGAGGATCGTGATGGCCGAGGGGCGGAAGCGGGAGGTCCGACGGATGCTGGCGGCGGTCGGGCTCACGGTTCGGAGGCTGGTGCGGGTCCGGGTGGGGCCCGTCGGGCTCGGCAGGCTCCGGCCGGGAGAGGTGCGTCCCTTGACGGCCGCAGAGGTCCGGGCGCTGTACCGTCATGTCGGCGAGGTGGATCGATGAGTGTTGAAGAAGCCGTACCCAAGGAGGGCACTGTGGTGGCCATCGATGGCCCGGCCGGCGCGGGGAAGAGCAGCCTGGGGAAACGCCTGGCTGCGGCTCTCGGGATCGCCTTCCTGAACACCGGCGCGATGTATCGCTCCCTGGCCCGAGAGGCCCTCGAGCGCGGCGTGGACACGTCGGACGCTTCGGGGCTGGCGCGGCTGGCACGCGCAGTGCGCTTCTCGTTCGACCCCGGCGCCTCGCCACCCGGTCTCCTGGTGGACGGCCAACCCCCCGGCGATGACCTGGCCAGTCCGGAGGTCGAGTCGGTCGTTTCCGCAGTTGCCCGGCATCCCGAGGTTCGAGCGGTGATGCGAGCGGAGCAGCGCCGGCTCGGCGCACAGGGTGCGGTGATCGAGGGGCGCGACATCGGCACGCACGTCTTCCCCGATGCGAACGTCAAGGTCTTTCTCCATGCGGACCCCGATGAACGGGCCGTCCGTCGCCAGACCGAGCGGGGGACGGGGAATCCGGCGCTGGCCGAGGCACTCTCCCGCCGCGACGCCCAGGACGCGAAGACCAATCCGTTGGTGCCGGCTCCAGATGCCCGTGTGCTCGACACGACGGGCCGGGATCTCGACGACGTCTTCGATGAGGTCCTGGCCATGGTCCGCGCGGCGCTATCGTGAACCCTTCGAGGCTGCCCAGGGTGGCGGTCGTGGGTCGCCAGAACGTGGGGAAGTCCACCCTGGTCAACCGGCTCCTGGGTGCGCGGGAGGCCATCTCCGACGAGGAACCGGGCGTGACTCGGGACCGTCTCGAGGTTCCGGTCACCTGGCGGGGCCGCACTTTTCTGGCCGTGGACACGGGCGGGTACGTGGAAGGGGCGCGGGGGATCGAGGAGCTGGTGGGCAGGCAGGCAGAGCGGGCGGCGGCCGATGCTCACGTCGTGCTTCTGGTTGTGGACGCGGAGACAGGCGTGCAGGAGGAGGACGCTGCTCTAGCCCGGCGGCTTCGCCGGACAACGACCCCGGTTGTCCTGGTCGCCAATAAGGTGGACTCGGCCCGCCGGGAGCCCGATGCGGCTGACTTCTACCGATTGGGGCTCGGGGAGCCGATCGCTGTGTCCGCATTCCACGGACGAGGGTCCGGGGAGCTCCTCGACCGAATCATCACCCTTATGCCCAATGAGCATGAACTTCAGGCTGAGGTCGAGAGTGAAGAGTCAGCCTTCGCCCTGGTGGGGAGACCCAACGTGGGGAAGTCCTCCCTGTTCAACCGCCTGGTCGGAGAGGAGCGAGCCGTCGTTTTCGAGGAGGCCGGAACAACCCGGGACGCGGTGGACTCCATAGTCACCTGGGACGGCCAGAGTCTGCGGTTCGTGGATACCGCGGGATTCCGGCGTCCTTCGAAGGCCCGGGGAGTCGAGTACTACGGCTACGTCCGGGCGGTGAGGGCCATCGATCGGAGCCATGTGGTGGCCCTCCTCGTGGACGCCGCCGAGGGCGTGACTACGGAGGATCGGCGGATCGCCGCACGCGTGGCAGAGGCTGGGCGGGGACTCGTGGTGGTGGCCAACAAGTGGGACCTAGTGCCGTCGGGAGAGCGCGCCGGGCGGTTCGCGGAAATCAAGGAGCGGCTCGAGGTGTTCCCGAAGGTGTCCTTACTGCGAACATCGGCCCTAACCGGCGCCGGAGTGGGGAAGGTCGTTCCTGCCCTTCTGGAGACCCACGAGAACTGGATGCGCCGTGTGCCCACAGCGGAGGTGAACCGGGTGCTCCAACGGGCCCAGGAGGAACATCCGCCCTCCCGTCAGGGAGGAAGGATCCGGTACGGGACCCAGGTGAGCGTGGGGCCCCCTCGCTTCGTGATCTTTGGCACCGGCACCCGCCACCCCGACTCGTACGTTCGGTTCCTGGAGAATCGTCTTCGAGAAGCCTTCGGGTTCGCCGGCGTCCCGCTCCGCCTGAGCTTCCGCAGCCGACGATAGATCCGTGTTGTGGTCGATCGGGAGATCGGCGGGAACACGGAACCGGCGGCCCGCCCGGGAATGTAGAGGGTGTCATGAGCTCATGTCGCCGACCACGCGCGCTCAGGCGGCGATGGGCCGGGGGACTCCTCTGCCTGGTTGGCCCGCTCACGGCGTGCACGCCGGGAGGCAGCGATGAGTCTGTGCGCTGTCCTCCATCCGGCCGGGCGGGCAGCAGTCGATGTTTCCCAGGGGACACAGCAAGTTGTGACGCTGCCTGGTCGGTTCGCCTACCACGACGCCCGGGGAAGCTTGTGGATCGCCGAGGGCGACGGCAGCGGCCGCCGCCGGTTGACGGATCCGCCGGAGGGCGCGTTCGACTTCGATCCGGACTGGGCTCCGGATGGACGTCGGCTCGTGTATCGGCGCGATTTCAAGGGCGCCGGCGGCTCGGTGGCGCGGTCCGAGGTTCGGGTGGTGGGGATCGACTGCCGCGACGAGCTCGTCAGGCCTGGCTCGTTCCCCGCCTGGTCGCCGGACGGTCGATGGATCGCTCTCACCGCGGAGAAGGGGATCGTGAGCGTTCGCCCGGACGGCGAGGGGGAGAGGCTGCTTGATGCCAGCGGGGAGTGCGCTACCTGGTCGCCGATCGGGAGTCGCATCGCGTACTGCTCGAACGACTTCGACTCACCCTTGAGCGACGACTGGGACGTCATCGTCATGGCCACCGACGGGTCGGAGAAGCGGCAGCTCACCACCGATCCTGGCCGGGACTACCCCTATTCGTGGTCGCCGGATGCCTCGGAGATCGCGTTCACCTCCGAGCGGGACGGCGCGAACCGGGTCTGGGTGATGGACGCCGACGGGGCCGAGCAGCGGCGGCTCACCGACCTCGACTCGGACTATGAGACCGTGGTGGCCTGGCTCCCCGACGGCGCCCTGCTCGTATCGATCGACAGCCCGGCCGGCGAGTTCCGTGGCTGGTACCTCGCGAACCGCTCCGGAGAACTCACCGGACGAGTGGACGTCCTTCCCGCGGAGATCTGTTGCGGCGAGGGACAGGTCGCGTACTGGAGGGCACCGGACGTCATCGACCGATAGCCACTCTTTTTGGAACCTTTCGGACCTGTCCTTCCGTCGAAGGAGTAGACGAAGGACTATGGAGGTGAGCACATGAGGGCTCGGCTGGTTCTGTTGGTAGGTGTGAATCTGATGCTGTCCTCATGCGTCTCCGGCGGAGGCGTCACCCTCGGCGGGCGTCCCGCGTTCATTGCGGGGGGCCTCCAGCCGTTCTCGAGCTGCGAAGACTTCCTGGGCTATGTGAAGGGTCACGCCCTGGAACGCGTCAAGCCCTGGGGGCTCCCCGGAGGGCCGGGGGTGCTGCCGTTCGCCGTGGAGGGAGTGGAGAGCGGGGCAGCAGACGCGGCCGCGGAACCGGTCGGCGGCCCCCCTCCAGCTCCGGTCCCGGGAACGACGTATTCGACGACGAACGTGCAGACGGCAGGGGTGGACGAGCCGGACATCGTCAAGACGGATGGAGATCGGGTCCTGGCTCTGGCGCAGGGGAAGCTGTTCTTCGTCGACCTCTCCGGCTCCACCCCGCATCTTCGAGGGTCCCTTAGGCTCCCTGATCTGTGGATCCGGGACATGCTTCTCTTGGGAGACCGGGCGCTGCTGCTCGGCGAGACCGCAGGCAGCGGGGTCCCCCGACCACTCGCTCCGGACATCGTCCCGAACGGGTTCGGCGGGTCGATCGCTGCCCTCGTGGAGGTTGACCTGTCGGACCCCGATCGACTGCGGATCACCCAACGCCTCCTCGTCGACGGTCGGTACCTCTCTGCCCGGATGATCGACGGCTTGGTTCGAGTCGTCGTGAGCTCCTACCCAACCGGCATGCCCTTCGTCACTCCGGAGGGTCCGGGTCTGCGGGCGGAGCGTGAAGCTCTCGAACGCAATCGCGAGGTCATCCGGGAATCCTCCATCGAGAACTGGGTTCCGTACTTCGTGCTGGAGGACGAGGGAGGGGAGACCGTTGCCGAGGGAAGCCTCCTCGACTGCGCTTCCTCCCACCACCCGGACGAGTTCTCGGGCTTCGGGATGCTCACCGTCCTTACCCTGGACCTGGCCGATCGGTTGAGTGGGACAGTCGCGGAGCGGTCGGTCGGTGTCCTCTCCGACGGAGAGACCGTCTACGCCTCCGCCGGCAGCCTCTACGTGGCCACCCAGCGGTGGATGGACTGGGAGGTGCTCGAGGACGCGGACAGGGCCGAGGCGGCCGAGGGGCATGTCACCCAGATCCATCGCTTCGACATCTCCGGTTCCGACGGGGCCCGCTACCGGGCCTCGGGTGAGGTGAAAGGGTGGCTCCTCAATCAGTTCTCGATGGACGAACACGGAGGCCACCTCAGGGTCGCCTCCACCGACTCCCCGCCCCTCTGGGATGTTCAGTCCTCGGAGAGCATGGTGACCATCCTTGCCGAGCGGGACGGTCGTCTGGCTGAGGTCGGTCGAGTCGGTGGGTTGGGCAGGGGCGAGCAGATCCAAGCGGTGCGCTTCCTGGGCGATCTGGGCTATGTGGTCACGTTCCGCCAGGTGGACCCGCTGTACGTCGTGGATCTCTCGGATCCAGCCCGGCCCGAGGTGGCCGGTGAGCTGAAGATCCTCGGATACTCGGCCTATCTGCATCCGCTGAAGGAGGACGTCCTCCTGGGAGTGGGGCAGGACGCTACGAAGCAGGGGAGCGTGAAAGGCACGCAGATATCTGTCTTCGATGTCTCCGATCCGTCCTCGCCTCGCCGGATCGATCAGGTGCAGGTGGGCGGGGCGAATTCTGAGGTCGAATGGGATCACCACGCCTTTCTCTATTGGGAGCCCGAAGGTCTGGCAGTCCTGCCCGTGAACGTCTGGGGTGACGGATCGGGCAAGGCTGAGGTGTTCCTGGGAGCTTTGGCGGTCCGGGTGCGCAACGGCGAGCTCGAGGAAGCGGGGCGTCTCAGTCACGAGGACGGTGGGCCCGATGCCGGGTACGGGATCCGTCGCTCTCTGGTCGTCGGCGATCTTCTCTACACCGTGGCCGAGACTGGGATGGAGGCGGTTGAGCTGGCGACTCTCGAGGACGTGGCCCGGGTGCCCTTCCGGTAACCGCGGTTGTCGTGGCTGTAACTGTCCTCGTCGAAAAGCGAGGCGGTAGCCCAAGAGTATGGCCCGGCTACCTCAGGATCACGCTCTGTGGTTACGGCCAATCCGAAAGGCGAGCCCAGCCGTAGTACCCGTAGCTAGGGGTGGCTCCGTTCCGGGCATCCGCGGAACAGGGAGCCGGTGCGAGCCACTGTTAGGATTGATGCTGGAGCCCGCAAAGGGGGTCGCGCCCATGAAAAGGTTCCCCGCGCTTGTATCTCTCATGACCGTGGCGAATTTGGCCGTCTCGGTCACCTCGCCGAGCCACGCTCAATCTCCTCCCTCGGTCCCGGTGGGATTCGCCGTGACCCATTACGCGGCCGTCGGAGGCCTCACGACGAGCCTCGCGTTCGGCCCCGATACGAGAAACCTGTCCAGGACCCGTCTATACGTCGCCCGCTTCAGCGATAGCCAGGTCGTGGTGATTGATGACACCAGCGGCCTTGGGAGCGCCCCGACAGTCTTTGCCACCGGGTTTCGCAATCCGCTTGGCGTCTTGGTCGCCTCCGATGGCACGGTGTACGTGTCCGATGCGGAGGCCGCCCGGGCCGGCCCCTTCGGAATCCGGCAGTACGGGCGGGTGTGGCGGCTGCGCGATACCAACAGTGACGGGGATGCGACCGACGTCGGCGACGTAAAACAAGTCGTGCTCAAGGATCTTCCCAACGGACGGCACAACACCAACGGAATGGCCTTCGGTCCCGACGGGATGCTTTATGTGACCAACGGGAATTCGACCGACGACGGTATCGACGGCGGAGAGCCGGAAGTCAAGCCGTGGTCG
>DASQUW010000196.1:0-2828 GCA_035641075.1 Actinomycetota bacterium | reverse complement strand
ACCTTCGTGACCCGCGCATGCATGGAGGCCTCCTCTCTCTCGGTTCCTCCGCTTCGAGCCTACTCGCGGCGATCTTCGGAGGCAATGGGTTCACTCCCCGCCGACCAGCTGCTCGGCACGAACCCCGGGGGCCTACAGGGACTCGGCCAGCGTCGCCAGGCCATGCCTCGCCTGCCTTCACCATGGCTGTCTACCAGCACGCCTGGCAGGAGGGTCCCGCAGAGGGTCAGCGGGGTGGGGCGGGCTGGACTCGAACCACCGACCGACGGATTATGAGGGCGCCAGAGCCCCGTGCCGGCTGGTGCCGTCCCGTGATGTTCCGTTCCGCAAGGTACGCGGTTCCCGAGTACTCGTGCCGCTTGATGTCGTTCCGTCCGTCTGGTTATGGCCGGTTCGTTAGCACCGTTGTTAGCACGAAGAGTCCCCCAGGACCGTGTCGTTCCATCAGGCCGGGTCCAAGTTCAGAGCTGCGAAGGATGCCAAGCCAGTCCGTGTGCGCGACGACGCGGACCGGCCGGTGAAACGACGCCAACCTTCTGGTGACCGGTTCGACGTGAGCCGGCCACCGAACCGGGGATGCGATCAGGCGAGGTCGAAGCGATCGAGGTTCATGACCTTGTCCCACGCGGCTACGAAGTCGCGCACGAACTTCTCCTTCGAGTCGTCGCATGCGTAGACCTCCGCGATTGCTCGGAGCTGGGAGTTCGAACCGAACACCAGGTCGACGGCCGTGGCGGTCCACTTGACCTCGCCCGTGGCGCGATCGCGACCTTCGTACACGTTCTCGGCCGAGGCGGATGCCTTCCACTCCGTGCCCATGTCGAGCAGGTTCACGAAGAAGTCGTTGGTCAGTGTCCCCGGCCGGTCGGTGAGGACGCCGTGGGGGGACTGCCGGAAGTTGGCGTTCAGCGCCCGCATGCCGCCGACGAGCACGGTCATCTCCGATGCTGTCAACGTCAACAGGTTCGCCCTTTCCACCAGCAGGGTCTCCGGCCGGAGCTTCTCTCCGGCTCGCAGGTAGTTGCGGAACCCGTCGAAGGTCGGTTCGAGCACGGCGAACGACTCCACGTCGGTCTGCTCCTGCGAGGCGTCCGTGCACCCCGGCGCGAAGGGGACCGTGACGCCGAACCCGGCGTTCTTCGCCCCTTGCTCGACGGCCGCGCACCCGCCCAGGACGATCAGGTCGGCGAGCGAGACCCTCTTGCCTCCGGACAGCGAGCCGTTGAACTCCTGCTGGATCCCCTCGAGGGTTTCCAGCACCTTGGCCAGCTCGGTGGGGTCGTTGACCTCCCAGTCCTTCTGTGGCGCGAGGCGGATCCGCGCCCCGTTGGCTCCACCCCGCTTGTCCGTCCCGCGGAAGCTGGCCGCCGCCGCCCATGCAGTGAAGACGAGCTGGGAGATCGACAGTCCCGAGGCGAGAAATTTGCCCTTGAGGGCGGCGATGTCCTCCTCGTCGATCAACTCGTGATCGACGGGCGGAACGGGGTCCTGCCAAAGCTGCGGTTCGGGAACCCACGGGCCGAGGAGTCGCGTGACGGGTCCCATGTCGCGATGGATGAGCTTGTACCAGGCCCTGGCGAAGGCATCGGCGAGCTCCTCCGGATGCTCGAGGAAGCGCTTCATGATCGGCCCGTAGATCGGATCGAGCTTCAGCGCCAGGTCCGTGGTCAGCATCATCGGGGCGTGCCGCTTCGACGGATCGTGGGCGTCCGGCACGATGCCCTGCGCCTCGGGATCCTTGGGAGTCCACTGCTTCGCACCGGCGGGGCTCTCCGTCAGCTCCCACTCGTAGCGGTACAGGGTCTCGAGGAAGGTGTTGTCCCATGTCGTCGGGGTGGGCGTCCATGCGCCCTCCAGCCCGCTGGTGATGGTGTCGGGGCCCTTGCCGCTGCCGAAGGTGTTCCTCCAGCCGAGGCCCTGCTCCTCGAGGGAAGCACCTTCGGGTTCCGGTCCGACGTAGTCGACCGCGGGGGCGCCGCCATGCGTCTTGCCGAATGTGTGTCCACCGACGATGAGCGCGACCGTCTCCTCGTCGTTCATCGCCATGCGGCCGAACGTCTGCCGGATGTACTTCGCTGCTTCGAGTGGGTCCGGGTTGCCGCCCGGCCCCTCCGGGTTCACGTAGATCAGCCCCATATGGTCGGCGCCGAAAGGCCCCCGGATCTCCCCCTCGCCGCCGTGGCGCTCGTCTCCGAGCCAGGTGTCCTCGGGGCCCCAGAAGATCTCCTCGGGCTCGTAGATGTCCTCTCGCCCGAAGCCGAAGCCGAATGTCTTGAACCCCATATCTTCCATGGCGACGTTGCCGGCGAAGATGATCAGATCGGCCCAGGAGATCTTCCGGCCATACTTCTGCTTGACCGGCCAGAGCAACCGGCGCGCCTTGTCGAGGCTCGCGTTGTCGGGCCAGCTGTTGAGGGGGGCGAAGCGCTGAGCGCCGGAGCCGCCGCCGCCCCGGCCGTCGGCGGTGCGGTACGTGCCCGCAGCGTGCCACGTCATCCGGATCAGGAGCGGCCCGTAGTGGCCGTAGTCCGCCGGCCACCAGTCCTGCGAAGTGGTCATCACCTCTGCGATGTCCCGCTTGACGGCGGCGAGATCGAGCGTCTTGAACGCCTCGGCGTAGTTGAAGTCATCGCCCATCGGGGTGGCCTGCGGCGCGTGCTTGTGCAGGACCGACAGGTCCACCTGATTGGGCCACCAGTCCTTGTTCGTCCTCGGCCGATGCGCCGTGGGAGTGGGGGATGGGATGACTGGGTTCTCGCTCTCGCTGCCGATGTCAGACACGTCGATCCTTCTCCTCTCCTGCTTCAGTTGATGCTACGCCTTGCTGC
>DASQUW010000195.1:0-6600 GCA_035641075.1 Actinomycetota bacterium | reverse complement strand
TTTCCCACTGGGCAACCAGGTAAGGCCCCTCGGAGACTACGAGGTTGATAGGCCGGAGGTGTACGCACGGCAACGTGTTCAGCCGACCGGTACTAATAGGCCGAGGACTTGGTCCGCTCGCGCTCGCTGTGAAGTTCCGGGATGCTCTCCCGGAGCTTGCACCCTCTTAGCGTTTCGGTGGCTATAGCGGAGGGGAAACACCCGGTCCCATTCCGAACCCGGAAGTTAAGCCCTCCCGCGCCGATGGTACTGCCCTGGAGACGGGGTGGGAGAGTAGGTCGCTGCCGGAACATCTTCTAAGGCGAGGCCCCTTCGGGGGCCTCGTTGGTTTTTGGGCTACCCTCTCGTTCGTGGGAAGCAGCTCACGTGGCGCTCGTCACGGATCGGGACGCAAGGGGCCCGTCGCCAGGGGTCCGCGGGTCCATGGCCCGCTACCTCGTGACGTCGTGGACGATGTCCGCGCCACGGCTCGGGGAGGCCGCGCCGACGAGGCCATCAAGCTTCTCGAGGAAGCCGTGAGCGCGCTCTCAAGAGACCGTCCAAAGGTTGCTGCGCGGGCGGCGTCTCAGGCCAAGGGTCTCGCCCCTCGGTCGGGTGCGATCCGAGAGGTCCTCGGCATCGCTCATTATCAACAGGAGAAGTTTCGGGAGGCCCTGAGCGAGCTCCAGGCGTACCGAAGGATGACGGGTCGCCTCGACCAGAACCACCTGATCGCGGACTCCCACCGCGCTCTCGGCGCGCCAGAGAAAGCCGTCCCGCTCGTCCAGGAGGTTCTGGGCGCACGCATCTCTGACGAAGCTCGGGCCGAGGCGGCAGTGGTGGGGGGCGCCGCTCTCGCCGATCTCGGCCGGTACGAGGAGGCGCTCACGCTCCTTCGAAGGTTCTCGACCAATACCGAGGTGGCTCGTCCTCACGATCTCCGGGTCTGGTACGTGACCGGTGACGTCCTCGAACGCGCCGGTCGCAAAGCCGAGGCGGCGAAGGAATTCCGCCGGATCGTTCGACACGACCCCGGCGCACTCGACGCAGCGGAGCGGCTCGCGGCCCTCTCGTAAACCAGCCGGCTCAGGGTGCCCCGCTCGCTGCGGCGGCCTCCTTGCTCTTCTTCAGGTAGCGCATCAGCCCCAGCGCATTCATCTCGTAGCTCGACAGGACCTCGTATCGGTCCCGAACCTGCCCGGCCTCGGGGCCGGAAGCCGGGTCCATCTCCCCCGCCGTGCGTTCCCTGAGTATTCGGACCACCTCGGCGACGTCCTCCGTCTCGGTCAGAGCCTGTTCCACGATCTCTGCCCACCCCCTGATCCTCTGGGTGGCCAGACGGCACAGCTCGGTCACCTCATCGGCGGGCCCGAAGTGGCTGAAGAGCAATCGGGAGGGATCGCGCTCCGCGACGAGCCGGATGCTTTCCACCGCTAACTCGAGGTCGAACTCGGGAGGTGGGGTCGCCGGGCGAAGGATGCGCACGTCCGGGAGGAACACGCCGAGCGCATCGCCCACGAAGATCGACCTCGTGGCGTCGTCCAGAAGGCACACGTGGTGGCTCGCATGGCCGGGGGTGTACACGGCTTCGATGCTTCGGTTCCCGAGTGGCACCGTCTCTCCATCGGTGAGAGGTCGAACACGCTCCTGGGGGACCGGTTCGACGGGCCCGAACAACTCGTGCAGTGCCTCCTCCCCATAGATCCGAGCGGCAGAGGCGACGAGCTTCGTTGGGTCCACGAGATGAGGCGCGCCTCGCTCGTGCACCCAAACCGTGGCTCCGGGGAAATGGGGGGCGAGAGCGCCCGCGCCACCCGCGTGGTCCAGATGGATGTGCGTGACGACGATGTGAGCCAGATCGCCGGCCCCGACACCCAGCGCGGTGAGGCCCTCGAGGACCGCGGGCACCGATGTCGTCGGGCCCGTCTCGACGAGCGCCGGCTCGTCCGCTTCCACAAGATAGGCCGACGTTGCCTTCTCTCGCCCGCACATGAGCGTGTCGATCCCCCGGATCCCCGGCGCCGCCTCGAACGGTTCGGCCACGGAAGAAGTCTACCCACGGGCCCCGAATGTCAGTGGTCGTTGCTAGGGTCGATCCAAAGGGGGGTGGGCACATGGTCACGGTAAATGTGGTTGTGCTCGCCGGACGACTCTCTGCGGACCCAGAGTTCGCCGAGATGCCCTCCGGCGACACGGTGGCCAAGCTCCGCCTCCAGGTTCCCGAGGCCGGTAAGCGGGTTCTCCCTCTCCCGGTGGCGGCCTGGGATCGGGGAGCCCGGAAAGGCTGTGAGCGCCTGACAAAGGGCGACACGGTCATGGTCCGAGGCCACCTGGTTCGAAGGTTCTTCCGGGGACAGGGAGGCGGCAGATCCGTCACGGAGGTGGTAGCCAGCGAAGTGAAGAAACTGGACGAACTGCAAACAGAATAGGTGCGGGAGGCCCAATCCTCCGGCTCAGGCGAGCGGGCGGATCACCATGCCGGTTCGCGGCTTCGGCCAGAAGTACGTCGACTTCTGGGGAAGCTGCCCCCCTTGTTCCGCCACCGCCCGAACGTACTCGATTCGCGCGGGTGGAAGGAAGAACGCCAGGTCGAATCGGCCGGTGTGAACCATCTCCTCGGCGAGGGCCGGGTCCTGCACGAAGCCGAGCTCGCGAACCCCGGGCATCGGATCGAGCACGCTGAGGTGAAGGGCGCTCACCGTGGGAGGGTCCCCCTCCAGCCGGCCTACTAGGTGGACAAGCTCTCCATTCCGGCGGACCGCCGCCGCGAAGCGGAGGTCGTCGTCGGCGAGCCAGGAGAGGATTTCACCAAGATCGCGAACCCGATCACCGGGGATCTCCGGCAGCGGATCGACGGCCACCACCCGGTGGATGGGCAGCACCGGCGGATCCTCCGCTGCGGAGTCGACCACGAGCATCATGACCCCATCCCACGGCCCGGCTCCGCCGGAGGCTCGCCTCTCCTTCTGATGGGCCAGGGCCGTTTGGTATCGGTGGTGACCATCAGCGATAAGGAGCGTCTGCTCTCGGTACCAACCGGACAGCTCATCCATGTCAATCCGGTCCCCGTTCGGGACGACCCAGAGCCGATGCCGGACGCCTTCCTCGTCAACCAGCTCGCGATCCGGCGAGTGTGATTCGGCATGATCAAGGAGTGCGGCCTGTGTTTCGCTCGGTCCAGCGCACACCGCATAGATGGGGGAGAGGTTCGCAGCCGTGGCCCTCAGGTGCGCCAAGCGGTCCTCTACAGGACCGGCCATGGTCCTCTCGTGGGGGACGATCTGGCTTCCCCACGGTTCCAGAGAGACCTCGAGGATCAAGCCCCTGACCCGGCGTTCCCTTGCCCTGTATGTGAAACGCATCTCGTAGGGGTACACGGCGGGGTGCCCTACCGGAACCAGGGTGCCCTCCCCCCGCCACTGACGAAGGAGTTTCCCGGCGTGGGTATACTTGTGGTGCGGTCCTTCATCCACACCAAGGTCGACCCGGGCGATGTTGTGCGGGCTGGCTCGGTGATATCGGGCCAGGTCGTGCGGAAGGATGACATCGTACGGAGGGGCCGTGACGGCCGCCAGGTCGCCGACCCTGGCCGGGTCGTACAGAAGTCCATCGAAAGGGGAGATCGTCGGCACGGAGCCTGTATAGAACAACGACCGAAGATGAGCGAATCTGCCTACCAACTGCTGTCACGTGGATCCCAGTTCCTGGCTGGGGGGCACCCCCATCAAGCCGTGATGCTGCTCGAGCGGGCCAAGCTGGTCGAGCCCGAGAAAGGGTCGATCCGTGAGGCTCTGGGCCGGGCGCTGTACATGACCGGCCGATGGGCCCGGGCCCGAAGAGAATTCGCCAAGGCGGTGGCCATCGACCCGGTGAACGACTACGCACACTACGCACTGGGGCTGACCTGTGCGCGCACCGGACAGCGAACCAGGGCCATCGCGCACCTGAAACTGGCCGTGGCGATGTCTCCCCGCGATGAGTATCGAGCCGCGCTGTCTCAACTGACCGGGTGAGGCCGGGCATCCCTCCGGCTCTCCTCAAGTGACCCGGAATCGCTCAGCCTCCCGACCGATGACGGCTCCCATCGCCTCCCTGGCCGACCGATACGAAGCGTTCCTCCTCGATCTGGACGGCGTGGTGTACCGGGGGGATGTCCCCATCGCCGGCGCGGGAGAGGCCGTGGAGGACCTCAGACGACGCGGGCGGCGGGTGGTGTTCATCACGAACAACTCGGCCCGAACTCCGCAGGCAGTGGCGGAGGCTCTCGACTCTCTGAGCGTACCGGCCTCCTCCGATGAGGTGGTGACCTCCGCCCAAGCGGCGGTTCCGCTCGTGAAGGATCTGATCGGTTCGGGAGGGACGGTGTTTGCATTGGGGGAGGAGGGCGTCCGGGCCGCTCTCAAGGAAGGAGGCATGACCCTCCTCGAGGGCGAACCAGATCGAGCCGACGCGGTCGTCGTCGGGTGGGACCGTCACGCCAACTACGCCTCGCTCCGTGTCGCTTCGGTGTTGGTCCAACGGGGAGCACATCTCGTGGCCACGAATGCCGATGCCTCCTATCCCGCCCCGGGAGGAGAGCTGTGGCCCGGCACCGGGGCGCTGCTCGCCGCGATCCAGGAGACCACCGGCACGACGGCCACCGTGGTCGGCAAGCCCCACCGACCGTTGTTCGATGCGGCGTTGGAGAGGGCGGGAACGAGAAACGCTCTCGTGGTTGGAGACCGACTCGAGACCGATATCGCGGGAGCCTCGGCGGCGGGGCTCGATGCAGCCCTGGTGCTTTCCGGTGCGGCCGAGCTCGCTCACCTCCTCGACCACGACTCCCTTCCGGTGGCGATCCTCGAGGACCTCTCTCGGCTGTCGGTGCCACGCCCCGACGTCAGAATCCGTGCCGCCGTGCCGGCAGACGAGGAAGCGATCCGGGCCCTGGTGAAGGAGGCCGGATTGACCGAACCGGCGAGCGGAAGGTCCGAGGCCGGCGAGTCATTCGTTGGCGTCGCGGCCGACGATGCCGTCACGGCCGCGGCGTCCGCTCGGGCCCAGGGCGAGGACGCCTACCTCCACTCCGTGGTCGTTCGACCGGGCGATCAGGGGCTCGGACTCGGAACGCTCATCGTGGCGGCCGCTATCGGGGCCGTCAGGCGCCGGGGGGCCGCTCGATGCTTCCTCCTGACCGAGGGTGCATCTGGGTTCTTCTCGAAGCTTGGCTTCGGGCCCGCCGATCGGGGCGGCATGCCCGGATGGATCCTGGAGCTCGCTCGTGAGTGCGCCACCACCGCGGTGGCCATGCGCAGGACGCTCCGTCAGTAATCGAGAGGGGAAAGGCGCTCCGGTTCTCGCCGGCGTCGGTAGAACAGAAGCGCGACGATGGCCCCGAACGCGAACCCGCCGATGTGCGCCCACCAGGCCACGCCACCGACTTGACCCCCGAGGCTTCCCACACCCTGGAGCGCCTGAAGCACGAACCAGAACCCCAGCACGATCACCGCGGAAAGTTCGGCCACCTGAAGGAAGAAGAAGATCGGAACGAGGGTGAGAACCCGAGCGTGCGGAAACATCACGAGGTAGGCGCCGAGGGTCCCGGCGATGGCTCCGGATGCACCGATCAGCGGGATCGGAGAGTGGGGGTCGGTGAGCACCTGGCTGTACACGGCGACGACGCCCGCGGCGAGATAGAAAAGGATGAAGGCGACGCGTCCCATCCGGTCTTCGACGTTGTTTCCGAATACCCACAGGTACAGCATGTTTCCGGCGATGTGCAGCAATCCCCCGTGCATGAACATGGACGTGAAGATGGACTCCAGGACCGACTTTCCCCCACAGACGCGATCGAGGTCGGGGATGGGTTCGAAGTCCGAGACTTCCTCGGGGATGGCGCCGTGGCAGAAACTGAACAGTTCACCCCGTGTCAATCGCTGTCCAAAGGCGACGACGTTCGTCGGCTCCCCGGCGTCGGTAACCGGCTGCCACAGAAAGAACGCGAGGAGGTTCAGCGCGATGATCGCAAGGGTGACGTACGGCGTGCGTCGGGTGGGGTTCGCGTCTCGGAGCGGGATCACGAGGGAGGGATTATACCGGGACGCCCACCCGGCGATTGTTATCCTTGGGCCTGAGCCCGTACGGGGGCGAGAGGAGGATGCCCATGTTGGATACCGTTCGAAAATACGTCGAGGCGGGGATTGGCGCGCTCTCATCGAAGCGCGCCGAGGAGCTGGCGAGAAGCCTGGTCAAGCGGGGGGAGGCGGGAAAGGAACAGGCCACCAAGATCGCCAAGGATCTTGCCGAATGGTCGAATAAGAACAGAGTTCGTCTGACTGGGATGGTTCAGCGGGAGGTCAAGAAACAGGTCGGAGCCCTCGGCTTCGCCACGAAGAGTGAGATGGAGTCGCTGAGAAAGCGGGTCAGGTCCCTGGAGGGGAAGACGAGGACCACCTCGAAACGGGCATCAGGCAAGAAGTGAGACGCCGCCTCGACTTGGAGCTGGTCCGCAGGGGGCTCGCTCGGACGCAGGGCCAGGCCGCCGACGCTATCCTGGCTGGTCGCATCCTCGTTGAGGGAAGGCCGGTGCTGAAGCCCGCGGGTCTGGTTGCTCCCGCAGATCAGGTGACCATGGTCGATGAA
>DASQUW010000194.1:0-4647 GCA_035641075.1 Actinomycetota bacterium | reverse complement strand
AGCTACGCGCGAAGACCTACGCGGTGTTTCCCGGACCCCATGGCCGGATCTACCGAGTCCTGGTCATCGGCACCCGTGCTCACGTGCTCGCGACCAACCGCATGTTGCGCGCCGTTCGACGGCTCAGCCTGGGTCAGACTTTCGCGCCGCGGCCCTATCGGGCGTGATCGCCGGACCTTGATCAAGCGTCCTGTTCTGCCGCGTTGATCGCGGTCGTGCCGATGTGCGGATCACCGCAAACGATGTCCCTTTGCCGCCGTCCGTGGCGCGTCGATGAGGCCCATCAGGTCGGCAACCGAGTCAACGATGCGGCTCGGCTGGTACGGGAACCGCTCCACCTCCTCTCGGCGGGTCACCCCGGTCAGCACGAGCACCGTCTCGAGTCCGGCCTCGATGCCGGAGATGATGTCGGTGTCCATGCGGTCGCCGATGATGATGGTCGTCTCGCTGTGCGCCTCCAGGCGGTTGAGGGCGCTACGCATCATCAGCGGGTTCGGCTTGCCGACGAAATAGGGCTCGACGCCCGTGGCTCGGGTGATCAGCGCTGCCACCGCTCCGCAGGCGGGCAATGACCCTTCCAGCGAAGGGCCTGTGGGATCCGGGTTCGTGGCGATGAAGCGGGACCCGTTCTCGACCAGCCGGATCGCCTTGGTGATCGCCTCGAACGAGTACGTCCGGGTCTCGCCCAGCACGACGTAGTCGGGGGCAGTGTCCGTGAGGACGTACCCGATGTCGTGAAGCCCAGTGAGCAGACCCGCCTCGCCGATGACGTACGCGCTGCCGCGCGGGGCCTGGTCGTCGAGAAACTGCGCCGTGGCCAGGGCGGACGTCCAGATCGCCGGCTCGGGGACGTCGATACCGGCCGTGAGAAGCCGCGCGCGCAGGTCGCGCGGCGTGTAGCTGGAGTTGTTGGTGAGAACGAGGAACCGCTTACCCGAGGCGGCCAGCCGCGAGACGAACTCGTCCGCACCCCGCACGACATGACCCTCGTGGACGAGAACGCCATCCATGTCGGCGAGCCAGCAGTCGATCGGCTTGCGCTCTGTCATCAGGTGCTCCATGCCGCGACGGTAAGGCGATGCGATTGCTGGGAGGTTACGGACCCGCTGACAACGCTCCCACGCTGTCGTGATCTTTTCCATGGTCGCGACATCGGGTAACTGGCGCCCTCGATCACGGCGCGCCATCGTCATCGTGATCGAAAACCTGTGACCATCTATCCGGAAGGGCCTACCGTCGGACCAGACTCACTCGCTGGCATCAGAAGAGCGGAGGAAAGCCGTGAACGAAAGCCCCGTTACCGTACGAGCGCAGCTCGACGAACCGCTGTGACGTGGGCTGTGGCTGGTGAAGTGGCTGCTCGCCATCCCGCACTTCATCATCTTGGTCTTCCTCTGGATCGCGTTCATCGTGGTCTGGGTCATCTCGTTCTTCGCGATCCTGTTCACCGGTCGTTATCCACAGGGGTTGTTCGACTTCAACGTCGGGGTCCTGCGCTGGACGTGGCGGGTCGGCTATTACACCTACAACGCGCTCGGCACCGACAAGTATCCGCCGTTCTCCCTCGCCGACGATCCCGCCTACCCGGCGGGGCTCACCGTGGAGTATCCAGAGACGCTGTCCCGTGGGCTGGTGCTGGTGAAGTGGTGGCTGCTCGCCATCCCGCACTACCTCATCGTCGCCGTGTTCATCGGCGGCGGCGGAGGGGGGAACTGGAGCAGGTGGAACGGGGACGACAGGCGGGACCGGGACTGGGACTGGGGCTGGGACGGGGGCTGGGGTTGGGGCTGGGATTCGCCATGGGGAGGGCTGATCATGCTCTGTGTCTTGATCGCCGCCATCGCCCTACTGTTCACGGCCCGCTACCCACGCGGTCTCTACGACTTGATCATGGGCATGAACCGGTGGGGCCTTCGGGTGGCCGCGTATGTAGCGCTCATGACAGACACCTATCCGCCGTTCCGCCTCGACCAGGGCGGCACCGAACGCTCCACATCGGAAACCGCCCGCCCGGACATCGAATAAGGGGGCGCATGATCGGCACAACGGCAGGAAGAACAGCTCGTCGCCACCGCGTTTCCGCAGGTCGCGGAGGATGATGGGCTCGTTGTTCCTGCCGTTCTGCCGATCAAGGGCTTACTGTCAGCGGATCGGCCGATCTCAGGTGCCTGACGCGAAGACCACCGTGTTGCTGTCGTACGTCTGGCCGTTCCAGTCCTCGCAGGTGATCACCACGAGCCGACCTGGACCGGTCTGTGCGAAAACCTCGTGTGCATGCTCGGCAAGCGATGCCTTTGGATAGATCACAACGCTGTCGACCACGTAGGGCAACCGGCCGGGAGCCGTGTCCACGACGACCGGATCCCCTGGGCGGAGGTCCTGAAGGTCGTCGAGCGCTCCTCCACCGATGTGAACCGTGTGTCCGACCAAGACGGCGCCGCCCTCGCTGGCGCCGGGCTGCGCACCTTCCTGCCACCATCCGATGGCGCGCGGATCGCGGGGAGGAATCAGCTGCCGGTCCGCCGTCATGGCGATCGGGAAGACGGGAGCGTCGACGTTCAGAGCTGGAATGTGCAGTCGAATGGGATCGGCCGGCGTCAGGGGAACGGGGTCCACCGGCGGTGGCGCGGCGGCCGGCGGGGGCGTGGGATCCGGCGGGGCAGGTGCCGGTGCGGCCGGTTCGGGCGGGACGCTCGGAGATGCGGCTGGTTCCACGGACACGGACTTCGGCGCAGTCCAACCAGCAAACCATGGGTCCTCGGGGCCGCCGATCGCGACGAGCAGCAAGGCGGCCCAGGCGATCGCCCCGGCTGGGCGGGCGAACCAACGGATCAGGACCCGCCGCCCTCCATACGGACGCAGAGGCCGTCGAGCGCAGAATCTAACTCCTCGATCACGCGCTCGGCGTCCTGAGAAGACCCGGGCTCCAGATCGCCGGTGAGGGAGAGGTGGATCGTCACCTCGGCGCCCATGCCACGTCGCTCGGATACCTGCGCCCAGCCTGCGTAGCCGCGACTGGGGCTGGTCCATTCGACCCTCATCTGCTCAGGCGACGTCGAGAGAACCGCCTCGTGGGTGCCATCCGCGGCCCCAGTGCCCTCGCCCTCCGTCTGCAGGGGCAGCCGACCGTGCGACCAGCTGGCGGTCACGCGGGGATTCGCCAGAACACCGAACACCGCCTTGGGATCGGCGGACACGAGTGCCGTCCGTTCGAACTCAGCCATGCTTCCGTCCTACACCCCGAGGCCATCCACCACCAGGTTAGTCGGCTGCTCACCGGATCCGATCACCGTGCCGGCTCTCCCGGACGCCCCATCGCACGCCGCAGATCTGACGCAGGGTTACGCGAATGAGCCGTGGCCGAGCATCGGCGCTCCGGTCGAACGGCACTGAGCGCTGAGGCCGGCGAGGCGCTTGCTGCCGCGGGCCTTCGCCGTCCGGGCGCCGGCCCACCCGGGGTGACGCTAGCGGAGCGCCTGTACGCTCCCTCCTCCCAGAGAGGCATTCCCACCCGTTGGACGGCACCGGAACACCTGGAGTTCAGGCGTCTCCAAACTCATCGTGCTTCCTGCTTCTGGGGGCCGGGCGGGGGTGCCGTCCGTGCACTTTCTACGCGGCAGCCCTTCCGACCAAGCGGAGGAGCCTCGGGAGGAACCGGAAGGGTACGGCACCGGCCGTGGCCTGGTCCACGGTGCCCGAGAGGAACAGGTCGAGCTGCGGACACCGGAACAGCCAGGAGCCCGTCGATCCGGAGTGACCGATCAGCTCCGGCACCTCGCCACCCGGCGTCCGAACCCTCGGGATCCGGAACCGGAAGCGCATCATCCCGAGCCCGTACCGGATCGGCCATCCGGGCGCGCGCAGGGCCGCCATGTCCCTCGGAAAGCCGAACCGCATCCACCCCGACGTCATGAGATCCAGCGTGGCCGGATCCTCGAAGACCTCACCCCGCACCAGCGCCCGGAGGAAGGCGATCGTGTCGTCGAGGGTGCTGTAGAGGTCCCGGAACGACGACATCGCCTGTGGGATGTGGAGCGGTCGGTCCCGGTACCAGACCGTGGCTGGATCCCCGGTGGGGTCCAGTGGCTCGGAGTGGCCGGGCAGCCACGTGTGTCCGAGGTGGAGCGGCCTGAAGAGCAGATGCTCGAACGCCTCGTGCTGGCGCCGCCCCGTGACGGCCTCGATCACCGCGATCAGCAACAGGAAGTTCGTATCCGAGTAGCGGATCCTGTGCCGACCCTCCTGGAGTGGCTGGGGCGGGAAGTGGGGCCTGAGACCCCGGACGATCCTCACGATGTCGTGGATGTCCCATGCCGTGTCGCCTTCCTCCACCACGCGCTCCAAGAGACTGCGGCCCCCGCGGGGGCGCTCCTCGAGGTAGTCCGGGAGGCCCGACGCGTGGCCGAGCAGGTGGCGGACGGTGATCTCCTCGGTGCGGTCGACGCCTCCGAGCCGGTGGAGGCCCTTCGTCAGCTCCCCCGAGAGGTAGGTGGAGATGGGGTCGCCGAGGCGGACCTGGCCTCCCTCGTGCAGCTTCATCACCACCGTGGCGATGTAGAGCTTGGTGACGCTGGCGATGAAGAAGGGCATGTCGGCTCGGATGGGGGGCCCGCCCGGCCTGGCGTCCCCCACCGCTCCGGTCCAGCG
>DASQUW010000193.1:0-2462 GCA_035641075.1 Actinomycetota bacterium | reverse complement strand
GGTGCAAGCGGTCATCCTCGCCTACGAGACCGGAGTGAACCGCCCTGCGGTAGGCGCCGAGCCAACACGTCCACCTGGTCGAGCCACGAACTAGGCATCCCCGGAGCCCTGCTCGGTTGTGGACCGGCCCGTAGTGAACGGGCTCTACCGCGCGTTTGCAAATGGTTTGCAGCGACTTATGCCGGCCCCTTGACCTGCGGGTTTGCTTCGCACTCTGGGTTATCGGCCCGGACAACCCAGAGAGCGCGAGATGGCCATCTACCTGCGGGTTTGCGGATCCAACGATCAACCGAACCTCGCTGGGTTTTCGTTAGCAGATCCGGCTGCTCGGCGCGGCCCCCGGAAACTGCCCTCTGACCTGGGCTTTTGTGCTTCGTTGCGCGGGCTGGATTTGAACCAGCGACCTCTGGGTTATGAGTTCCGAGCCTCCGAAGTCCGCGTGGTTCGTTTGCAAATGGTTTGCAACAAGGCAAGCCTCCGGGAGTGGCCGCCCGGCTCGACGGTGGGCAGGCACTGACGGTGCCCGACGACCGGCAGTGCTCAAGTCAGGATCAGGAGACCCCGTTGTCCGAGCTCTGAGATCACCTCGAATCATCTGAGTCAGCCACCATTTGGCCACCAGAATTCGGTCCACACTCAGCCTCGGGCCTCGAGCCTGCATGCAAACCTCCCTGAAAACTTGGGGCCTCACCTCGAGTTATTTAGTCGCCCCGGCCCTAGGTGAGCACTGTTGCGAGGGCGTTGACCACACGCCTCGCCCACTCCCCGTCGGGATCGAGATCAGGGTTGAAGTCCGCCACGGACACGCCGAGCACACCCTCGGCGTCGGCGAGGGGGCGCAAGAGGGCCACGAACTCGTCCCAGTCCAGGCCCAGAGGCTGCGGATAGGTCACGGCTGGCAGAGCCTGCTCGTCCAGGACGTCGAGGTCGACATGGAGCCAGGTTGGCCGGCCGGGCTCCTCCGCTGCGATCTCCTGACCCGCGGACTCGACACCTCGTTCGCGGATCTCCTCGGCGGTATGGGCACGGATGGCTGCATCGATCCTGGCGTTCTCGGCCGCGACGTCAGGGCTGAGGTGGTCGGGGCGGTGCCCGAGCAGAACCACGGAGGCCGGGTCCACGACCGGCCCGCGAGTTCCCAACAGTTCAGTTGGACCGTGGCCGGTGAGGATGGCAAGGTCCATGTCGGCCGCCTCTCCGTTCGGGGAGGACTCTCCGTCGAGGAAGTCGGCGTGACCGTCGACGAACCAGAGCCCGCAACCTCGCCGGGAGGCCCAGGTACACCCCAAGGAGCAGGGTGCAGTCGCCACCCACGAGGAGCGGACGGCGTCCTTCCGTGAGGACGTCGCGCACCGCCGCTCCGATGGCCCTCGATGCCCGGCGGATCTCGTCGGCGCCGATCACTCCGGTCACCGGGTCCCGATCGGAGGAGCGGATCCGCGCCTCCGCCTCGATGCTGGCGTCGCCGCCGACCCGCTGGAGAAGGGCCGCCTGGCGGAGCGCCGCAGGAGCCCGCTCCTCTCCCCGAGACGTGCCCGAACAGTCCAGCGGCGCCTCGATCACGGTCCATGGCGCGGTCTCGGTCATCACGTCCTTTGCCCCGAAGGAGCGTGACTAGACGGGCGGGTCCGGCTCGTACTGAATCCTTCGCTTGATCTCGCGGGCCCGTTCCTCGGAGTGGAGCCGGGCGATCAGGTGGAGGGCCATGTCGATCCCCGCGGAGATCCCCGCCGAGGTGATGATGTCCCCCTCGTCGACGAATCGATCCTGCGGCCTGGCCTCAATCGTGCCGTCGATCTGGAGGAGCTCGTCGAAGTCATCCCAGTGGGTGGTGGCGGGGCGTCCCTTCAGCAGGCCGGCATCCGCCAGGACGAACGCTCCGGTGCAGACCGAGGTGGTGAGACGGGCGCGCTGGTGGACCGAGCGAACCCATGCACGGACCTCCTCGTCGCCGACCAGCGTGCGCGTACCTTGGCCGCCCGGGAACACGAGCACGTCGATCGGGGGAGCCGTCTGCCACGAGTGGTCCGCCAGGACGCGCAGCCCCTTGGCGCACTCGATCGGACGAGAGTTGTCCCGAGCGACCGTGAAGACCTCGACGCTGTCCTCGGGATAGCGGTGGGCCCAATAGGCCAGGACCTCCCACGGGCCCGCCCAGTCGAGCTCCTCGGCGCCGTCGAAGAGGGCGATACCGATCGATAGCCGCTCCCTCTCGGTCGTCATCTCGCGATGATTAGAGTGTTTTAGCGATCACCCTCGATCGAAAAGATGTTCCCGTCGCGGTCCTTGAACCAGGCGACTTTGCCGCCGCCGGCGCGGGCTGAGATCCCCCTCTCGTCGGTTCCGTAATCAAAACCGCTCTCGAGCACGCCTTCGTATTGCTCGAAGGTCACGCCGTTCGAGGTCAGCTCGTCGACCATCTGCTCGACGTCGTCGACGTACCAGGTCGCCAGAGTCGCGGT
>DASQUW010000192.1:0-11066 GCA_035641075.1 Actinomycetota bacterium | reverse complement strand
TCGCTGTTGGAGACGGCCCGCCTCTCATCCGAGGAGATCCAGGAGCGCTTCGATGAGCTGATGTTTCAGTCCGCGGCGCGCATGCTCACCGGCAGCGACGTTGTCTCGCTCAGCGGAGGGGTGGACTCCCCCGGCGTGGCCGCATACGCGGCGCCCCGCCACACGGAGATGACGGGCCGACCGCTCCCCGCGCTCTCGATGGTCTTCCCCGACGTGCCGTCTTCCGACGAGAGCATGTACATCAAGCTGACTGCCGAGGCTCTCGGTATGCCGCTGCACACATATACACCCGAGGCGGGCCCGCTCACGCGGATCGCGGAGTGGGTTCGCCTCTGCGACGGCCCGAGCCCCGTGAACTCTCCCGGTGAGGCCGAGGAGTACTACCGACACGCTCGCCGCCTGGGCGCTCGCAACATCCTCGACGGCAACTTCGTCGAGTTCTTGCTCGCCAGAACGGAGGGGATCACCGCTCACCTCCTCCTCCGTCGGCAGTTCCGCGCGCTCGCCCTCCAGATCCACCACCGCCGGGCCGCGGGGACGCCCTGGAAGCCCCTCCTCAAGGGGCTCATCTCCCCCTTCCTCCCCGGCCGGGTACTCCGTGCCCGCGAGCGCAGCGGCCGCAACCTCGGCGACGTGGAGTTGGCGGATTGGATCGACCACAGCCTGTTCCTCGAGGTGAACGCTCGGCGGTGGTTCGTCCATCCGCGAGAGCGGTGGAGGCGAGAGCAGACGTCCTTCTTCGTGGGCCCCGGCATCGGGGTCGAGGCCGATGCCATCGTCCAGTCGGCGACCGGGGTGAGGGTGCGTCGCCCCTGGGTGGATGTCGATCTCGTCGAGTTCCTGCTCACCCTGCCGGCCCAGGTGAAGTTCCCCGACCGAAACGCGAAGACGTTCGAGCGGAGCCTCTTGCGGGGAAAGGTGCCCAACCCGATCCTCGACCGCCTGGACAAGACGTACTTCAACGAGCATCTCCTCGGCTCCATCGACTACCCCGTGCTCCGAAAGCTCCTCATCCACCCCGCCCACCGGATCCGCGGGGTCGACTACGAGCGCCTGGCGGAACACCTGTACCGGGAGGACCTCACCATCCGGGACTACAAGCTGGCCATCGATCTGGCCAAGTCCCATGCCTTCTTGGCCCTGTGGGAGTGACGATCATGGCGCCCCCAGTCCCCAAGACCTCACTCCTGGAAGATCCGGAGAGGACGGCGTCCGATGCTCTGGCCATCGGGCTGCGAGGCGTATCTCGCCGGTTCGGGGCGACCTGGGCGTTGCGCGACGTCTCGCTCGGCGTCCGGCCGGGCGAGATCCATGCCCTCCTCGGCCCCAACGGCGCGGGGAAGACGACGCTGCTGCGGATTTTCGCTGGGCTCGTCGAGCCCGCGGAAGGCGAGGTTCAGCTCCTGGGGTCGACATCGACCGGCTTCCGGAGCCGGCGGGACCGCCAGAGGATCGGACTGGTTCCGTCCGGAGATCGCTCCTTCTACCTGAGGATCTCCGGGCTGGAGAACCTCATCTTCTTCGGCCGCATGCACGGGCTGCGTCGGAGCGATGCGGGTCGTCGAGCCTGGGAGTGCCTTCGGGCCGTGCACCTGGAGGAGGCCGAGAGAAGGCAGGTCGGCGTCTACTCCCACGGGATGCAGAAGCGCCTCTCCGTCGCGAGGGCGATCATCATGGATCCCCCGGTGCTCCTGGTCGATGAGGCAACCCACGACCTCGACCCCGACGGGGCCCGAAGGATCAAGGACCTCGCCAGGTCCGCGGCGGCCAGGGGGTCGGCGATCATCTGGGCGACACAGCGAGTCGACGAGATCCGAGACCTCGCCGACCGGCTCACTCTCCTGCACAAGGGGCGGGTCCGCTTCGCGGGAACCGTGCCGGAGTTCATGGCCACACGGGCTACGCGCACGCACCTGATACACCTGAGAAGCCTCCGGGAGAGTGGCGCCGCGGTGCTTGAGGCGGCTCAGGCGGCTGTTGGGGAGATCGGGACCCTGAGGCCGGCGGCGGATCCGGACGCAGAGCACTACCTCCTCGGGCTGCGAGACGGGGCCACCCTGGGCGAGGCGATCTCGAAGCTGACCGGGTCGGACCTCGTCGTCCTCGACTGCCGGGAGGAGCGATCCGGCATCGAAGAGGCCTTCCTCCATCTCACCGGGGAAGAGGGATCGTGAGCGAGGCGGCTCTTCCCCAGGCCCCCTTGCGCCCGGAGAGCCGATGGGTCCTCTGGGAGGAGGCACGCAAGGTCCCGGCGTTCGTCCGGCGGGATTTCCTCGTCGCCTGGAGCTATCGAATGGCGTTCTTCACCGACTGGGCGAATCTCGGGATCCAGGTGGCCCTCTTCTACTTCGTCGGGAAGATCGTGGACCCCGAGAGCCTCCCCAGCTTCGGCGGGTCGCGGGTCTCGTACATCGAGTTCGTTTCGGTGGGGATCGCGCTCGCCGCCTTCATGCAGATAGCGCTGAACCGATTGATCAGCGCGATGCGGAACGAGCAGCTGATGGGCACCCTCGAAGCTCTTCTCATGACGCCCATCTCGTTGGCCACACTCCAGCTCGGGTCGGTGATGTACGATCTCCTCTACGTGCCGGTCCGCACCTTCATCTTCCTCGCGCTCATCGCCCTTCTCCTCGACGCCAACTTCGCGATCGGCGGAGTCGGAGCGGCCGTCGTCGTGCTCCTTGCGTTCATCCCCGCCGTCTGGGGTCTCGGGATGATCAGCTCGGCGGCGGTCCTCGCGTTCAGGCGGGGTGTCGGCGTCACGGGGTTCGTGATCCTGCTCCTCACCATCACCTCGAGCACGTATTTCCCGCTCGAGGTGCTCCCCGGCTGGATCCAGTCCCTCGCGGCCGTCAACCCGATCACGATCGCCCTCCAGGCCACGAGGGAAGCGCTGCTCGGCCACGCGGGCGTGCTGGACGTCCTCCCCAAGGCCCTGCTCCTCCTCCCAATCGCAGCCGTAACCCTCTCGATCGGCATCCTCTCGTTCCGCATGGCGCTCAAGCGCGAGCGTCGCAAGGGGACCCTCGGCCTCTACTGACGGGAGGATATGCTGGCTCCCAACCTCATCCTGGACGAGCGGACGAGGATACGGCGGAACGAGCGGGCCGTGTTCCGTGAGCTCGCGGATGGCACGGGGGTCGTGCTGCATCTGGAGACCACCGCCTACCACGGGGTGAATGAGGTGGGCGTCTTGATATGGACCCTCCTTGAATCCGAGGTCACGTTCGGCGTCCTGGTGGGGCAGCTGGGGGAACGGCTGGATGGCGCACCCAGCGGTCTGGCGGAGGACGTGTCGGAGTTCCTGCAGAGCCTCAGCGAACGGGATCTCGTTCGGCTCGAGCCGCCGGACCCAACCTGAGCAAGGAGTTCGATCAGCCGTATCGTGCGAGCGGGACGTGCGTCCCTCGCCCGGGAGGCGGTCCAACGTCTCTTCCGT
Source organism: Actinomycetota bacterium (assembly GCA_035641075.1). GTDB lineage: Bacteria > Actinomycetota > UBA4738 > UBA4738 > CALAEC01 > DASQUW01. Next base: position 7,627 of record DASQUW010000192.1, on the reverse strand, counting down.
CGATCTCCACCCAGGCGTGGGCGTCCTTGTCCCGGACGTGCTCCGGCAGCCCGATGGCGAGCTGGGCCCGACCGTCGCCCACCCCAACGAGCCGATAGAGAACCAAAGAAGAGATCAGACATCGGGGCCTGACGGGGCGAAGCACCCGCCAGACGATGCGGCCGAGATGGACCGGAGGCAGCGACTCCCTCCCCCGCCCAGCGCGACCGAGTCTCTCCACGAGTCGTGGGAGTGGGTAACGGCGCAGCCCGATGTGGACGGCGAGGAAAGTCCTCCAGATGCGCAGCGCGAGCCCGATCTTCCGAGAGAGGGACAGAGGACCGGTAGGCTCACCCATCTTGAGAGACGGTATCTACCACGAGGTCGATCACGTCGGGCAGACGATCGATGCGAAGGGGGCGGTGCAGATTGTGGACGGGGACATGCGCGAGGAGTGAGGCGATGGCCTCGAAGCTCGCCGCCCGCGCCGAGTCGGTCGGCAGCTTGAAGACGAGGGTCCATACATCGCGCATTGCCTCCCCCGCCGGCACGCGCTCCATCAGCAGATCATCCTTCGTCTCGCGCAGGAGCACCACCGCCCTCAGGGGAACGGGGAGGCCGTCTCCTCGACGACCCTCGTCGATTGCGAGATGGATCCTGTGAGGCTCCTGCTCCAGCACGCGGGTCCCAGGGAAGTCGAGTTGTCGAAAGACGTCGGGCCTGATCCGAAGACCTGCCGGCCCCGGGAAGATCAAGGGAGATGGTGAAGCGCGGCAGCAACTGAGATCCTCGGAGAGCACCCGGTGCCCGGCCCGAAGGAAGGCGGCAGCAAGCGTGGTCTTCCCGAAGTGAGCGGGCGCTCCGAAGAGCACGGCAGACCCATCGATGTCCACCGCGGAGGCGTGGATCGGGAGATCGCCCCGCTCGAGCATGCACAGCGCGGTGGGGACCCCCCACATCCTCTGCTCCCGCAGTATGGGGTTCACGTCGGCCGGCACGGTGATGGTGGGTTCGTCGGGATCGATCTCGAACCAGCCGAGGGGCTCGATCCAGAAGGCGAACCGGCTGTCCTCCTCGAACAACCGGGCCTCGAGCGGCAGTCCTCCCACCGAATGCCAGTGCATGATGGGCTCTCCCCGGGAGGATCGACCCGGCTCGGTCGCCTCCCGCACCTGCAGGGGCTCACCCGAGCCCGCCCGGAGGTACCCGAAGGGCAGCTCCGATCGCACCTCGTATCCGAAGCAGACGCCGCGCCTGCCCCCGTCATGCGCCGATCTCCTCACGCCGTTCCCGCCGACGCGATCTCGCGGTAGAAGGAGAGCATCTCCGGCATCACAACGTCCAGACTGTATCGGTCGAGGACGGTCTGCCGCGCCGCACTGCCCAAGGCGCGGTGAGCCTCTGGATCCTCCAGCACGCGAACCGCCGCCTCCGCCAGGCCCTCGACGTCGAAGAAGTCTCGAAGCAGGCCATTCTCTCCGGGGCGGATGACTTCCCGTACGGGCTCCGTGTCCGAGGCAAGGATCGTGCAGCCGCAGGACATCGCGTTGAGGAGCGACCAGCTGAGCACGAACGGGACGGTCAGATAGATGTGCAGGTCGCTCAGGTTGAGGATCTGGAGAAGATCCCCGCGAGGGATCCATCCCAAGAATCGAAACCTCTCGAGGTCGAAGTCGTCATGGGCCAGGACGTGCTCCTTGAAGGTGTCCTCGGAGATGTGGGCCTCGTCCGAGCCGTACTGAACCACGTCCGACCCGGCCACGAGGAACGCAACGTTCGGGTACTCCTCCTGGATCCTTCGGGCCACGCGCATGAAGAGGTCGAAGCCGCGCATCGCCTCGAGGCCCCTGGCGGCGTAGGTCACGATCCTCTGTCGGTCCCCCGAACCGGAGGGTCTGGTGATCCGCTTCCAGAACGCCGTCTCGATCCCATCGTGGATCACCCGCACCTTCGAGCGATACGGCTCGGGCAGGAGGCCATGCTGGAACCTCGTGGGCGTGTAGCCGGCGGTGCAGTCTTCCAGCTGCAGCATGAGGCCGGCGTTTCGGAGGACGTGTCGCAGGACCGCCCTCTCATCTGGAGGGAAGTCGGGCCGGAAATCGATCGCCGACCCGTGGGGGTGGAAGAAGTACTCCACGTACCCGATGATCGGTGTCTCCGGGAAGAGCTCCCGCAGGAAAAGGCCTGAGCCGGACCCCGTGTACCCGACGATCAGATCGGGCCGAACACTCGCGCCGACCGACTTCAGGGCCTCGTGGAGACCCGCCGCGTGGGAAACCTCATCCTGGAAGTCCTGGGTGAGGAAATGCTTGCTTTTCGCGACCTTCTCGTCCGGCCGATACCGGATCTTCCTGATGCAGCGCTCCCCTTCATGGGGTTCAGCCGTGGATGCGAACGTGCATTCCCATCCTGCCTCGTCGGCCAGGTAGCGAGCGATGTGCCCGAATTGGCCGGGGAAGCTCGGGTGTACGAACAGCACACGCAAGGGAGCTACCCCCGCGGCCCCCGCGAGGGCGCTGTCGGTGCCAGCACCATGAGCGCAATCGTAGCGGCTGCCTCCGCTCGCCGATACCGTCCGGCGATCGGAACCGTGCTTGCCGATCACCGATTATGGGAAGATGGGGAGCGCCCGCCATGTAGTTCGAAAAAAGCGGGACACTGGAAAGGCCTGAGACATGCCCTCCGAGGGGGAGCCACTGGGATTCGCCGAGTTCCTCCGGATCCTCTGGGTCCGGAGGAGGACCCTGCTGGTCGTCACCGGCGTGGTTCTGGGGAGCGCCCTGGCCTATTCCTTTCGGCAAACCCCCATCTATGAATCCGAGGCCGAGGTACTGGTGCGTCCCGTCAACTTCGACCCGACACGGCCGACCTCGTCGGAGACCTTCGTCAACATGGAGACGGAACAGCGGGTAGCCACCTCGGCGGCCGTGGCCGAGCTGGCCGCGGAGCGACTGGCCGGGCGCGGGACCGCGATGTCCAGCATAAGCGTCGAAGCTAGCGAAGCCGACACCCTCGTGTTCAGCTCGTCCGCCCCCGTGCCTGCCTCCGCCACCGCCACGGCCCGGGCCTTCGCCGAAGGCTATCTGGAGTTCCGGCAGAAGGAGGTCGCCGCGGACCTCCGGGTTGCTCGGGGGCCTGTCGAGGACGAGATCAAGGCTCTGAGCAAACGGATCGAGACCGTGCAGAAGGCGCTTTTCAACACGCCAAACGACCCGTCCAACGAAGCGGAGCGCCAGGGGCTTCAGCTCGAGTTCACGACCCTGCTTACCCAGCGAGCGGCGCTTCAGGCCAGGCTCAACGACCTCATCGCCCCGGAAGACGTTCGCGTCGGGGAGATCATCCAGCCCGCCTTCCCTCCGACGGAACCCTCCAGTCCCAACCACGGGAGGACCGGCGCGCTCGGCCTGTTCGCCGGCCTGTCGCTCGGCGTCGGTGTGGCGTTCATCCGGGACCGGATGGATCGAAGGGTTCGGGACCGCGGTGAGTTGGAGGCGGTCGCCGGCCTGCCCGTCCTGACAGTCGTGCCGCGGGCTCCCGGGCGCCGAGACGCGAACCTTCCCATCGGATTCGACCCGGGCTCGCCGGTGTCCGAAGCTTACCGGGCGCTGGCCACGAGCCTCGCTGTTATCGCGTCCCGAGAGAGCTGGAAGTCCGTCATGGTGACCAGCGCAGGTGAGAAGGAGGGCAAGACCTCCACTGTCGCGAACCTCGGCTCGGCGCTCGCGCTGGCGGGCTACTCCGTCATCCTGGTCTCGGCGGATCTCCGCAGACCCCGACTGCACGAGCTTCTCTCGGTAACCAACGATCGCGGCGTAAGCGACCTGATCGTCGGGGAAGAAGAGAGTATCCTCGATGCCGCCAGGGCGGTCGAAGGGATGTCCAACCTATGGGTCCTCCCCAGCGGGTCGGCACATGAGACCTCACCAGGGGGCGGCGTGGTATCCGAGAGCGACTCCGCTTCGGACGGTCGTCGGATGGGACCCACCCCCGGCCAACTCCTCGACTCCGACGCGATACAGAAGCGGCTGAACGAGTTGCGCCAGGTCTACGACTTCGTGATCGTCGACTCGCCGCCTGTCCTGGGGATCGCAGATGCGCTCTCATTGGCCCCGATCGTGGAGGCCACCATCCTCGTTGCCGACGCGAGCAGAGTCACGCGAGATGTCCTCGATGAGGCTCTGCACAGGCTTCACGGGGTGGACGCCCGGGTGGTGGGCACGGTGCTCACGAAGTTCGATCCGTCGAAGTCTCGGGCGTACTCGGCCTACTACGGATCGTATGCGCCTCCGCCGGCTGTGCACCCGAACGAACGACCGGTCCAGGACTCGGAGCGATCGGTCCCCGTCGAGAGCGGGCTGGCAGAGGTCGATCACCCGCACGAGGACGATGACTCGCCGGAGCCACCGCCCCCGTCCGGCCCCCGGCATGAGGCCTGAGCGCGAATCGCCGTCATCCATTCGCGACGTCGCCCGGACGATGATGGCGGATGGGGTGACGGCCGAGGTGGTCCGGGCTCTGGAGCCCGCGGGCATCCCATGCATCCTCCTCAAGGGTCCCGCTCTGGCTCGCTGGCTGTACGACGAGAAGGACGTCCGTACCTACGTTGACTGCGATCTGATGGTCGCTCCCGAGAACATCACCGGGGCCGAGAACGTCCTGTCGGAGAGGGGGTTCAGGCTCTCGGGGTTCGACTCCATCGAGGGAGACTGGCCCAAGCACGCTCGCACCTGGTTCCGGGAGGACTCCGGCAACGTGGACCTCCACCACACCCTGGTCGGCGTCGGCGTCTCCGACGCGGAGCTGTGGGAGCTCTTGTCCTCGAGGACGGAGCGGATGCACGTACTGGGCGCCGAGGTGGAGGTTCTGACCGTCGCCGGTCGGGCGCTCGTTCTCGCCCTCCACGCGGCCAAGGATGGCCCGAGGGTGGAGAAGGTCCGTCGGGATCTCGCGAAAGCGCTCGAGCGTGTCCCGGTCAACGTGTGGCGGGAAGCCGCCGAGCTGGCAGCGCGCCTCAACGCATCGCCGGGCTTTGCGGCCGGCCTTCGGCTCCTTCCGGAGGGGCGGGAGCTCGCCCGGAGACTCAACCTGCCCTCGGAGCTCCGGATGGAGGCCGCTCTTCGCATGAGCGGCGGACCGCCTCCTCTCGCCGCCGGCCTTGAGTGGATGGCCAACGAACCGGGCCTCCGGCGTCGGGTGGCTCTAGCCTTCCGCAAGATGTTTCCTCCCAGGGCATACCTGCGGACGTGGACCCCGATCGCGCGAAGGGGGCCACTCGGGCTCGCCGTGGCCCGCGCGTGGCGGCCCTTCTGGGTCATCTGGCACCTGGGCCCCGCGTTCCTGGCGTGGCGACGGGCCCGGAGAGCGGTGAAGAGATCCGGCTCGGAGCAGGGGTAGGGTACGGAATGTCGTCCCCCCAAACCTCATCGCTTGTTCTGGTCTCGTCGCTCCTTCTGGGGGCGGTCTTCGGCTGGGCTGGGCTCACGAAGGTGATCTCTCCGGAGCGGTGGAGGAAGGCCCTGTACGCCTACAGACTCGCCCCGGGACCTCGAGCAGTCGGGCTCCTCCTCGTTCCCTGGGCAGAGCTGGCGGTCCTGGTCGCGGCGGTGAGTGGGCGCGCGCGGTGGGGCGCCTGGCTCTCCTTGCTCCTCCTCGCGATCTTCTCCGGGACGATCGTCCGAACACGTATCATCCTGGGGACCGATCAGCTTGAGTGTGCCTGCTTCGGACCCGCCTCCGGCCGCGACTACCGACTGCTGCTCCTGCGGAACGCTCTCCTGGCCGCCATCGCGGTGGTCGTCGTCCTCGAAGGCAGGATCCAGGACCCGATCCTGGAGCCACCGGCCCCGGTCGGGGGAGCGCTCGTGGCCGCGCTCTTGGTGCTCGCCGCGCTGTGGGGCACGCGGCAGATCAGGTTGCGCCTCCAGAGGGAAGGAGGCGTCCTCGTGAAGCTCTCGCCGATAGCGAGAGAGTCACTTCGGCGGCAGTCGTCCCAGCGGATCGCGTGGCTGCTGATCGTGCCGGGGGGCCTCTTCCTCTGGTGGGCAGGGAAGACCCTGGCGCTCGGGGGGCCTCGGCAGGGCCTCGTGCTGGGGATGGCCGGCCTGGCCCTCGGTGCGCCCGTCGCGTGGGCCTTGCTGGCGCGACGAGTGGGACCGGGGGCTCTCGCGCTGGAGATCCCCTTGCTGCTGCTCTTGTTCAGCACCCTCGTCTTCCGTTCCCGCTCGGCCGACGACCTCGCGGTCAACCCCCTCGACCCGGCCGCCCAGTTCCGGGTCGCCGCCGTACTCATCGCCGGGCTCTTGGGACTGTTCGCGCTGCTCTCGGGGCGGCAGATCGGGGCGCGGCTCACGACGCTCCCATTCCGCCTCTACATCCTCTACGCGCTCGTCGTGTTCGCCGGCGCTCCACTCTCGGTGAACCCGGCCCTGACCGCCTACCGGGGCGTGGAGCTCGCCGCGGGACTCGTCGTGTTCCTCGGCGCCAGGCAGAGCCTGGGAGAGAGAGCGGTTCCCCGGATCGAGGCCACCCTCTACTGGTTCATGGCTGCCCTGGTGGCCTCGGTGTGGATCGGAGTCGTCGCCTTCCCGGGCGAGGCGATCCGGGAGGCAACGACCTCGACGATACCCCTGGGGTTCCAGATCGAGGGCGTCTATCCGTCGTTTGCGGCGAACGGCGTTGGGACACTCGGCGTCATCCTCACGGCCTGGTCGCTGGGGAGGGCCCGTTCAAGCCCGGGGCATCCCCGTCTCCGGCTCCCACTCGCCTACGCCATGGCCCTCGCCGGTATCGGTACGCTCATCGTGGCCCAATACCGAACCGGGTACGTGGCTCTCGCCGCCACGCTCATCGTCTTCCTGATCGTTCGCCGGAGGATCGCTCACGCGGTCGTCCTCACAGGCGCCGTCGCCAGCATCCTGATCGCCGTACCCTCGATCCTCACCGAGGCGCAGCCCGTCCTCCTGCGCGGCCAGACGCTGGAACGCGCCCAGGAGCTGTCCGGGCGCATCGAGTTCTGGCAGAACGCGCTCCCCGTCTGGGAGTCTTCCCCGCTGATCGGTCGAGGTCTGCTTACGGCAACACGGTTCGAGGTCCTCGCCCCGCTCGGATTCACATTCACGAGCGGCATCCACGGAACGTGGATCGAGGCCCTCGTGGGTACGGGTCTGATCGGCCTCGGTCTTCTGGGATCCGCCTACCTCATCTCCCTGTGGCGCGCCGTCTCACTGAGCCACCGGAGTGGATGGGTCACCCCCATCCTCCTCCTGACGGTGCTTGGGGTGCGTAGCATTACGGGCTCCACCTTCGAGAGTTTTTCGACCGGTGCCATCATCTTCTTGTGGGTGGCTCTCGCCGTCTCCGACCTGCCCTCTCGGCTGCCTGCGCGATCCACCCAGCAAGTGAGGGCGTCCCCTGAGACCCCCATCGCTCAGGGGAAATACCCCAGATCCGGCATATCCAGCTAGACACTCAACCGTAGGACGAATAGCCTACGTGCGGTCGTCCCCTATACTCCAGGGGTAAAGAGGTTCTGGTTGCTCGCCCTACGCTGGCTGGACCCCGGGGAGGTTGAGAGATCGAGCCGCTCAGTTCGGACCGCAAGGCGGACAGCCTGGGGAGGCGCGTCGACGCCCACCTGGCACCTGCGGGA
>DASQUW010000191.1:0-8743 GCA_035641075.1 Actinomycetota bacterium | reverse complement strand
TCGGGGGATCCTTCCAACCCGAGCCACGCTAGGAGTCTCTCGATTTGGGATGGTTTGTGTCGCGTTCTGACTTCGACAGCGGTCCATCGATTCCTCCCAAACCCGGCGTTTTTCTCGAAGATCCCGTGAGCTTTACTGAGGGAACAGAACAAGCACTGTCAGGCGATCTCGAAGCGGTTCGCGTTCCGCCCCTTCTGAAACTGCGACTCCACGTTCCCGGCCATGTCCGTAGCCCTGGCGAAGAGTGTGTAGAAGCGGATGTTGCCCTCGTTGCTCGGCTTCAGCTTCCTGGACAGCAGGTACGTCCATGCCCCCAGCCCGGCTGCCGGCTTGAACCTCTTCTTGTTGCAGCCGCCGTTCTTGAAGCGGCTTCCGTTCCACCATCTGCAGCCGTTGTCGAGCGTCTGCCGCAGTGCGATCTCGACGAGGGCGAGCCCCGAGCCACTGTCGGTTGCGGTCCCCCGGAATCTCCTGAACGTCGAGTCGTTGTACGTCTTGCCCTTCACGGGTTTTCCGATATCAGTCTTGGGTGCGGCCGTGTCGGCGCCCGGCGCGGTGGTCACGTTCTTCTGAGGTGACGGCGCGGCGGACTGGAAGTCGGCGGCGCTGTTGTCGGTGTCATCGCCGGGAAAATCGAGGGCGGCTGGGTTCCCTCCGGTGATCCGCCGTTCGATGGACATCCCGGAAGGGATGGCGGTAGTTGGCGTCCCCGTGCCGGTGTTCGGACCCGAATAGCTTCCCCATGCCACGCAATCGATATCGCGCGGGGGAAGGCCGGGGTCATAGGGGTCGCCGGGGTCGAAGAAACACGCTTTCCCTCCCGCGGCCGCGATGACCGGTGTCATCGTGAGGTCCGGCGTTAGGTTGAATGCCGCTTGTACGTCAGTCGTTCCTGCCAGGATCGTTGCTTGACTGGCACCGTTCGGCACTGAACTCGAAAACGTGAACGGTTGCCCGATCTGGTTCCCTGCGGTATCGAAGATCTTGATCTGCTTCCCGGCGACGAAGTTCTGGCCGGACGCGTACATCTGAAGTTCGACGAAGTGCGCGTTCGGGTGCGCCGCGGAGCCCGCGAAGACTTCCCTGATCATCATGAGGTGGTACGTGGCGTGAGCGGGCTGCGTCCCGGCCGTCACTCCTCCGACGACGAGTGAGGCGATGGCCAAAGTCCTGGCCCCTCGAATGCGGATGCTCATGTCCCCTCCGTTGTCCGGACCTGGGGATGATACGGGGGCGCTGTCTCGATGGTTTGAGGTCGTTACCCGGCAGGGACCGAGCCCAGGGCCTTCTCGATGAGCGAGAGTCCCTCGTACACGAGTCGGTCGTCGATCGTGAGCGGCGGCAGGAGGCGCACCACGTTGTCATAGGTACCCGCCTTCAACACGATCAGGCCCTGGCGGTGGCACTCCTCGATCACCGCGGCAGCGGCCTCCTTCGCCGGCGACTTCGCGGTCCTGTCGGTGACCAGCTCCATGGCCACCATGGCGCCCAGTCCCCGCACGTCCCCGATCAGGTCGAAGCGTTCCTGGAACCCCCTCAGCCCCGCCCGGAGCGTCTCACCGATCGCTCCGGCTCGGTCCAGGAGTCCCTCGCTCTCGATCTGGTCGATGACCTCGAGAGCGGCGACGCAGGCGACCGGGTTGCCGCCGAAGGTGCCGCCCAACCCCCCGACGTGGATGGCATCCATGATCTCGGCTCGGGCGGTGACCCCTCCGATGGGGAGCCCTCCTCCAAGCGACTTGGCCGTGGCCACGATGTCCGGCTCGATCCCGAAGTGCTCGGCCCCGAACCATCGGCCCGTGCGCCCGAATCCCGTCTGCACCTCGTCGGAAACGAAAAGGATGCCGTGCGTGCGGCAGAACTCCGCCAGGGCAGGAAGGAACTCGGGTGCGGGAACGATGAAGCCTCCCTCGCCCTGGACCGGCTCGACCACCACGCACGCGATGTTCTCCGGCCCGATGTGGCGCTCCATCTCGTCGACGGCGAACGCGGCGCACGGCGGGCCACACGCCTCCGGTGCGTTCCCGGTGGGGCAGCGGTACGGGTACGCATACGGGAGGCGATACACCTCGGGAGCGAACGGACCGAACCCCTGCTTGTACGGCATCACCTTGCCCGTGAGCGTCATGGACAGAAGGGTCCTGCCGTGGAACCCGTGGTCGAAGGTGACCACCGCCGGGCGCCGGGTGACGTACCGGGCGATCTTCACGGCGTTCTCCACGGCCTCCGCCCCCGAGTTCACCAGCATCGTCTGTTTCGAATGGTCGCCGGGAGTGAGCGAGTTCAACCGCTCGGCGAGCGCCACGTACGGCGCGTTCATCGTCACGTGGAAGCACGTGTGCGTGTACAGAGCGGCCTGCCGATTGATGGCTTCGACAACCGATGGAGAAGCGTTTCCGGTATTGAGGACGGCCAGGCCAGCTCCGAAGTCGATCAGCCGGTTGCCGTCCACGTCCTCGACGATGGCGGCCGAGGCTTCCCGAACGAACACCGGGACCGTGTTGAACACCGCTCGGGGCACCGCCGCGGTCCTGCGCTCGATCAACTCCTTCGAGCGAGGACCGGGGATCTCGGTGACGAGACGACGCTCCTGGGGTAGGGCCACGCCGCAAGTGTCTGCGCCATCCCGGCCGGGCGAAAGGGCCGCCGGTCGAAACGGCGTGCACGCGTTTGTACTGTCCGTACACTCATCCCGCCGAGGCGCCGGGCACCGACTCGGCGAGTTCGTTGTACGAACCGTACAATCCGGTCTGTGACCGCGGTTCGGGTGACGGACATCCTCAACTTGCCGGGGCTCGCGCTGAAGCTCGTCGCCGGCCGCGGAGGTCGGAACCATCCGGTCCGTTGGGTGCACGTGAGCGAGCTGGAGGACCCCACCCCGTGGTTGAAGGGAGGCGAGCTGCTTCTCACCACGGGGATGGGCCTGGGAAAGACGCCCTCGCGGCAGCGCGCCTACGTGCAGCGGCTGGCGGATGCGAGGCTCGCGGGGCTCGGATTCGGTACCGGGTTCTCCTTCGAGAAGGTCCCCAGGGGAGTGATCGAGGCGGCCGACCGGCTTCGGTTTCCCGTGTTCGATGTCCCCTATCCCGTGCCGTTCATCGCCATCACCGAGGCGGTATTCACTCGCCTGGCTGCGGAGCAGTACGACGTCTTGCGCCGGTCGCTGGAGGCCCAGAACGGGCTCACCCGAGCCGTCCTCGAGGGAGAGGGACCGCCCGGGATCGCCGCCGCGCTCGCGCAGGCCATCGAGGGCTGGGTCGTGGTGCTCGATGTGCACGGCGTGGCCCTCGCCGCCGCGCCGCCGTCCGCCCGCGGGAGAGCTTCACCCCTGTGGGAGGAACTCCGGGACTCTCGGCCTCACGGCCCCGGGTTCAGCCTCTCGCTGGCCGACCGGGGCGACCACGTGTCCGTGCAGCCCGTTGGGGCCCGGGGGCGCGTCGAGGGGTTCCTGGCCATCGGGAAGCGCGACGCCATCACCCAGTTCGACGGCATCGTTGCGAGCCATGCGCTGTCGCTGCTGGCCATCGAGATGGACAAGTCGCGGGCGGTCGCGGCGGCGGAGCGGAGGCTCAAGGGTGGCTTCTTTGACGCCCTGGTCCGAGGCGGCCTTCCCGCAAACGAGGCCGCCAGGGGGCTCCGCAGGTTCGGCTTCGACGGCGCCGATCGGATCGCGGTGGTGGCGGTGGAGGCGCCGGTGTCGATCGAGGAACTGACGACGGCGACGGAGGACGTCCTCTCGCTGGGCGAGGGAGCATTCCTCACGGCGCCACGTGACGACGTCCTGTGCATCGTGGTCCGTCCGAACGGCGAGGCCGGGGTGGAGGAGTTGCGCCGTGAGGTTTCCGCGAGGCTCGGGGCGGAGGTCCTGGCGGGAGCCGGAAGCACCGTTCCGCCGGCGGAGGCGGGACGGAGCCTCCGTGAGGCGACCTACGCGCTCCAGGTCTGCCGGGTGGAGGGAAGGAGCTTCGCCGACTTTCGTTCGCTGGGGACCTACCGGCTCCTCCTCACGCTTCAGGAGCCGGACGCGCTCCGGGCCTTCGCCGACTCCATCCTCGCTCCGCTGGATCGATACGACGCGGATCATGCCGGCGAGCTGGTTCCGTCACTGGCGAAGTTCCTCCACCACAACGCCAGGTGGGAGGCTGCCGCAGAGGAGCTGTACGTGCATCGCCACACGCTCCGCTACCGGATGCGCAAGGTCGAGGAGCTCACCAGAAGGGACCTGTCCTCGGCCCACGACCGCATGGAGTTCTGGCTCGCCCTGCGCGCCCGAGATCTTCTTTCGAGCGGCGCCGAGCCCCAGTGAATCTTTCCCCAGGACGGCGAGCGGATTTCGCCAGGGTGGGGTGCCCTGGCCACGAGCGATAAGGAGGGCTGAGATGGCGGCGGCACAGCGACGGGAGATGTTCATCGGCGGCGAGTGGGGTCCCGCCGCGGACGGTGAGACCGAGCAGATCGTGAATCCGGCGACCGGGGAGGCCATCGCCGAGGTGGCCAAGGGGACGCAGGCCGACGTCGACCGGGCGGTCCAGGCTGCCCGGAAGGCCTTCGAGGAGACGTGGTTCGACACCACCCCCGCCGAGCGGAGCGTGATGCTTTGGAAGCTCGCCGATCGCATCGAGGAGAACCTCGACGAGTTCATCGGCCTCGAGTCCGAGAACGTGGGGAAGCCGCGGGAGAACGTGGCCCGGTTCGACCTGGAGTTCACCGTCGACAACATGCGGTTCTTCGCCGCGGGGGCCCGACACCTGGAAGGGAAGTCGACCGGCGAGTACATGAAGGGCTACACGAGCATGATCCGACGTGAGCCCTTCGGCGTTGTCGGCTCGATCGCGCCGTGGAACTACCCGATCATGATGGCCGTCTGGAAGATCGGGCCCGCGCTGGCCGCGGGGAACACCGTGGTCCTCAAGCCCTCCGAGTGGACGCCGCTGTCCGCCCTCCGGCTGGCCGAGCTCGCCGCGGACATCTTTCCGCCCGGCGTCCTCAACGTCATCACCGGCCACGGCGAGCCCGTGGGGGCCGGGTTGGTCCGCCATCCGGATGTGGACATGGTGTCGCTCACCGGCGACGTGGCCACGGGCAAGGAGGTCGCCCGGGCTGCGGCCGAGACGCTGAAGAGGGTTCACCTCGAGCTCGGGGGGAAGGCGCCGGTTGTGGTGTTCGACGATGCGGACATCTCCGCTGTGGTGGAGGGGGTGAAGCTCGCCGGGTACTACAACTCCGGGCAGGATTGCACCGCCGCCTCACGAGTCCTCGCCCGTGACGCCGTCTACGACAACCTCCTCTCGGAGCTGGTTCCCGCTGTGGAATCCCTCAAGGTCGGCGACCCGGCCGAGGGCGACGATGTCGAGATGGGCCCGATGATCTCGAGGCAGCAGCTCGAGCGGGTCACCGGCTTCGTCGAGCGGGCCACGAAGGCGGGCGGGAAGGTGGTGACGGGAGGTGGGCCCGGAGGCAACGGCAAGGGGTACTTCTACAAGCCGAGCGTCGTGGTGGACGTGGGCCAGGACGACGAGATCGTTCAGCGGGAGGTGTTCGGCCCGGTCGTCACCGTGCAGCGGTTCTCCGACGACGACGAGGCCATCGCCTGGGCCAACGGGGTGGACTACGGACTGGCCGCCTCGGTGTGGACGACCAACGTGAGCCGGGCTCTCAACGCTGCCCGGAAGCTGCGCTTCGGGACGGTGTGGATCAACGACCACATCCCTCTGGTCGCGGAGATGCCGCACGGTGGATACCGCGGATCCGGGTACGGGAAGGACATGTCCATGTACGGCATCGAGGACTACACCCAGATCAAGCACGTCATGGCGAAGTTCGAGTAACGCCGACCCCACGGTCGACGAATCCTGACCGCCGCGTTCTCAGCAGGGGATCGAGGTTCTCCTGGAAGTCGTGCGGCAGATCTTGTACCGGGCCAGGGCGAAGTCGAAGGCCTCCAGGCAGAAGGCGCACCCGGCCGCGACGATCTTGCCATCCGCCTGGATGGCCACCCCATGGGCGATGTCGCTGGCGCCGCCGAAGTCCGTGGTCACCTCCCCGTCCTGGCTCCACAGAGGGTCGGGGGCACCGTTCGTCAGGTACCGGCCCAGGGCGAAGTCGTAGGTTCCGATGAGACGGGAGCCGGCCGTCACGATCTTCCCGTCCGTCTGAAGGGCGACCTCCGAGGCGATGTCGTCGCCGCCGAAGTCGGTGGTCACCCTCCCGTCGGTGTCGAACGTCGTGTCCAGGGCGCCCGCGGTGGTGTACCGGGCCAGGGCGGCGTCCGTCGAGCCGGATTGGGTGGTGGCCCCGACGGCCACGAGCTTGCCGTCGGTCTGGATGGCCAGGCCGTTGGCGCTGTCGGTACCGCCGAAGTTGGTGAGCACCGTACCGTCCCCGCCCCACCCGAGGTCCGGGGTGCCGTCGGTGTTGTACCGAGCCAACCCGAAGTCGAACGTCCCGGAGAAGGCTGTTCCCGCGGCCACGATCTTCCCGTCCGTCTGGATGGCCACCGCCGAGGCTTCGTCGTGGTCCGTGCCGAAGTCGGTGGTCACCTTCCCGCCGGCCCCGAACGTCATGTCGGTGGTGCCGTCGGTGTTGAAACGGGCCACGGCGAAGTCGGACGGCCCCAGGGGGTCGGGGAACAGGTTGCGGACGTAGCCCGCGGCCACGATCTTCCCGTCCGTCTGGATGGCAACGTCCAGGGCGGCGTCGGTCTCGCCGACCCCGAGGTCCATGGTCACCTTCCCGTCGCCGCTGAAGCCGGTATCGAGGGAGCCGTCGGTGTTGTAGCGGGCCAGGGCGAAGTCGAGATCGCCGCCGCCCACGCTGGGAACCACAAAGCTCTGTCCCGCGACGACGATCTTCCCGTCGGTCTGGAGGACCACAGCCCAGCCGCGGTCGTCGTTGTTCCCGAAGTCGGTCGTGGCCATCCCGTCGCCTCCCCCGAAGGTGGCGTCGAGGGAGCCGTCGGTGTTGTACCGAGCCACGGCGAAGTCGAACCCTCCAGGCCCGCCGCCGAACCCCGCGGCCACGATCTTGCCGTCTGTCTGGATGACCACGCCTCCGGCAGAGTCGCGGTCCCCGAAGTCGGTGGTCACCCTTCCGTCGCCGTCGAAGGTTTGATCGAGCGTGCCGGGGTTGGCCGCGCTCGAGGTCGCCGTAGCGATCAGCAGGACCGCCGTTCCGACCAGGGTGAGCATTAGCTTGCGGTCAGGTGCGGGGGTCACGGGCGTCTCCTTCGGTGATCGGATGATCGGCTGCGTGATTATATGGCGGCGAAGCTTGTGCCGTCCGGGAGGTGTCCGATGACCGACAGGAAGCCGTACCTCGTTGCCGGAGAGTGGCGCTCCGGCGACGAAGCGTTCGAGGTGAAGAGCCCGTTCGACGGAGCAGTCGTCGCCCGGGTGGATGTTCCCACCGACGCGAACGTGGAGGAAGCTGTGGACGCGGCCGCGGAGACCTTCCAAGAGTCCAGGAGCCTTCCCTCTCACGCCAGGGCCGAGGCGCTGGCCCACATCTCCCGGCGTCTCGCCGAGCGGGTCGACGACGTGGCCGGAATCATCGCCCGTGAAGGAGGAAAGCCCTTGAAGTGGGCCACCGTCGAGGCGAAGCGGGCCGCTTCGACGTTCCGGTGGGCGGCGGAGGAAGCCCGCCGCCAGGATGGCGAGCTGCTCCGGCTGGACACGGAGGCGGGGACCGGGAGCCGCCTCGGTGTTATCCGTCGGTTTCCGTTCGGCCCGGTCCTGGGGATCAGCCCGTTCAACTTCCCGGTGAACCTGGTGGCGCACAAGGTGGCCCCGGCCCTGGCGGTGGGAGCGCCCATCCTCGTGAAGCCGGCCACAGCCACGCCGCTCGGGGCTCTTCTCCTCGGCGAGCTGTTCACGGAGACCGAGCTACCCAACGGAATGCTGTCGGTGCTTCCTCTCTCCGGCGCTCGGGCGGAGAAGCTCGTCGGCGATCCTCGGATCGCGAAGGTGTCGTTCACGGGTTCGGGCGCGGTCGGCTGGCGCCTCAAGGGCCTGGAGCCGAAGAAGCACTTCACGCTGGAGCTCGGCGGCAACGCCGGCGCCATCGTTCACTCGGACGCCGACATCGATCATGCCGCCGCTCGAGTGGCCTTCGGTGGCTACTACCAGGCCGGGCAGTCGTGCATCGCGGTGCAGCGTGTCCTGGTCCACGCCCCCGTCTACGAGGACTTCGTGGCCAGGTTCGTCAAGCAGGTGGAGAGCCTGAAAGTGGGGGATCCCCTCGATCCGGAGACCGACGTTGGTCCGCTCATCGATGCCGGAGCCCTGGACCGGATCTCGGAATGGGTGGATGAGGCGGTCGCCCAGGGAGCCGAGGTGCTCACGGGGAGCAGCCGCCGTGATCCCTTCTATGAGCCCACCATCCTCGCCAACGTCACGTCGGAGATGAAGGTGTGCAAGGAGGAGGTGTTCGGGCCGGTGACCACGGTCACCTCGTATCAGACCTTCGAGGAAGCTCTGGAGATCGTGAACGACTCGAGGTACGGCCTCCAGGCCGGCGTGTTCACGTCCGACATCAAACGCGCCATGCTGGCCCATAGGGAGCTGGTGGTCGGCGGCGTGATCGTCAACGACGTCTCCGCGTACCGCTCCGACCAGATGCCGTACGGCGGGGCGAAGGAATCCGGCTACGGTCGAGAGGGCCTCCGCTACGCGATCGAAGAGATGACCGAGCCCCGGATCATGGTGCTCTCCGACGTGTCGCTTTAGTCGACGAGCCCACGAACTCC
>DASQUW010000190.1:0-5304 GCA_035641075.1 Actinomycetota bacterium | reverse complement strand
TCATCCGCAGGAGCAGCGGCGCGCCGATGATGGCGACCTGGGCGACCCGCCGGCGGAGCTCACGGCCCTCGTCGGAGGCCATGTAGGTCTTGAACTCCTGGACCCCGCGATCGAGCATCGCCGCGGCCTGGTCCAGGAGCGCGGAGAGATCGCCGGCAGCCTCACGCCTGCTCACACCACAAGCCTACCCCGAGGGGAACCTCGCGAAGCGATCAGGCGGTAGCGCCGGCACCCCGGCACCTGCCAAGCGAGCGGTTGGCGGTGCGCCGCAGCTCCTCGGCCCGGCGGTGGAACGTTCGAGCCTGGGGCCGGTTGAACGACCGCACCGCGTTGAGCTCCTGGGCCAGCGCGTTGAACAGCTTGACCTGGTCGTCGAGGGCGCTGACGCACCTATCGATCCCTCGGGACAGCCCGGTGGAACGTCCGACCGCCCTCTCCAGGGAACGAGTGAGGCGAGTGATCCGACGCTGGGTCTGGCGGAGCTCGCTCGAGGTGGAGTCGAGCTGCGCTTGGAGATCTTCCCTATCGTTCACCAGCCAGATCGCGATTCCCAGCCCAGCCCCGAACATGACTCCGGCGACCGCCCAGGCCACCAGGGGACGGCGCAGCAGCGGGCGGGGCCCCTCGGCCGAAGGTATCGGCTCGGTGGTGCCGCTCGGGATCGGCTCCGTGGGCTCGCTCGGTCCAGTCATTGGCGCTCGGGGTCCGGGCGAGGATATACGGCCGGACTCAAGTCCGTCCCGGACCATGCCGAATCGGGTCGTATGACCGGATCCAACATCGTGGTTCGTCGCGCCGGTCGTCTGGCCTTGGCCCTGGCGGCCTGCGCCGCCTTGATCCCCGCCGGGACCGCGGCGAGAGCCGCCTCCCCGGACACACCGAAGTTCGGACCCCTGATCGAGGACTACGCCGACTACCAGGGTCAGGAGCGATGCCGGCCGAAACCGAAGCCCGGGGTGGTGGGCTTCCGCAAGCTCGTGATGGCGACGTACCCACGGACGGGTGACTACGGCATCAGCCGCGATTGCTCGATCGGCGGGCAGAGCGAGCACAAGGAAGGTAGGGCCTGGGACTGGGCGGTGGACGGGACCACCAAGGCCGGTCGCCGAACCGCAAGGCAGCTCCTCCAGTGGCTCTTCGCCACCGACAGCCACGAGAACCGCCATGCGAACTTCCGCCGCCTCGGAATCATGTACATCCAGTGGCGCCGCCGGATCTGGGGAGCGTGGGACCCGGGATGGGAACGATACTGCGTGGCCACGCCCAGGGGCTGCCGGGACACGGATTCGAAGGCGATCCTGAACCCGCATCTGGATCACGTGCACTTCAGCTTCGGATGGCCGGGCGCCCGGAAGCAGACCAGCTTCTGGAACCCCGAGCTGTCACGATCCTAGGAGCTCCGGGGGCGAGACTCGAACTCGCAACCTACCGGTTAACAGCCGGCCGCTCTACCGATTGAGCTACCCCGGAATGGTCGAACCTCGGCACTCGCCGAGTCAGTCTAGCAGGGGGCTCCTCAGCCCCCGTCCGCGGTCGGTGGCGTCGTCTGGGCCCGGCGATCGGAGACCCTCGCGACCTGGAGGAGTGAGCGGAGACTCACCAGCCCCCACACCGAGTTGAGGACCACGAACGCCCACAGCCCTTCCAGCACCGACGCGGTCGCCAGGCAGCCGGAACCGACCACGTTCATCATCAGGTACACGGGGTTGAGTGGCCCGACCTTTCGGAACTGGAGCGCCGCGAACGCGCCGAGCACCAGGGCTGCCCCGACGATCGAGATGATCTGGGCCGGATCCATCGGTAGATGACCGGCTACCGGCCCCGGCCCCCGGCCCGGCGAGGAGCCTCCACCGCCTCGACGCTGGCCTTGAGGGCCTCCATGAGCTCGCTCACCGACCCCGCGGGCTCGGCTGCCTCCTGTGTCGGCGCCTCGGAAGGCTCGCGCTCGGCGATCAGCTCGAGGAGACGGCTACGGAACCGGTCCTCGTACCGCGCCGGGTCCCAGTCCGTCGCCAGCGCGTCGATCAGGGCGATCGACAGCTCGATCTCCTTCCGCGACAGGGAACCCTGCTCCGATGGGAGCCACGCCGCCGGGATCTCGCGGACCTCGTCGGCGTGGTAGAGGGTCTCCAGCCCGAGGATCCCCGCGGTCGGCCGTATCGCCGCCAGGTGCTCCTTGGTCCGGAGCACGAAGCGGCCGATCGCGACCCTCTCGGACTCCTCCATGGCCTCGCGGAGTAGGGCGTAGGGACGCCGCGCGAGCTCCTCCGCCGGCTCCAGCCGGTAGCTCTTCTCGAAGTACACCGGGTCGATCTCGGCCAGGTCGACGAAGTGCTCGATCTCGATCGTTCGGGTCCGCTCCGGCTTGAGCGTCTCGACCTCCTCGGGATCGAGGTGGACCATGAGATCGGGACCCACCTCGTACCCCTTCACCAGGTCTGCCGCGGCGACCGCCCGCTCTCGGGGGGCCGGCTCCGGCTCCGGCTTCGGCGGGGGCACCGGGGTCACCCGCTCGGGTTCCCCGTCGGCCCGGACCGGGAAGACCTCCTCGGGAGGAGGCTCCTCGACCTCGACCACCCGCCGGTGACGGACCCGGCGGCCGGTCTTCCGATCCACCTCGTGGAACCTCACGTCCTTCGGCGAGATGGCCGGGTACATGCGCACCGGGATCGTAACGAGCCCGAAGGCGATCGAGCCTCTCCAGATCGCACGCGGCATGGACCCCATTTTCCCATCCTCTCCCCCAGCACACATGCGCAGAGATGGACCAGGGGGACCAGCCTCGAGGGTTCAGCACTTGACAGATGAGGCCACAGCCCCGGTGGAATGGAGATTTCGAAATTGTCGTTTCGGGCACGCACCGTAGCCGAAATACGCATCCGGCCCGAGGCGCCCCTCGGACACCATCCATACGCTGTCAACCTGGCGGCGAGAGAAAGGTGGTTTTCCTGCATGCTCGCCTACGACCTCACGGCCCGCAACACGGCACCGACAGGCTGATGCGCGACCCCTCGGTACTGCGGTCAAGCAGCACCCCGTTGGAGCGGCGGTAGCGGATTGAGCGCGGAAGCTCACACCTCTGCCGAGATAGAGCCCGATGAGGGACGGAGGATCCAGCGGCCGTACGAACGGCCTGCCCTCCGTCCGCTCCACCGTACCCGATGGCACGCCGTTACCGTGGTCACGGGTCTCGTCGATGTGCTGGCGATCGGGATCGGGCTGGTCGCCGCCGCGGCGGTTCGCTTCGGCAGCGAGATCTTCCGGACGGAGTCTGCCTACGGTGGATTGATTCCCGTGTGGCTGCCGATGTGGATTCTGGGGCTATTGGCGGCGGGACTCTACGATCGCCAGCGGACCCGCGCGCCGGCGGAGGAGCTACGTCGACTGATCTACGGTGTCACCCTCGGATCGGCGATCTCGGTGATCGTGGCGTTCTCCATACAGTTCCCGCTTTCCCGTGGATGGCTCTTCCTGAGTTGGGCCTTCACCCTTCTGATGGTCACACTGGGGCGCCGCACGGTCCGCAAGGTGATCCACGCATTGCGTCGCCGCGGGCGGCTCAGGCGTCGGGCCGTGATCGTCGGGGCGGACTCCACCGGTCAGGCGCTGGCAGAAGACGTCGGACGAGCACCCTGGGAAGGGCTCGATGTGGTGGGATTCATCTCGGTGAACGGGTCCGAAGAAGCCGTCGAAGCCGCTCCGATCCTCGGCCCGGCCGGACAGCTCCGGGAGCTGACAGTCGCCCAGCGGATCTCGGACGTGCTGGTGGCCCCGAGCGTTGCGGGTAACGGCCACCTGGGGGAAGTCGTGTCCGCCCTCGACGGTGTACCCGTCAATCTCAGCGTGTCACCCGGTCTCGAGGGATTCCTGACGTCGAGGCTCGCCGTGCAGCCGTTGGCGGATCGGCCCCTCGT
Organism: Actinomycetota bacterium; assembly: GCA_035641075.1. Lineage (GTDB taxonomy): Bacteria > Actinomycetota > UBA4738 > UBA4738 > CALAEC01 > DASQUW01. The sequence goes on along the minus strand of DASQUW010000190.1, from coordinate 1,390 downwards.
GTCGGTTGAGCGCCCAGAACTGAACGCATCGGCCCGATTCCTGAAGCGGGCCCTCGACCTGGTCCTCGGCTCCGTCTTGTGCCTCATCCTCCTGCCTGTCATGGCCGCCTGTGCCCTGGCGATCCGGCTCGACTCATCGGGTCCGATCTTCTTCCGGCAACGTCGCGTGGGGCTCCGAGGCCAACCGTTCCGGATCTGGAAGCTCCGCACCATGCACAGCGACGCGGAAGAGCTCCAGATCCTCCTCAAGGAGCGCAACGAAGCCGACGGGCTACTGTTCAAGATCCGGCAGGACCCTCGCATCACCAGGGTCGGCCGCTTCCTGAGACGCTTCAGTCTCGACGAAGTTCCGCAGCTCATCAACGTCCTGGCCGGACAGATGAGCCTGGTAGGCCCTCGCCCACCGCTACCGGAAGAAGTCGGACGCTACTCTGATCAGCTCGGCCGACGTCTGCTGGTCAAGCCCGGCATGACCGGTCTGTGGCAAGTGAGCGGCCGGAGCGACCTCGACTTCGAGGACTATGTGCGGTACGACCTCCTCTACGTGCAGAACTGGTCGGTGGCGCTCGACCTTTACGTCCTCGCCAAGACGGTGCCGGCGGTCGTCTTTGGCCGTGGCGCACGGTGACACAGGGTCCGTGAAGGGTGAGGCCCGGCCGGAGGCTGCGCGCCGTGAGTCGCGCGCCAGGTTGGCGAATCTACTCCTTGCCGGGGTCGGCAGAGCCGGCACCACCTCGTTGTTCTGGTACCTGTCGCAGCATCCGGACATCTGCGCATCGGAAAGGAAAGAGCCTCGCTACTTCCTGCCCCTGAGCGAGGCGGATGAGGGAGTGTCCGGCATCCTCCCCCCACTCGAGGAATACGAGAGGTGCTTCGAGCAATGCTCGACCGAACGCTATCGCATGGAGGCCACGCCCGGATACTTCCACGGGGGGCCTCGCCTGATCCAGGGGATCCGGACGACGTTGGAGAAACCCCGGATCGTGATCATGCTCCGAGACCCTGTCGCCCGCATCTGGTCCATCTACCGCTATGCGAAGAGCCACCTCCTCCTACCCGGTAACGTCACGTTCGGAACCTACATCCAGGAGTGCCTTGAGGTGGAGCGCCGCAGGCGCCAACGCCCGATAGAGGGGCAAGCGTACTGGAGCATCCGAGCCAGCCAGTACGCCGGCTATATCGAGCCATGGTTCGATGCCTTCGGCGACGACCTCCGGGTGTTGTTCTTCGAGGACCTGATCGATTCCCCTCGCGAGATCGTGGAGCAGGTCTGTGACTGGCTGGGGATCGATCGCACGCCCGTGGCCTCGTTCGATCTATCGGTCGAAAACAGATCGATCCGCTACCGCAGTCGCTTTCTGCAGAGAGTGGCGCTGGCCGCCAACAGCGA
>DASQUW010000189.1:0-12441 GCA_035641075.1 Actinomycetota bacterium | reverse complement strand
CGACGAGCAAAAGGCCTTGTCACAGGGCCCTTTCTTACGTTCGAGCGACTCGAAGTGGGGTTGCTTGCTCTGCGAAAAGTTGACGAAAAGTTGACGCGACGACCTACCGGTGAGTAGGTAGGCCGATCCAATCCAAGTCGGAGTCCAGTTCGCTAGCGTTGTCGGCGAGCGCGATGTGATTGCTTCGTTGTCTCTGAGCGGCGCCTTGGCCGCTGCCTAACCATTGCCTGAACCGCCTACCAATGTCAGTACGGGGCCCATTTCCCCCCAGGTGTCTGGACTCGGTACGGGCCGGCGCTCAGACAGCCCGTTGGTCTCATCCACTGGGCCGGGACCGAGACGTCCTCTGTGTGGAACGGTTACATGGACGGGGCCGTCCGCTCAGGCGATCGGTCCGCCGCGGAGGTGCTCAAGCTCCTAGACGAGCAGTCCGCGAGGGGCGACCAGGAATAGGGCACCCGCGACCGCCCCTCTCCAGGAGACCAGGCGAAGGCCTCCTCGAGCATCGGCGGGTCACAGGCGAGATCCGACAGCGGTCATCGAGGGATGCCATGCGGCAGGCGCTCCGTAACAGCGAGCCCCGAAACGCACGGCGCATCACCTTCACGGTTCGAGTCTCCAGTCCGGACTCGAGGGGTAGTTTGTGCCGCTCGGCCCTCCGACACCGAGGCAACAAACTGCCACTCTCCGCCGCTTCTTCAACCGACCGCCGTTGACCTCGACCCGCGAGTCGGTGGATTCCAGAAGAGAGCTGAAGCAGAATCGGTCGGATATGGGCGGCGATCCCCATAGGAGTGGTTTCGCTTTTCCGCCTCAGGAACCGCGGGAGGAGGCAGTCTGGCTATGAAGGCCTCTCGGATGGACCGAGCGATCGCCTTGGCAGTCGTTTCTGCGGTTGTGGCAGGCGCCTGCACCGCGGGAAGGGGTGGGACGACGGCTACGCCCTCCTCGGCCGAACCGCGGGCCAACCTTGCCGGGTCTGTCACCGTGATAGGGCACGACCCTCTGTTCGCTCGGGGCATGAACGCCGCCCTTGCCGTTTCGGGAGACTTCGCATACGTCGGCAGCCGGACGGACGGCTCCCAGGGTCACCTCAGGCCCGGGATCCTCGTGGTGAATGTGAAGGATCCGCAGAACCCGAGCGTCGTGGCCGAGATCGGGCCTCCCCACGCGGGTAATCCTGGAGAGACCTCGCGGGAACTCCGTGTCTGGGCCGACCAGGGGATCCTGATCGTGCTCAACTTCGCCTGCGACGCCTTCGCCCACGCTTGTGTTGCAGGGTCTGTCACCCCCACGATCCGCTTTTACGACATCAGGGGCAGGCACGCGGCTCGGCCCCGGCTGGTCTCCTCCTACCATCCCTCCCGGCAGCCGCACGAGTTCTACTTGTGGCAGGACCCGCAGGATTCAGGTCGGGCTTTGCTATTCCTCTCCACCCCCGCCCCCTCCGGAGAGAATCTGCTCGTCGTAGACATCTCCAGGGCAAGGAAAGGACGGTTCCGGGAGATCGCCAGGTGGTCGGCCTCGTTCCCCGATCCAGGTCCGGATGATGCCCTTCACTCCCTGTCGGTCTCCGTGGACGGTCGACGAGCGTATCTCGCCCACCTGACGGCGGGATTCTTCGTCCTCGACACCTCGGAGGTGGCCCGGGGTGTGAACCGACCCGCCATACGCACCGTCACTCCCTTGGAACAGCGTGCCCAGTGGAGCGGAGTGGGCCCGCATAGTGCCGTCAAGGTCCCGGGTCGTGAGCTCGTGCTCACGACCGACGAGGTCTACGGGCGGTTGTCGGGAGGCGGGTGCCCCTGGGGCTGGGCGCGTCTCGTCGATATCGCTCAGGAGTCCACACCAACCGTGATCTCCGAATTCCGGGTTTCGCCGTACAACGACCCGGCGTATTGCGAAAAGGTTCCCGACGACCGCGATCAAATGGCATCCTTCTCCTCCCACAATCCCACGGTCACCGAGCATCTCGCCCTGGTCACCTGGCACAGCGCCGGGCTGCAAGTGTTCTCCACCGAAGACCCGCGCCATCCCGAGCAGCTGGCTGAGTTCTTGCCCGAACCCTTGGAGAACGTCGCCACGGAAGACCCAGCCCTGAGCTCGGGGCCGGACAAGGTGGTCATGTGGAGCTACCCCATCATCAAGGACGGCCTGATCTACGTGGTCGACGTGCGGAACGGCCTGTACATCCTCGATTACGAGGGACCGTTCCAGGAAGAAGTCACGGCGATCCACCTCCTCGAGGGAAACTCGAACCTCGAGGATGCCAGCTAGTCCGCGCTCAGGTCGAGGTCACCGTCCGACCATGCGCTGTTGCACTGGCGGGCACGACTTACCTGGCGCGACGCCAGAGGTTCGGCTCGTCTGGGAGCCACGGCTGGAGCCGCCAGTCCAAGCCCGAGTGGTCGTTTGTGCCTCTCCCTCCTCCGACACCCTCTGACCAGGCCAAACGGCGACACGCTCTCGCCGGGTCCCACTCGAGGCCCCTGCCGTGTCACACACTTCGTGTCACACTCGAGCCCCAAAACTGCGAGCAGGAGCCCGGATTTCTTACCCAGCCGAAATTACCTAAGGCGCCCTTGCCATCGCCCGGGCGACCTCGACGGCTTCCACGGGATCGTGATCACCCCATATCAACAGCGTCGGTACGGTTAGCCGCCGCAGATCATCCGGGTGGACCCGCAACGAACGTCGGAACCCGAAAGGAGAGGCGACGGCTCGAAGCTCGGCGAGGTTCGGGGCGGAGGCGATGGGGTACTTTATCTTGCGGGGGTCGGCTGGATGGGTCGTATCGGTGCAGACTGGCGCCCTCGCTCCCAGGTTGGCCGCGAAGTCGGAGCGTCGTCAGAGACCACCTCCTGATTCGCGTCGCTCGCCCTCAGATCCGACTGCTTGACCATGTGGGGATGGTCGCCGAGTGCCGCCGCGGTCTCGTGGCCACGATGCCCGAACGGTACGACAGCCCCGACCCGCGGATCGAGTCGCAGGTCGCCGGACGCGGCACCGATGGAGTGCGCTACATCGGCGGCGGCGGCGTGAGGTCGTAGCGCGCGATGACGTCCGGCAGCCACTCTGGCTCTTCGAACGACATCCCGTACCGCCCGGCGAGCGCACCTAACGCCTCGGGATCGGGCGGGCCGGCGGCCGCCATCGCCGCGACCTCGCGCATGCCCCCCTCGAAGCCGGCCGGGGTGATGACCTCGATGATGCGCGCCGGCGACTTCCCCGCGTTCCACATCGCGTGGATCTCACCCCGCGGCTTCACGATGTAGCCGCCGGGGCCGAGCACGACCTCCTGATCCTCCGAGCGGAACCCGACCTGGCCCTCCAGGACGATCGAGACCTCGTCCTCGCGCGTGTGGCTGTGCGGGGGGACGAGGGCACCGACCTCGAAGGGCTGCTCCACGATCGACACCGCCCCGCCGGTGTCCCGGCCGTCGATCTTGAACACGACCCCGATCCCCGGCCCGACGCCGCTAGCCTCACCCTCGCCGGGCTGCACGACCGTGACCGCGTCGGCTGTCGATCCACTCATGACCCACCTCCAAATCCGATGACCAGTGCCGTATACGTGAAACACACATCAGGACCGGGTGTCAATGTTGAGTGGAGGCTCACTCTGGGGATGAAACAACCCTCGGATGCCCAGGGCTGACGACTAAGTGAGGACTACTGGCGGACCTTTCGGGGTCCGCGGGACATGCGCGGAAACGGCCTCACCGCCAACGACGTGCGACTCAGCTTGGAAATGGTCGAGTCCCACGCCTGCTGCACACTCGGATGGCCTCGCAGGGTGGCCGGCGAGCCAATGAACACAAGTCCCAGGGTGCGCTGGGGGTGATCAATCGCGAAGCGCTGGGCGAAGAACCCGCTCGCGGAATGCGCGGCGATGACCGCCGCTTCCAGATGGAGAGCGTCCATGAACGCTGTCACGTGCGCCGCGAAATCATGGAAACGGTAACCCTCCGACGGGTGGCTCGCATCGCCGTGGCCCCGCTGCGTCAGGGCGAAGGCGCGGATGGATTCGGGTAGAGGATGTAGGACGGGCTCGAAGGAGCGCCAAGAGTCTCCGAGGCCGGGCAAGAGAAGTACGGGAACCCCAAGGCCATCGCCTTGTTCGACATAGGAGAGGCTTACCCGGGTGGGAAGCTCAACGGCATTGATGACAGGCGACACGTCCGTTTCCTCGGGTCACGCCCTACCTGGATGGCTGGTTCGACCCATGAGCCCGCCAGGGCCGCAGATCAGCCGGGGCGGGTGAACCCGCCCACGGGATTGGTCCTGACGCGCAGGGCCATCTCCGATCCAAACTGGTCGCCGATCTGCTTCATCATGCCTAACACGGCGTCGTTCGGCACTCCGTAAACCTCGACGCTTTGGGTATCCAAGTACTGGTCGAACTCCATGATCTTCTCGAAGGCGACCTGCATATGGAACGCCATGGAATCCGCATCGGGATGAATTTGGACGCCGGTTACCTCCGTACTGTCGTCGTTGAGATAGGCGTCGAAGGCGATGACACGGGGCTCGTTGGCCTCAACGAACTCCGCCATCTCTCGAAGGCCTCTCTTGAAGTCGTCGAGCCTTCCCTCCTTGATCCTGCTCTGACTGATGAAGATGAACGGCCCGGCCATGGTGCCTCCTTTCGGTCACAGGCGATCGTCTCGGGGCAGAGGATGGACCTGGACGGCCCCGAGCACAAGCCAGAGGGCACCCCACGCCCGGACGGCCACGAAGTGTCTCAGCAGTTTGATTCAGTTCGAATCGTGTCCCGTCGGGTCCACGGCTTGAGTCTCCAGGCCGCGTTCGAGTGGTCGTTTGTGAAAGTCCTTCCTCCGACACTAACTCAAGGCTCGCCACCCCAGCTGGCTGGAGGGAGCCGATATCGACAGCCTCTACGGCGAGGGTGGGCAGACGCGCTCGGATCTGACCTCGATTGCCGAAAGCCTGTCCCACTGGCGAGGGCTGTCGGATAGTGCTGGAACGGCTCGCGGAGAACGGCCCGACTGCCACGGAGACTCTCCGAGAGTGGCGAGAGTCGGGCCTTGGTAGCGTTCCTCTCCGGAACTTCCTGCTTCACCGATTCGGCCAGGAGGGCCGGTTCCGACCGGACCGGATGCGGGACCATGTCGACTCTGTGTTCATGCGCGGCCATCACGAGGCGCTAATGGTCCGTCATGCGTCGGTCGGGGCAGTTCGCAACATCGGACTGTTCGGAATCATCGAGCTCGTGCGCGACCGGGCAACCATGGAGCCGCTCTCTGCTTTCAACACGACGAGCGAGGAGATGCAGACGGTGATGCGCGCGTTGCTCGATCAGGGGCTGTACACGATCACCAGGTGGCACGCGATCATGACGAACCCGCCGCTCAACATCAGCGAAGAGCAGCTGGATGAAGGATTCCAGATCATCGACCGGGCCCTCGACATATGCGACCGCGCGGCCGCGCGCTGATCGCCACGAACCGGTCGATCGACGCCACCACGCATGGGGGGGACGCTGGCTGCGCGGACTCGCCGGTCAGGAGGCCCGGGTAGCGCCCCGAGCGACCATGAGGCAGAGCGCCGAGAGGATCAGCGCAACCGGTCCCCATAGGAAGCGCTCCCACGGGCTCCGTGAAGCGAAGTTCATGAGCGCGCCCAGGGGAAGCAGGCCGACCAGGATCCACGTTCCCCATCGGAGGAAAGCGGAGGGGAGTGGCACGACCTGGAGCCCGGCGCGTCCCATGACGATCAACGAGGCGAGCCCCCAGAACGCGACGGCGAACGCGCTGGCGATCCGGAGTTTGATGGGGAGCTGAACGTGGGCCCCTCGCCAGGCTGCACGACCGAGCGGTGCGCCCAGGGCGAGAGCAGCCTGGAACGCCACGATGGCGATGAAGCCGATCGCAGCCGCGATTGCTGCTGTCCGCGAAGGTTGTAGCCCCGTCGTCAAGGTGGTCATCGAGTTCTCCTTGTCGTCTACCGGCACGCTGGCCGTGACTCGGTTCTGGCGGCTGGCCCGGCCGGCCACCCGCCGGAGCGTCACATGGCTGCTGCTCAGGCTACGGGATTGAGCCGTACGTCGGCTTTCCCGCCGGCTCGTAGACGTGGATGACCACGCCGGTGCTGGTCGTCCTGGTGTCGAGGAGCCTCAGTGCCGCTGGCGAGACCTCGTCCCGGAACAAGCGTCGGCCGTCTCCCAGAACGACCGGGTAGATCCACAGACGGTATTCGTCGATCAGGTCGTGTGCCATCAGGGCCTCGGCGAGGTGGCCGCTGCCGTGAACCTGAAGCTCCCGGCCGGGCCGTTGCTTCAACTTGGTGACCTCCTTCGCGACGTCTCCTTTGATCAGGGTGGAGTTCTTCCACTCCACTTTGTCCAACGTGTTGGAGACGACAAACTTGGGAAGAGCGTTTAACTTCGTGGCCACCGGATCGGTTTCGTCGGTGATGTTCGGCCAGTAGGCGGCGAACATCTCGTAGGTCTTCCGCCCGAGCAGGAAGGCATCCGCCGCCGCGAACCAATCAGTGACGAACTTGCCCATGTCCTCGTCGAGGTATGGGACCAGCCACCCGCCCTGGTCAAACCCATTGCTGCGATCCTCGTCTGGTCCCCCGGGGCCTTGCATCACTCCGTCCAGCGACAAGAACGTCGTCATCGTCAGCCTCATTACGAGCCTCCTCGATCGTCTGTGGATACCTTAGTGAATGACCACGCAGGGCCGCGAACTTAATCGGTGACCGGGAGAATCCCGTGGCGGCGTGACGGAAATGTCCGTCACGGAGTACGGCTACACATCGGATCAAGCGTTCGACATATCCCAAAACGGGGCTGGGGCAGCCTCGATAAGGCCCTCCGACCCCCTGGAGTGCGATCGGCCGCGACCGGAGCATCACCTGAGCGCCCCAGGTGGCCTCTGTCCTCTTGGAATACGAACATATGTTCGTGACGCACGAGGCGACGATCCTGCACGCCGACGTGGATGCGTTCTACGCCTCGGTTGAGCAGAGGGATGATCCTCGCCTTCGCGGCCGTGCCGTCGTCGTCGGGTCTGGAGTCGTGCTGGCGGCCAGTTACGAGGCCCAGGCGCACGGCGTTCGCACGGCGATGGGGGGCGTCCAGGCCCGTCGGCTCTGCCCCCATGCGGTCGTGGTTCAGCCCCGGATGTCGGCCTACGCCGAGGCGAGCAAGGCACTGTTCGAGGTCTTCCGACAGACAACGCCACTGGTCGAGGGACTGTCGATCGACGAGGCGTTCCTCGATGTCGCGGGGTTGAGGCGGATCTCCGGATCGCCCAGAGACATCGCGGTCCGGTTGCGGGCCGAGGTCCTCAAGCGCGTCGGCCTCCCGATCACTGTTGGGGTGGCCAGGACCAAGTTCCTGGCCAAGGTGGCCAGCGGGGTGGCCAAACCCGACGGTCTGCTCCTGGTACCGCCCGACGGCGAGCTGGCCTTCCTCCACCCCCTCCCAGTCGAACGGCTCTGGGGCGTCGGGCGGGTCACCGCCGACAAGCTCCACGACCTCGGGATCACAACCGTCGGCCAGGTTGCCCAGCTCCCCGAGGCGACCCTGGTCTCGATCCTCGGGCGGGCTGGGGGCCGGCACCTCCACGCCCTGACCCACAACCGAGATCCGAGGCCCGTGCAGGTGCGCCGCCGGCGACGGTCGATGGGGGCCCAGCGCGCGCTCGGGCGGACAGCGAAATCACCTCAGGGCCTGGCCGTCGTCGCCGCCGGCCTCGTCGACCGCCTCACCCGTCGGCTGCGGAAGGCACATCGAGTCTGCCGCACGGTCGTGCTTCGTTTGCGCTTCGACGACTTCTCCCGAGCGACTCGGTCACTCACCATGTCCCGGGCCACGGCACAGACCCAACCGATCCTGGACGCGGCGAGGCAGCTGCTGGGGACGGCCATGCCCATGATCGAGCGTCGGGGCGTGACGATGCTGGGAGTGTCCCTCGGTAATCTCGACGACGACGGAACCATCCAGCTCGAGCTGCCGTTCGACCGTCGCACCGCCGGCGCTCTCGACGCCACGCTCGACAGAGTGCGCGACCGGTTCGGATCGGCTGCAATCACCCGGGCCGTGCTCCTCGGCCGGGACCAGGGCCTGTCGGTGCCGCTCCTTCCCGACTGAGTATCCCGTCCGGCATCGGCCGATTCCAGTGTGGAGGGCGCTCCTTTCAGAGCTCGTTGCTACGATGGAATCGACCACGAAGGAGGGAATCGAGAATGGCCGGAACATCAACGATGCTCACCCTCGGGACGGAGGCGCCTGATTTCGCGCTGCCCGACGTAACCACCGGCCGCACGGTGCGGCGCTCGGACTTCGACGAGCGGAAGGCGCTCCTGGTGATGTTCATCTGCCGGCATTGCCCCTACGTCGCGCACGTCAGGGAGGGACTCTCCGACCTGGGCCGCGACTACGGGGACCGAAACGTAGGGATCGTTGCGATCAGCGCCAACGATCCGGTGGCGTACCCGGAAGATGCACCCGATAGCTTGGCCGAGGAGGCCCAGGAGGCCGGTTACACGTTCCCGTATCTGTTCGACGAGAGCCAAGGGGTGGCGAAGGCGTACAAGGCAGCATGCACCCCTGACTTTTTCCTGTTCGACGGCAACCGAAGGCTCGCGTACCGTGGGCAGTTCGACTCGAGCCGGCCCAGGGACGGGCTTCCCGTTACCGGTCAGGATCTCCGGACGGCGATCGATGCCGTGCTGGCCGACCGCCCGGTTCCTCAGGAGCAGCGCCCGAGCGTCGGATGCACGATCAAGTGGCGCCCCGGAAACGAACCGGGCTTGGAGCGATAGTCCCCGGAGGTGCCGGTCGGCCGTCTCACCCGATCGAGGCTTCGAACAGATCCCACTCGCCCGGAACCCCTCGCAGACCGACCGAGCCGAGCCCATTGAAGGCGAGATCGGTGCCGGTCGCGAGATCCCGAACCGTCCGGGTCACGATGACCTGCTGCTCGACGGCCTCGGCCAGCGCCCGCGCAGCGATGTGGACACCGATCCCTCCCACGTCTTCATCGCGGATCTCGATCTCTTCCGTAGGTATCGCCACGCGGATGCCGAGTCCTGCCTCGGAAAGGGCCGCGCTGAGGCGAAGGCACACCGAGCGCACGGGTGGGCGCATCGAAGGTAGCGAAGGATACCGTCGCCGGTCGCCTTGATGAATCAGCCACGAAACCGTTCCACCTCAGCCCTCGCTCATTGACGAGGTGCCTGCTGCTCGAGGACCCGCTTGAGGTTCGCCACGAAGCGTCGGTTGCGTTTGGGGGCATCGACCCACTGCATGAATGGCTCCATCAGTCGCATCATGCCGGACACCTTGATCTGGACGCGGCGAGTGAACCTCGTGCCGCCATCGGCGGGCTCGAACAGATACGTGAGCGTCGGCTGCATCGGCCCCATCGCTCCACTCAGGGCCTCCTTCCGGTTCGGCTCGAACGCCACCACCTCCGTGTTCCCGTCCGATGTGCCCATGAACGGCTTGAACCGCAAATGCCATCTCGTCCCGATTCCTATCGGCCCCTCCGACGTCTTCTGCGCCTCGAGGATGTCGGTGTGCCACGCCGGGTCATTGGACGTGTCGGTCACGTAGGCGAACACCTCTTCGACCGGGCGGTTGATCGTGACGCTGTCTGACCTGTCGATCACCTCGTCCCTCCTTCTCTCCGCAGCTCATGCGATGGTTGCCCCGGAACCGCACCTTGCTACTTACCTTGACAAAGATTAGCGGGGTCATTATCTGAGCATGCGGAAGCTTGTTGGGGTCGAAAACTCTGATCCACATGGTTGCGTGTTGCCAGCATGGGCTCATTCTTCGAACTCATCGTCTTCGAGCGGAGACTTACCAGTATCCACCACGACGGTGTGGAGCTCGAAGGAACACCACTCCTCCAGCATCTTGAGCGACCGGTCCCGCGGCCACAGCGCCGGGTCCGTGTACCATCCCTTCAGTTCCTCCTCGAAGAGTTCCTCGTGATGACGGGCAAGCCACCTGCGGAGCTCGTCTTCATCGTCGACCTCAACCAGGTACACGGTGTCCTCTTGGTTGACCTCGGCCAAGGTGAAGGCGTGCGAGGTGGGGGAGGGATCGGCGGCGTTGATCCAATCGACGAAGGGCTTCTTGTACCGAAGGATCAGGGCTGCCCGATTGAGCATGATCGTTGCACCGGGATCATCCTGAGCAGGTCGACGGCGCCCTCGTTCATGCTGCGCGGGCATGGTACTCGTGGATCAGCCCACCGAGGATCTCGCGGCGCTGCGTCTCCTCGGGCCGCGCTGGCCCCGGGCCTGGGATCGGGCGGCCGACATCGTGCGGACGGCGAAGACCGAGCCCACGATGCGGTCGATGCGAGTTGTGATGCGCGGCATACTCACGCAAGACGTCCAACAGATGTCTTCGACCCAGGATCAACACGTGATCGAGCACCTCCCGTCGTAAGCCTCCGATCAGTCGCTCCGCGTGAGCGTTGGCCTGTGGGGTCCGATACGGGGTGAGCACGACCTCGATGCCTTCGGCGTCGAAGACCGCATCGAAGCTTCGGCAGTACTTGGCGTCGCGGTCGCGGAGCAGGAAGCGCGTGCAGCGCTCGGGGTCGCCGTCCAGATCCACCACCAGGTTGCGCGCCTGCTGGGTGACCCAGGCCCCGTTCGGGTTGGCGCTCACCCCGACCCCAAGGATCCGGCGGGTCTCGATGTGCATGAACACCAGTACGTACAAGGTCTTGAGGAACATCGTTTCGACAGTGAAGAAGTCGCAGGCGACGATGCCCTTGGCTTGCGCCGAGAGGAACTGACGCCAGGTCGGACCGCCCCGGCGCGGGGCTGGCCCGAGGCCCCCGCGACGAAGGATCGTTCGGATCGTCGTGGTGGAGACGATGATGCCCAGGCCCTGGAGCTCGCCCTTGATCCGCACGCACCCCCAGCGGGGGTTCTCCCTGGCCATGCGGAGGATCAATTCCCTGGTCTCCGAGTCGATGGGCGGGCGTCCCAGTGCACGCCGACGCTTGTAGGTCCACTTGCGCCGAACGAGCTCTCGGTGCCACCGCACGAGCGTGGCCGGGGTCACGATGAACGCCGCCCAGCGCTCCCGAGGCAGCATCCTGCTCATCGCCGCCAGCAACAGCTTGTCCCTCCGACGCAGCTTGGGGCGCTTGATCTGCCGGCGAAGCACGGCGAGCTCGTGGCGCAGGACGAGCACCTCGGCTTCGGTGTCCGGGGAGATCCCGCTCAGCCGGAGGACGCGCCGGATGATCGCGTAGAGGAGCGCGTGGAGCACGGCAGGAGATGTTACGAGGCCACTTGTCCGCGTGCGAGTCTAGTTTCTGCGCCCCACAGGCCCCACGATACGGCTCCCGAAACGCCCGAGGTTATCGGCCTGGAAGAAGCGGCTCCCCGGTTAGGATCAGAGGTGGAGGTAAGGTCCGAGTCGGACCTCCGACACTTCTGATCAGCGGAAACGCACCAGCTGATCCCTGAACGTCCGCTCACCCGGCGATCCTGGTCACAGTTCTGGGTCACACTCGGCGGCGCCAAGGTGAGAGGAAGCAGGCTTCTTACCTGGCCCAAGGGTCTTGTGCGTCCCCGCGTCTGCCGAGCCGAACCGACACGGAACTGCTGGAGTCTTCCGCCGGGGCCGATTTGCCTGCCGAATTCGGAACGTTCTAGACTTTTCACGCTCCACGAGCCTCCCCCGACGGACACGGCGGCAGAGCCTGCGAGGAGGTGATGCGCCGAGCCCCAAGTGGCCCTTGGACACGCCACCGGAGGCATCTCTCCGGGACGATTTCGACATTTCCCTCACGGAGGTGAGCAAATGCGACCACGAGCACGATGGATCCTTTCGGTCGTCCTGGCGCTCGGGCTGGCCACCCTGGCCCTCCCGGCGGGCGCCGACCATAACCAGGATTCCCACAAGAGGATGTTCGAGGAGTTCGTCTCCCCGAACGGCAGGACCAACTCGGACTTCGCGTTCTGGGGTAACCACGCGTTCTCCGGCTATTACAGCGGGAGCGACGCCACGCCGGACGGCGGGGTCCGAATCTTCGACATCTCCAACCCCGCGGCACCGAGCCTGATCAGGGACTTCAAGTGTGACGGGCTCCAGGCCGACCCGATCGTCTGGGACCGGAACGGCAACGGGGTCGCCGACCTGCTGATGCTGGCGGTCGACCGCACCATGCTGGCACCGGAGTGTGGAGCTCCTCGGACGGCCCACAACGACCCGACCGGCTGGGAGGGCGTCCGGGTCTTCACGATGAGCGACAACCCTGCCAACCCGTTCACCACCATCACGCAGGTGAAGGCCGTCTACACCGACTGCGGCGCCCACACCATCACCGCATGGCCGAAGGACGACGGGAGCGGCTTGCTCGTCTACGTCTCGTCGTACCCGCTGCGGCCGGGGCCCACGTGCGGCTCCATCGCGCCAGCAGGGGGTGTCCCGCC
>DASQUW010000188.1:0-4752 GCA_035641075.1 Actinomycetota bacterium | reverse complement strand
GACCTTCTCGCCGAGCACCTGGCCGGCCAGGCAGGCGATGGACCGGACTCCTTTGTCTTCACCGGCCGGGCGTGTCTTCTGTCTTCACCGGCCGGGCGTGTCTTCACCGGCCGGGCGGGAGGGCTCCTGAGGAACTCCAACTTCCGGCAACGCGTCTGGCAGCCGGCCGTGCGGGCGCTGGGCTTGCCGAGCGACCTACGCATCCACGACCTCAGGCACACTTGCGGCCCTTCTGATCGCCCAAGGCGCTCACCCAAAGGCCATCCAGGGCGCAGCTCGGTCATTCGAGCATCCAGGTGACGTTGGATCTGTACGGCCACCTGTTCCCCGACGACATGGACCGCCTGGCCAGCCAACTCGACGCGGCCCACGAAGCGGCTTCCGGACAGATTGTGGCCTCTGTGCGGCCTGCGGATGCTGCGGAGGTCCTTGAGCTCCCCGTGAGGAGACGGAAAAGCGCCCCTGAGCAGGGCGTTTCCGAGTGGGGCGGGGTGGACTCGAACCACCGACCGACGGATCATGGGTTTGATCCGGTCAGGGCGCTGGCCTGCCGGATTGGGCACAACATGTCCTCTGAGCAGGGAATTCTTTCCTCAACGCCGACCGGCGTTGCCCATCGTTTCGCAGTCCATCGCGGGGCCAATGCGGGGCGCATCGCTCCCCCCGCTTGCTACATAAGATCTCCGAATTGGACCTTTCGCTATCAGATGGATGGATTCTCGACGACTGTTCGGTACTGGCGAGCCTCTTAGCTCGAACGACGACCGGGTCCCGAGGATCTAGGGGGAGGACCTCAAGCCCGGATCTGTCCCGTCGAACCCTCGGCTTCTCGATGCGGATCCGCTTCATCGTGGCTCATCTCTCCTCATCGGAGCCGCCCGCCCCCTCCGCTCCCGACGCAGCTCCAGATCTTCCGAACGATCTCGGCATCGCCGCCAGCGATGATCGCTTGAATCTCTGCTTGTGCCAGCCCGCACTGACGAAGGACGATCACGGCGAGCCCGATCCACCCGGAGCGGTCGGGTTGCCCTCTCAGGACCTCCGTCGTGTCCATCGCACTGGCTTCCTTTCTGATCCCACTTGTTGCGACGGTGTGAGTCAGGGGAACTGATCGGTGCAAGTACCTTCATCGCGTTGATACTGGAACGGCTTCAGCGACCGAGTGCCTTTCGCTTCCTCAGATGGCTCGCCTGCTGCGCGACGACGATCAGCCACACCGCATACGTCACGATCATGACCCGGTTCGGCCATCCGATCCGCACCTCCGGTCCAAGCTCCCGGCCGGGGACCATCGCAGCGAAGGACACCTCGAACACGAGGAGGCCGATCCAGGTCAGGACAGCGGACCACAGGAGCGATCGCCGAGCGAACGACCACGCTGGGTTGCGGCGCAGGCTCCGGTCGATGAGCGCCGCGGCGATCGGGATGCTGAGCGTGCCGATGACGTTGCCAGCCCCGTGAAGGGCACCACCGGTGGTCATCTCGTCGCTGCCGGCGGTGATGGGGTCGGTGGTGAACACGGCTGCGATGGTCAACCCCACGGCCCCGGCCAGAAGGAAGGCCAATCCCACCTTGCCGCCCCTCGTCCGAGCCTCGGACCTGATCGCGATGAACAGGGTGGCGCAGCTGAGCGCCAGGGAGAGGAACGCCACGACCATGACCCAGCCGTGTTCCCCGATCGCGTACTCGCTGATGAATCGCCACGACGGGTCGAGTTCAGGCTTGATGACGTGCACGGCGGCAAGCAGAACGAGGAACAGGCCCCCCGCCGTCCCGGACACACGGGCCGCCGTTCGTGTGCGCGCCGTCGTGGCCGGCGCTTCGGTCGATGCCTTCGAGATTCCCGTTTCCATTTCGCCCTCGCCTCCTTCCCTCGCCGTCAGGATCGACTGTCAACCGTTGAGACGGCGGGGCGCCGCAGAAGGAATCGCCGCGAGGGAGACCCCACGGTCACCCAGGCCCACCGAAGGGCGGTCGACCGTGGCGAGGGGCACGAGGCCTCGACCGATTCCTCTTGGCGGTGGCGGCGGTCATATGGTTGACGGATCGACTCGAGAGGGCGAGGAGTGATGGAGGACACCTGGTGGGCCGAGTCGGAATGAGACCCAGTGGGGCCGAGGAGGGCGCCGTCGTCGCGGCCGCCCAGGCTGGCGACGAGTCCGCGTTCGCCTCGTTGGTGGAGCGGTACCGCCGGGAGCTCCAGGTGCACTGCTACCGCATGCTCGGCTCGTTCGAGGAATCGGAGGATCTGGTCCAGGAGACGTTCCTGAGGGCCTGGCGGAGCCGTGAGAGCTTCGAGGGTCGATCCACGTTCCGGGCCTGGGTGTACCGGATCGCCACGAACGCCTGCCTCGACTTCCTCGACCGCTACCCTCGCCGTCCCCGCCCCTACGAGCCCGGGCCCGCGATGGAGGCAGGCGTCACGGCCGAGCCCCCGCCGGCGGTCCCCTGGCTCCAGCCGTACCCCGACCGGATGCTGGACCCGTTGGCCCCGGGGGAGGCCGAGCCGGACGCCGTGGTCGTGGCCAAGGAGACAATCGAGCTCGCCTTCCTGGTGGCCATCCAGCACCTCCCACCGCGGCAGCGAGCGGTCCTCATCCTGCGGGATGTGCTCGGATGGCCGGCGAACGAGACCGCGGCGCTGCTCGAGGGGACCTTGCCCTCGGTCAAGAGCGCCTTGCAGCGGGCCCGGGCGACGGTGAAGGACCACCTGCCGGCACGCCGCGACGAATGGGGACCCTCGGTCGATCCGACGGAGGAAGAGCGCGCGCTGCAGCGCCGCTACATCGAGGCTCATGAACGGGGCGACGCCGGCGCCGTTGCCGAGCTGCTTGCCGAGGAGGTTCGGCTGACCATGCCTCCCAACCCCGAGTGGTTCGTGGGCCGTGAGGCCATCGTGGGCCTCCATACGGTCGTGTTCGATCCCGTCTCGGCCTGGTACCACGGACGGTGGCGCAGCCTTCCGACCCGGGCGAACCGGCAACCGGCGGTGGCCCACTACTGCCAGAGGCCCAGCGCCGAGGCGACGAAGGAGCTGCCCGGGGACTACAAGGCCCAGGTGCTGGACGTGTTGCGGGTCGAGGAGGGCAAGATCGTGGGGATCACCGCGTTCGAGCCTCCGTTGTTCGAAGCCTTTGGCCTTCCGCTGACCCTGGGATGAGCGGACGCCGTGATGGACGACCGACCCCCGCTGCCCTTTCGGGGCGGGCGGTTTCCTGCTTCCTTTCGATGTCGGGTGGTTAGTCTCCCGCCGGGCGTCGCCCGCCTCTATAGCCGGTTCGAATGGCGAGACGCCATCGTTTTCGTCGAGTGCGGTCACCTCGAGGTCGAGACCACCGACGGCAGCCGCTACCGATTCCCGCCCGGTGCGGTTCTGTCGCTCTATGGTCCGCCCGTTCGGTCCCTCCGGAACCCCGGGCCAGTGGGCGCTGTGCTGGTTGCGGTGTCGCGCCGGGCGACCGATTCCTTCTGATCGGTTCCTCCGTCATATAGGCAGGCGACAGGGAGGCAGATGATGGAAGCGGGAACCGCTCAGACACCAAGCGTGAGATCGAGCGACGGGACCACCATCGCGTTCGAGAAGACAGGCACCGGTCCGCCGGTCATCCTGGTCGCGTCCGCGCTGGCCGATCGATCGGACGCCAAGAAGTTGGCTGCCCTCCTGGCCCCCCACGTCACGGTGTTCAACTACGACCGGCGCGGCCGGGGGGCGAGCGGCGACACGGCCCCCTACGCGGTCCAGCGGGAGGTGGA
This sequence comes from Actinomycetota bacterium, assembly GCA_035641075.1. GTDB lineage: Bacteria > Actinomycetota > UBA4738 > UBA4738 > CALAEC01 > DASQUW01. Next base: position 999 of record DASQUW010000188.1, on the reverse strand, counting down.
AGATATCGCGGCCCTGGTCGAGGAAGCCGGTGGGTCGGCGTTCCTGTTCGGAAGCTCCTCTGGCGCGGCCCTGGCACTGGAAGCGGCGGCCCAGGTGACGGGAGTGGAGAGGCTGGCCCTGTTCGAGCCGCCGTTCGTGGTGGATGCGAACGATCGGCGACCTCCCTCGGATCTCGCCCGTCGCCTCGACGATCTCCTTGCAGCCGACCGGCGAGCCAAGGCTGTCACGTACTTCATGACCAAGGGGCTCGGCATGCCTGCCGCGTTCCTGTGGCTCATGAGGCTCATGCCGCGGACGTGGTCGAACCTCAAGGCGATGGCGCCCACCATCCCCTACGACGTCGCCGTCATGGGGGACACCCAGGCCGGCAAGCCGTTGCCGTCCGAGCGCTGGGCTTCAGTCACGGTACCCACCCTCGTCATGCACGGCGGCAAGAGCCCCCCGCACATCCGCCATGCTGCGACGGCGCTCGCGGAAGTCCTCCCCAAGGCCCAGCACCGGACCGTGGACGGTGTGGGCCATGGCGCTGTGGTCATGGCACCCAAGAAGCTCGTCCCGGCGTTGCGAGAGTTCTTCGAAGCCTAGGAAGGAGAGGAGGAGACATTTAATGGCAAACGAAGACGCATCCAGCCGGCCGCAGCCACCCCAGCCGGATGCCGCCCTGAAGGCCCTGGAAAGGTTGCTGGGGACGTGGAGAGTCGCCGGAGGGGCGGAAGGCCAGGTCAGCTATAAGTGGCTGGAGGGAGGGTTCTTCCTCGTCCAGCACGTCGATCTCGAGCAGGACGGACAGAGGACCAAGGGCGTCGAGATCATCGGGCGCGAGCGGAAGTTCGGGGAAGCCACACCCAGTGAGGACATCAAGTCGCGCTACTACGATGACCAGGGCAATACGTTCGACTACGTGTACGACCTGGAGGGCGACACCCTCACGATCTGGGGCGGCGAACGGGGCTCGCCCGCGTACTTCAGGGGCGAGTTCAGCGCGGAGGGCAACACCC
>DASQUW010000187.1:0-24998 GCA_035641075.1 Actinomycetota bacterium | reverse complement strand
GCCCTGAACCGGCACGGCCGGGCCTCCAGGCGGCCCCCCGAGCCGCTCGAAGGAGACGAGCCCAGCGGGTAAACCCGGGGCGTCGGTCAGTCGATGCAACAGGTATGACGCGCGCGGGTCGAGCCTGGGGCGCCTACCTCGCTCTGGGCGCCGCAGCCGTGGCGGCGCATTTCGGCCTGGGTCTGACCCCACTTGCGCAGAACGTTCTCTACGACGCCATCGGACTGTCCGCGGTGGTGGCCATCGTGCTTGGGATCCATCTTCAGCGGCCACGAGCCGCCAGCGCCTGGTATCTCATCGCCGCCGGCCAGCTCCTGTTCGTGGCGGGGGATGTGATCTGGGGCGTCTTCGAGTTTGCCCTGTCCATCGAGCCGTTTCCTTCGGTGGCCGACGTCCTGTATCTGGCCGGCTACCCCGTGCTGGCTGCGGGCCTCCTCAGGCTGGTGCGAGTCCATCTGCGAGGAGGCGATCTCGGAGCACTCATCGACGCCACGATCATCACCGTTGGGGCCGGCCTCCTCGCATGGGTATTCCTGATCGACCCCTACGTCGACGACCACACGCTGTCGGGTCTGGAGTTGGCCATCTCGGTGGCGTACCCCTTGAGCGACATCCTGATCCTCGGCGTGGGGATCGCGCTGGCTGTGGGCCCGACGGTCCGCGCTCCCGTGTACCGGCTGCTCATGGCGAGCCTGGTGGGGCTGCTCGGCGCCGACGTGATCTACGGCTTCCAGCTCCTTGGGTCCGGCTACGAGGTTGGGATCGCAGACGCCGGGTGGCTCCTGTCGTACGTGCTGGTGGGCACGGCCGCTCTCCACCCCAGCGTGCGGGCGCTCTCCGAACCGGCCTCCACGGAGCATGGGCCACGTCGTCCACCGCTGGCAGCTTTGGCCGGCGCGGCGCTGCTGGCCCCGATCGCATTGCTCCTCCAGGCGCAGCGCGGCGTCACCGGCCAGGACGTCCTGGTCATGGCGGTGGGATCGGCCGGGATCTTCCTCCTGGTCGTGCTCCGGCTCTCTGGTCTGGTCCGGGAGGTTGACACGAAGGTCGAAGCCCTCGATCGACAGGGAAACACCCTCCGCTCCACGCTGGATGATCTTCGCCGTCTTGAGGAGGAGCGGAAGCTGCTGCTGGAGCGGGTCCTCCTCGCCTCCGAGGAGGAGCGGGTGCGGATCGCCGCCGACCTCCACGACGGGCCCATCCAGCAACTGGCGAAAGTGGGGTTCGGACTGGAGCGGGCTCGTGTTCGCCTGGAGCGTGGTGACACCGGCGGGGTGCTCGATCTGCTCGACAGGACGCAGGGGGAACTTTCCGAAGAGATGGATGGCCTGCGGGGGATCATGACCTCGCTGCGGCCACCGGCCCTGGACGAATACGGCCTGGAGGGGGCGTTGCGTGATCAGGTCTCCTCGTTCCGAGAGCGCTCAGGGACCGATGCCAGTCTCGCGGCGGCCCTCCCCCGGCGTCTGGAATCCGATGTCGAGACGACGCTGTACCGCGTGACTCAGGAGGCGCTCACCAATGTGTCCAAGCATGCCGCGGCCTCCCGTGTCTGGGTGGACCTGTGGGAGAGGGACGGGTGGGTGGAGCTTGCGGTGAAGGACAACGGCCGGGGATTCGATGCGGCCGAGTGGCCCACTCGAGCCGCTGAGGGACATTTCGGGCTGCTGGCCCTGCGCGAGCAGGTCCAGATGGCCGGAGGCAGCTTCGAGGTCGTTTCTCGTCCCGGCCGTGGCACGCTCATCCGAGTGGCGTTCCCGAGGGATCGGGGCTGATGTCTCCGGCTCCAGCTGTGGCCAGACCCCGGGTCCTCCTCGTGGAGGACGACCGGGACGTTCGGGAGGCGCTCAGGGACCTGCTCGAGGAGACGAACATCGAGGTCGTGGGGGAGGCTGGCGACGGCGTTCAGGGGCTCGAGATGGCCCGTCAGCGGACCCCGGACGTCGTGCTGATGGACCTCCGGATGCCGGTGATGGGTGGCCTGGAAGCCAGCCGGCGGCTCAAGGGGGAGATGCCTCTGGTCCAGGTGGTGATTCTCACTGCGTACGACGACCCCGCGCTCAAAGATGACGCAACCAGCGCGGGCGTCTACGCGTACCTCGTAAAGGGGTGTTCACCCCGGATGCTGGGGGAGGTCACCATCCAGGCCTGGGAGATGAAGCGCGCCCTGGAGGCCCAGAAACCGTCGGGCCCGAACCTGTAAGCGGAGCCCCTTCCCCGCTACAGGTGGACGACCGGGCAGGTGAGCGTGCGAGTGATCCCGTCCACCGCCTGGATCTTCGCCACGACCAGCTTCCCGAGATCGTCGACGTTCCTGGCTTCAGCCCTGACGATCACGTCGTAGGGGCCGGTCACGTCCTCGGCTGACGTCACGCCCTTGATCTCCGCGACCTCCTTCGCCACCTGGGCCGCCTTGCCGACCTCGGTCTGGATCAGGATGTAGGCGTTGACCACTCCTCACCTCCTCCGGAATCGAGCCATCATTCTATGTCAGCCGGGCAGTGCTCCCGCAAGCGATAATCGAGCCGTGGCCCGAAAGAAGAAGAAGGAAACCCCCATCGATCCCTACCGCCGCCTCCGGAAACGAGTCCCGCCACCCGGCCGAGTCATCCCCGATCGCCGCCGCGAACTCGAGGAGAAGCGGGCCCGGCGGGAAGCGGATGAGGAGGAGAAGGACCGCTAGGTGTTCGAGGATCGTGCCGACGCCAGCCGGCGCCTCGCGGAGGCCCTCGCCCACCTCAAGGGGGAGGACGCGGTGGTGCTGGCGATCCCCAGGGGCGGTGTCGAGGTCGGCGCCGAGGTGGCTCGCTCGTGGGGCTGGCCGCTCGACATCGTGATCCCCCGGAAGGTTCGGGCACCGGGCAACGAGGAGCTGGGCCTGGGTGCGGTGGCTCCGGGTGTCCGGGTGCTCGATGAGCGCATGGTTCGCTCTCTCCGTGTGTCCCCGGAGTATCTGGAGCGGGAGATCGCCCTCGAGGAGGAAGAGATCCGCCGGAGGTCCGAGGCCTACCGGGCCGGGAGGCTCCCCGTCGATCTGCGCGGAAAGGTGGCGGTGATCGTGGACGACGGCGTGGCCACGGGAGGCACGGCCACTGCCGCGGTGCGGTGGGCCCGGGCCCAGGGGGCCTCCAAAGTGGTATTGGCCATCCCGGTCGCGCCGGCGGAGGCCATGTCCAATCTCGCCAAGGAAGCGGACGAGGTTGTCTGTCTGGCCACGCCCGAGCCCTTCTATGCCGTGGGGCAGTGGTACGCGCGCTTCCCGCAGACCTCGGATCAGGAAGTCATCCGCCTCCTGGAGGAGGCTCGCCGCTGAGGGTTGTCGAGATCGCCGCCGGGGCGATCTTTCTCCTGATCGGGGTGCGGTCTGCGCTGCATTCGATCGGGCAGATGGCCCCGGATGAACCCGGCCGGGTGAGGGCCCTGATCGCCCTGCACGAGGCGGCCAAAGCGGGATTCTGGCTGGCGCTCGGGGCCTTCTTCCTCGGCTATGCCACGGTCGCCGAGCCTCAGCAGTTCCGGTGGTTCGTGATGGTCCCGATCTCCATGGCCGGGATTCGGCTGGTCGCGGCGACCCTGCTGGCCCGGCTGTAGACAGGGGCTCAATCCGGCCTCCTTTGGTACCGATACACGTCCATGGGTCGGCCCGAGCCCGCTTCGATGGGTGCGGGGGCCTGTCAACGACCGCCATGGGGGATGGAATGGAGCAAGGACCGAAATCGACCGCATCCCTCGAGTCCATGCTGGGGGCCCGGCCCGGCGATGATCCAACGGTTCTCATCCAGCGGTACCTGGCGGAGGTTCGCCGGCAGCTCCGGATGGACGTGGCGTACGTCGCTGAGCTCAGGGACGGTCAGCGAGTGTTTCGCTTCGTGGAGGGGGATGCGCTGCCGGAATCGATCCGCGTGGGCGCCAGCGATCCGGCCGAGGAGACGTATGCGCAGCGCGTCGCCGACGGTCGCCTTGATGCCGTTGTCAGGATGGCGCAGCAGGACGTCAGGCTGAAGGACCTTCGAGAGACTCGCGAATGGGGGATCGGATCCTTCGTCGGTGCCCCGCTTCGACTACCTGATGGCCGGTTGTACGGGGCGCTCTGCACGTTCAGCCGGGCACCCAACTCGCTTGAAGAGTATAGCGCGAGGTTCCTCAACTCCTTCGCCCAGCTGATCTCTGCCCAGCTCGAACATATCGAGGGGGAGGGGGACGATCTCCGGCGCCAGATCGAGAGGATCGAACACGTCCTGCACACGGGAAGCGTGGCGATGGTGTTCCAGCCGATCATGGACATTCGACGTCGGGAGATGGTGGGTGTCGAGGCTCTCGCACGCTTCCCGGTTGAGCCCCAGCGCCCGCCCAACGTCTGGTTCGACGAGGCATGGACGGTCGGCCGCGGCGTCGACCTGGAACTGGCTGCGATTGCCGCCGCGCTGGGACACGTCGGGGAGCTTCCCCCGGATGCGTTTCTCGCGGTGAACGTCTCCCCGGAAACCATCTCGTCTCCCCGCATGGAGGCCGCTCTGATCGGGCTCTCGGTCCCACGGCTCATCCTGGAATTCCCGGAGCGCGCTCCCATCAACGACCACTACGCGCTCACCCAGTCGGTTGCCCGCCTGCGGGGAAACGGTGTTCGCCTCGCCGTCGATGACGCCGGGGCTGGATTCGAGAACCTCAGCAACATCCTGGAGCTGGCCCCCGACATCATCAAGTTCGACGTGGCGCTTACCCGTGACGTTGACACCGACCCCGTGCGGCATTCCCTGGCCTCCTCCCTGGTTTCATTCGCCGGGCAGATCGAATCCGTGGTGGTGGCTGAGGGCATCGAGACGGAGGCAGAACTGAACGCCCTCCGGGACATCGGCTTCGGGTTCGGTCAGGGTTTCCATCTGGGGCGCCCGGGCCCCCTACCCTCCGCAGGCGACCGGGCACCGGCCCCCTAGCTCAAATCTGGAACCCCCCTCCGGAGCTACCCGACGGCCTTGACGATCTCCTTCTCCAGCCCGGGGAAGCTCTCCAGGAACTCCGCACGCTCTACCTTGAAGCGCTCCACGAGACCGTCGTACTCGGCGGTTCGTCCCTGGCGCTCGTACAGACGGCGAGGTTGGAGGAGCTCGAGATCGTCGATCCCGGGCACCGCGTCGGCGAGCTCGTAGCCGAAGCCGGAGTCGTCGGTCCAGCTGATGGTCCCCTCCGCGATCGCCTTGACCACGGCGGAGGAGTCGGGGATCGTGACCTTCTTCGACCGCTCGTCGTCGGCCTTCCCTCCGACCCGGCCGGTGTTCATGAGATACACGTCCATGGGGTGGGCGTCGAGCAGCTCCAGGAACCGGTTGCCCTGCTGCTCGTGGCGGAGAGGGAAGAACGGGTTGGTCCCGGGGACCCGAAGGAACCTTCCTTCCTCCGCCTTTCCCCCCGCGGATGTGCCGGTGGTCTCGCCGAGCATGAAATACGCAGCGGCCTGGGTCCGGTTCAGCCGCGCCACGGCCGGCACGATGTTCTCGTTCCAGTTCAGGATGAGGAGGAAGTCCACCTTCGAAAGCTCGCGGGCGTCCTTCACCCGGCCGAGATCGGCCAGCTCGAACACCGCCCGCCCGTTCTTCGTGTACGAGGTCTCGAAGAAGTTCACCCCTCCCCGGTCGTCCTGATAGACGTTCTCGAGGTAGGCCGTGGGCTTGACGACGGCGTTGAAGATGTTCGGTTCGAAATCCGGGTCGAGCGAGAACGTCTTGGCGAAGCAGCCGTTCTCGGTGGCGTAGACGCGGCCGTCCGGCATGAGTGCCACGAAGTCGTCCTGCACGGGCAGGGAATCGTTCTGTGTGGTGAACGTGGTCGTGGTCTTCCCCGTTCCGGACAGGCCGATGATGAGGAACACCTTCTCCTGGCCGTTCGCGGGAACGGCCTTGCACCCCGCATGCAGGGCCAGGCCGCCGCGGCCGAAGACGATCGTGTTCCACATCCGGAGGCCGCCCTTCTTCGACTCTCCGAAGTAGTCGGAGTTCAGCACCCGAGTGATCCCGTTCTCCAGGTCCACTGCGATGGCTCGGTCATCCGGGTATCCGGGTGCGGCGAGGTTGGGCGTGTAGACCACCTGCACCTCCGGCTCACCGCCGGTCCGCGGGTAATAGAGCTTCTGCTGCATCCCGGCGATGTTTGCGTTCGCTCGCTCGATGGTGAGTCGTGCGGGAGTCCGGAACTCCTCGACGTTCCCGATGAAGCCGTCGACCACGATCATGTCCTGCCCCCGGATGTATTCGTCCTGGAGACGGGACAGGCGTTCGAACTCCTCCCGGGTGATGGTCTTCCCGGACGTCACTGAGGGGTCGTCGGTGACGATGAACGTGCTTCCGGCGCTCCGCGAGGTCACCCGGGTCTGGACGTTGATGTTGCCGAACTCGGTGATGCGGGCGTTCAGCATCTCCTCGGCGAAGGCCCTAAGTTCGTCGGGGGTCGGATTGTCGAAGACGTGTTTGGCCTGCATGCGAACGCCCTGGTCAGGGAGCGCATTCTACACTGCGGCGCCCCCCAGTTCCTCGGCTACCGCTGCTCTTCGACCTGGAAGTACAGGCGAACCTGGGTTCGGTAGCGAGCGATGCGGTTCCCATCAACTTCGGTGCCGGTCCCCAGGATCTCCAGCTTGCTGATGTTCCGGATCGTCTTTGACGCTTCTCTGAGGGCCTCGCGTGCCGCCTCGCCCCAGGACTTCTCGGACACGCCTTCCAGCTCGATCGTGTTGATGACCGGCATCCATGCCTCCTTCTTCGATGGGTAGGTTCGATTATGGTGAAACTGGAGGCTGATGGGAAACGTGAACCACTCCCACTTCACCGAGGACGAGCTGATCGGGGCCGTCCGAAAGGTGCTTTCCGGCGACGCTCCCGGCGTGGTCGTGTCCGTCGGGGACGATGCCGCCGTGGTGGAGCCGGGCGCACACCAGTTGGTGCTCACCTCGGACATGCTCGTCGAGGGGGTGCACTTCGACCTCGGGAGCGTCTCCGCTCATGATCTCGGACACAAGTCGATCACGGCGAGCGTCTCCGACATCGCCGCGATGGGCGGAAGTCCTCGATACGGGCTGGTCAGCGTGGCGCTTCCCCGGGATGCGGAGACGCCGTGGATCATGGAGCTGTACGGGGGGATCCGCGAGGCCGCCGATGAATACGGGATGGCCATCGTCGGGGGTGACACGAGCCGCGGCGAGCGCCATGTCGTGTCCGTCGCAGCTGTGGGAACCGTGGCCCGGGGCAAGGCGGTTACCCGATCCGCCGCCAGGCCAGGAGACCACGTGGTGGTGACCGGAACGCTCGGCGCCGCCTCAGGAGGCCTCCGCCTGGCGAAGGAGCCTCCCCACGAGGTCCGCGGAGCTCTCGGCTCGGAGTGGGGCAGGGAGCTGGTGCAGGCGTACCTTCGCCCGGTGGCCAGGGTGGGGGAGGGGGAGACCCTGGCGCAGTCGGGAGCCACGGCGATGATCGATATCTCGGACGGACTCGCTCTGGACCTCTCCCGTGTGTGCAGGGAAAGCGAGGTGGGAGCCTCGCTGCGTCTGGCGGATGTTCCCGTGTCCCCTGGGCTGGAGGATCTCGGGCGGTTACTCGGAGTCGATCCACTCGATCAGGCTCTCCACGGCGGAGAGGACTACGAGCTGTTGGCCTGCCTGCCTCAGAACGCCGTTGAGGCCGCCCAGGACCGGCTCCGGGATCGCTTTGGCACTCCTCTCACGGCGATCGGGGTGATTACAGGCGACGGCGTTGTCGCGGTTGGCGCGAACGGCGCCGAGACGCCGCTCGAGCCGAAGGGATGGGACCACTTTGCCTGAGAGGGGCAACGTCCCTCGGGCGCTCACGATCGCGGGGTCGGACTCGGGCGGTGGTGCCGGCATCCAGGCCGACCTGAAGACCTTCCAAGCGCTCGGGGTGTTTGGGATGACTGCGATCACCGCGGTCACCGTGCAGAACACCAAGGGTGTCTCCGGATACGTGGAGCTTCCTCCAGCCACGGTCGGTGAGCAGATCAGGGCCGTCGTCACGGACATCGGGGTGGATGCGGCCAAGACCGGGATGCTCTCCTCGGCGCCGATCATCATGGAGGTGGCTGAGGCACTTGCGGAAGCGGGCCTGTCCAACCTCGTGGTGGACCCGGTGTTCGTGTCGAAGCACGGCCACTCGCTTCTCCGCGAGGACGCCGTCGATGCACTCCGCACGCGGCTCCTTCCGCTGGCGAGGCTGGTCACTCCGAACCTCGACGAGGCGGCTGGGCTGGCCGGCTTTCCCGTGGCCACCGATCAGGACATGGAGAGGGCGGGTCAGGTCATCCTCGACCTGGGACCAGAAGCCGTGCTGGTCAAAGGGGGCCATCGGGAAGGCGAACAAGCGACGGACCTCCTGATAACCGGCGAGGGCATTCAGCCCTTCTCGACCGACCGCATCGACACGTCGGACACCCACGGAACAGGCTGCGTGCTCTCGGCGGCGATCGCTTCATATCTGGCGCGTGGAGAGGTACTCGTGGAGGCCGTTGCCAGGGGGAAAGAGTTTGTGACCGAGGCGATCCGGCACGCGCTGCGGCTCGGCGAAGGGATCGGTCCCGTCGATCCGTCCTGGGAACTGAAGCCGTAAGCGTAGGCCCTGATTCAGGACGTCTCGGAGATCTCTCCGCGGAGGGGGACGCGTTCCTCGACCCTTCGACGGAAGCGAGCGCTCAGCTCCTGGTTCGAGTCCAGAAGCTCCTGGAAGGACTCCTCCGGGATGACCATGAGCTCGCTGTCCTGGACGGCCTCCGCGTTCTTTGTATGCGTGGTTTGAAGCAGCAGCGAAAGTTCCCCGAAAGACCCTCCGGATCCGACTCGGGAAACTTCTTGCTCCGCACCGTCGACCGTATCGAGGATCCGAATCTCGCCGGAAAGGACCACGTAGAGAGCCTCCGAAGGGGAGCCCTTCTCGAAAACGAGCGACCCGGCCGGCCAGAACAGGTTGGCCGAGGCGCCCACGATCCGGAGCAACGAGTGGTCGTCGAGAGACTCGAAGTCCGGGACCGTACGGAGAGCTTTGACCAGGCTATGTGTGACCGGCGTCAAGGGGTCCTCCGCTGAGTATCGTACGTGATGGCTGTGGGAGATGAGACCGACCCAGCGAGGTGATCACGTGAAGAACATGTCCAGGCTACCGCTCACGATCGTTCAGATGAGCGACCTGCATTGTGGCGAGCCCACCTTTCAGCCCGAGGTCATGCAGTCGATCGTCGAACGCGTGAATCACATTGCCCCGGAAGTCATCGTGGTGGCCGGAGACCTCACGGCGGCAGGGTACGAGTGGGAATACGACGAGGTCGCGGAGTGGCTGGGGCGCCTTGATGCGCCGAAGGTCATCATCCCCGGGAACCACGACTCTCGAAACGTCGGTTACATTCACTTCCGGAAGCACTTCGGGGAGCGCTTTTCTCGGTTCCGGCAAGCCTTCGAACCGGAGCGGGCCGAGCGGCTTCGCACAACCGGGTTCACGGTGGTGGCAGCCGATTCTTCCAATCCGGACCTCGACGAAGGACACATCGGGCGGGAACATTACGCGTGGATCCGTGAACAGTTCGACGAGCCCGACGACATCAAGGTCTTCGTCCTCCACCATCACCTGATGCCCATCCCCGGGACGGGGCGGGAGCGGAACATCATCACGGACGCGGGCGACCTCCTCGCGCTGCTCGCGCAGATGGACATCGACATCGTGCTCTCGGGCCACAAGCACGTGCCGTACTTCTGGGGGCTCAACGGGATCCTCGTGTGCAACTCCGGGACGGCGGCCACCAAACGCGTGCGAGGCCTCACTCCGCCGTCCTGGAACGAGCTCCAGGTGGACGCATCGACCATCAAGGTCTTCCTCCACTACCCCGATGGTCGGAGGGAGCTATCGGTGATCCGCAGCCGGACGACCCGATCGCTGATCCGAGAAGCCTTCTATCTCACCGAGGACTTCCACGCTTCGAATCGGGTGCTGGTGGAGTGAGGGATAGCTAGCCGGCGCGGAGGACCTTGCCGGCCTTGAGGCACTTCGTGCAGACGTGGAGCCGCTTGGGTGCGCCGTTGACGAGGGCTCGAACCCGCTGGATGTTCGGCGTCCACCGCCGGTTCGACCGACGATGAGAGTGGCTCACCTTCATCCCGAATCCGGGTTTTCGCCCGCAGATATCACACACGGCAGCCATGGCACTGGCGATGGTAACAGACCAGGTCGCTAGGAAGGTGCGTCGCCCTCGCCATCGGTGCCGTCGCCGGGGGAGATGATGACCTGGCGTGGCGAGGGGCTCTCGATGCCTCGTTCGTCGAGCCGTCGCTTGATCCGCGTCCGCAGCTCTCGCTCCAGCTTGATGCGGGCAGCGGGGGCGGTTTCTGCCACCACCCGTAGCACCACGTCGTACTCTCCGAGGCGCTCGACGCCGAGGACCTTCGGTCCGTCGAGGAAGACCTCGCGGAGACTCTCTTCCTCTCGTAGTTCTTCGAAAAGCTCGTCGAGGATACTTTTGACCCGTTCGACGTCCTCCCCGTAGGCCACTCCCACGTCGATGATGGCTCTGGCCCACCCCCGGGATTTGTTCCCGACGAGCTGGATGTTCCCGTTCGGAACGATGTTCAGGGTTCCATCAAAGGCCCGAATCGACGTGGTCCGAAGGCTCACCGCCTCCACCCGTCCGGTCACCGATCCGCCGGCCGCGTTCACCTCGACGAGGTCGCCAACGCCGAACTGATTCTCGAGAAGGATGAAGAATCCCGACAGGAAGTCCCGAACCACGCTCTGGGCCCCGAAGCCGAGCGCAACTCCCGCGATGCCGGCGCCCGCAAGCAGCGGGCCGAGGTTCACTCCGATGTTGCCCAGGACGAGCAGAAGGGCGATGGTCCAGATGGTCACCTGCACCGTGTACGAGAGGGCCTGCGTGAGGGTGGCCGCTCGCTGGAGGTTCCGTTGCTCCTCGCTGACGGTGCCTTCCTTCTCGATCCGCCGCTGCATCCGGCGGACGGCGATCCGGGCGATGGTGGACAGGACGATCGCCGCCAGCAGGACGATGAGGATCGGGATGCGGTCGAGGAGCCATTCCCCGATGTCGGCGCCGGACCCAGATCTGCTGGGCATCAGCGTCGATGGGCACCGCGGCGCCGGGTAGCGGCGAATGCCAGGGCGGCCGCAAGCAGCGCACCGAGCACGGCGATCATGGAACCGATGGATGTTCCGTTGGCACCATCTGAAGGGACGGCCTGGACCGACTCCTGTGGTGCGGGCGTCAGCGTCGGCGGAGGCGAAATCGGGGTCGTCGCGGAGGTGGCTCGACCCGACACCTGGATGTCGCCCGCCGGCACCGTCACCATGTCCACTCCATCCGTCGCTGCGAGCAGCAGGCTATACGTTCCTGCGCCGATCGCCGGGATGTCCTCGCGGATGCGCACGTCACCCTTCTCCCGAGGGCGCCACGGAGTGGACGCCACCACCACCGCATCCCGAACGAAATCGAACCGGATCGAGGCGTTCTTCGAGACATCCACCGAGGTCCGAACTCGACCGCCGCTCTGCTGCGCGTCTCGTGCACTCACCCGGAGGACCGGGTCGGGCTCCGCGCCTGTGGACAGGCGAAGCCGCCGACCGCCGGTGATCAGCCACGGAGCCGGGGGTACCTGCCTCGCCCCCGAGACGTCGGCCGTGCCGGAGGGCACCACCGTGAGCGACTCGAGATCCTCCGCGATGAGCACTCGGATACGGCTCGGAACCTCGATCGATGTGGGTCGAAGCCCACCGTAGTAGGCGGCGAGGATGTCCGAGTAGGAGAGGCCCCGATCCGCCTTGCCCTTGGATCCCCACTGAACCATTCCCACACCGTGTCCCCACCCTCGTCCCTCCAGGACCAACGCCGTCCCATCCTGACGAGCCTCGTACCAGTCGGAGGGGACGGTCTGCGGGAGCCGGTACCCGTCCGCTTCCGTGCTCGGATAATCCGGGTCCAGGCAGGAGGCAATGCCGTTCAGGTCGTCGCGGAGATCCTCCTTATGAATCGACGTCTGCGTCCCCCCGCCCTGGATGACGACGTCTTCTCCCTTCGGCCTGACCTTCTTGATGCGATCGCCGCCCCACGCCCCCGCCGCTTCCAGGAATCGAGCGAGGTCGGCGAAGGGCACCCGGACCTTCCAGTGGGCAAGCGGGGACTCGCGGTCGTCCTCCTCGACGATCCCGCGAAGATAGGGGAGAGGCTCGCCTCCGAAGACCTGCTCGTTCGGATACGTGCGGCCGTTCGAAGTGGATGAGTAGAAGGTGACGGCAGGACCTCCGCCGTAGAGAAGTACCTGCCCCCTGGTCTCCTCCACCGCTTTCACCCAGCGACCTCCCCACGGTCCGGCCTCGACGCCCATCCCCAGGTACACCTGGCAGGCCTGCGTGGCGCAAAGGTCGTAGCCGAGCGCTCGCCCTTCCGACGACCCCCGCTCCAGGCTGTTCATCGCGTACGTCCGGGCCGCCACCACCTGTGCCTTCAGCGCCTCTAACGGCCACGACCGGGGAACCTCCGCGATCCCCTTGACGTAGTCCTCGAATCCCAGTTCCCCGATGAGGTAGAGAGAACCGTCGCCGGACTTGGCTACCTCGATCGTCCCGCGAAACCTGGCGTGAAGGACGGGCTGGACCGCGTTCACGCAACTCGAGCTCACCCGAGGGTACTCGCCGTGCACGAGGAGCGACTGGCCCGGCTCCGCCGTGAACCGGAACGTCCGCTTCGGTCCGGCGTGAGCCGGTCCTCCCTCCGTCGGACTCAGGAGGACTGCGGCCACCATCGTGAGGATCACGAAGGCGGGGGTGAGGCGCGGGGACATCCCGGTCAACCGTATCAGACCGCCTAGACGACCTTGCGAATCCCTTTTCGAAGCCGTTCGGCGGTGATCACGCCGTTCCACTCGAATGCCACCGCGCCGCTCCGGTCGTAGATGACCGTGACCGGTTGGCCGATGTAGCCGAGGCCGTCCCGGATCTCGCCGCGCGGATCGAACACGTGCGGGTACTGCCAGTCGTACTTGAGGATGAAGTCCCGGGCCGCCTCCCGCTCGTCCAGGATGTCGATGCCGAGAAACTGGACCCTTCCCTCGAACTCCTTTGATACGGCGGAGAGATCGGGGGCTTCCGCCATGCACGGCGGGCACCACGACCCCCACACGTTGACCACGACGGGCGTACCCCGGAGCTCGGACAGCAATGTCCGGAACGTCGCCAGGTCGTACTGAGGCAGCGCGAGCCGGTTCGAGGGAAGCAGGCGCTCCGTCTGACTCACGGAGGGAGGACTCCCGCGCGGCGCGGCCGCCTCCCGGCCACAGGCGGTCAGTCCCGCGGCCGCAATAAGGAGGAGCGCGATCTGCCTGCGCATCGATCTCCATGCTACTTCGATGGGGATCTGTGAACGGTGCCGGGAGGGTCGCTGCGTATAATCCCGCCGATCACCCGTGCCGGAGCCCCCAGGACGGAAAGCGCTCTCTCTCACCTCGCCCCTAGACGTGCTCGGGGGGTGGGCCAAGCGATCGCTGGCCGCGCTCCGAGGTGTTGGGGTGGAAACGGTCGCGGACCTTCTCCACCACTACCCCCGCCGGTACATCGATCGCTCCAACGTGGCGAAGATCGGAGATCTCCGGATCGGGCAGGAGGCGACGTTCATCGCCACGGTGCGCGACGTCAGGCGGGCGTTCACCCGGAGACGTCAGGTCATCGTGACCGTGACGGTGTGGGATGGAACGGGGTACGTCGACCTCTCGTGGTTCAACCAGGCCTGGCCGGCTACTCGATTCAGGAAGGGGCAGGAGGTGGCGGTCTCGGGCAAGACCGGCGCCTTCCGGGGGCGGCTCCGGGTGCAGAACCCGGCCGTCGAGATCCTGAAAGGAGGCGAGGCCGATCAGGTCCACACGCGTCGGATCGTCCCGGTCCACGCGGCCACGGAGGGCGTCAGCACGGCAACGATCCGGCGCCTGGTCCACGATGCGCTGCAGCGCCTCCATAGAGTTCCGGACCCCATCCCGGCCGAGGTCCGAAGGGGGCAGCGCGTGCTTCCTCTTTCCGAAGCGCTTTCGCAGATCCACTTCCCCGATCATCCCGACGACATCCGCCGGGCCCGGGAGAGGCTCAAGTTCGACGAGCTGTACTTCCTGGAGCTCGGGGTGGCCTTCCGCAAGCACCGGGTGGAGGCGGAGACGCAAGGGGTTCCCCACGACCTCACGGGCGAGCTGGCCGAGCGCTTCGCGGCCGTCCTCCCGTTCGAGCTGACATCAGCGCAACGGCGAGCCATGGACGAGGTGGCGAAGGACATGGCTGCGCCGAAGCCGATGAACCGGCTCCTCCAGGGCGACGTCGGATCGGGAAAGACCGTGGTCGCCCTGTATGCGTGCCTGGTGGCGATCCAGTCCGGGCACCAGGCCGCGGTGATGGCTCCGACCGAGGTCCTCGCCGGGCAGCATCTGCGGAAGGTGGAGGAGCTGCTCGCTCCCCTGGGAGCCCGACGATTCGGTGTGGGCGGAGGTGACCGGGCCGACGAGCAGGCGGACCTTTTCTCTGAGCCCGACGCTCACCGCGGTCCGAGATACGCCCTCCTGACCGCGTCGGTCACGGGAAAGGAGCGGGAGCGGGTGAACGAAGGGGTCAGCTCGGGAGATGTCGATCTGCTCGTCGGGACGCACGCCTTGGTACAGCAGACCGTGGCCTTTCGGGATCTGTCCTTCGCGGTCATCGACGAGCAGCATCGCTTCGGTCTCCATCAGCGGATCGCGCTCAAGGAGAAGGGCCCCCATCCGGATGTCCTCATCATGACCGCCACGCCGATCCCCAGGACGCTCGCGTTGACGTACTACGGCGATCTGGACGTGTCGGTGCTCGACGAGATGCCTCCGGGTCGCCAGCCGACGACGACTCGAGCGGCCCGCTCCGAGGGTGAGCGGCAGAAGGCCTACGACCTGGTGCGCGAGCAGGTCGGGGAGGGCCGGCAGGCCTTCGTGGTGTGCGCGGCCATCGACGAGGAGAACCGCCTGGAGGTGAAGGCCGCGGAGAAGGAGGCGGACCGGTTGGCCACCGAGGTGTTCCCCGATCTGCGGATCGCGCTCCTGCATGGGCGGATGCGCCCGAAGGAGAAGGACCGGGTGATGGAGTCGTTCCGCGCGGGACAGGCCGACCTCCTCATATCGACGACGGTCATCGAGGTGGGCGTGGACGTCCCGAACGCGACCGTGATGCTCGTGGAGAACGCCGAGCGCTTCGGTCTGGCCCAGCTTCACCAACTCCGCGGGCGCATCGGCCGGAGTGGCCACCGCTCATGGTGCGTGCTGTTCGACGAGTCTTCTCCCGAGAACGAGGAAGCCCGGGCACGGATCGAGGCGGTGGTGAGATCCACGGACGGTTTCGAGCTCGCCGACGAGGACCTGCGGCTCCGCGGGGAAGGGACCCTGTTCGACATCCGGCAGTCCGGGATGCCGGATCTCCGCCTGGCCCGGCTGGCGCACGACACGGAGCTGGTCAGGCGGGCCCGGACGGAGGCGTTCTCGCTTATCGAATCCGACCCGGATCTGTCCGGCCATTCGAAGCTCCGAGCGGAGATGGAGCGGAGGTTCTCCGACTCCATCGATTGGCTGTTCCACTCATGAAGGAGCAGCCGGATCGGCCGCGCCTCCGAGCTGCCAACCCGCGGTGAGGGTCATCGCCGGTGAGGCCAAGGGCACTCGCCTGGCCCGGCCGCCGGGAGGGACCCGCCCGGTCTCGGACCGGGCCAGGGAGGGGCTGTTCGCCGCCCTCGGGGGGCTGGTCGTCGGTGCCGGGTGTCTGGATCTGTACGCGGGGACGGGAGCCGTCGGCATCGAGGCTCTCTCGAGGGGCGCGCGCCGCTGCACGTTCGTGGACTCCAGCGCCCCGGCCATCCGGACCATCCGGGAGAATCTGTCGCGGACGGGCTTCACGGAGCGCTCGGACGTGTTCAGGGCCGAGGCCACGAGGTTCCTTTCTCGACCGTCGGGGCCGTTCGATCTGGCCTTCGCCGACCCGCCGTACGCTCTGTCGACGGGACGGCTCCGAGCAGTTCTGGCGGCTCTCGTGGGCAGGCTCGACAGAAATGCGACATTCGTCCTGACCCGGCCGACCAAGAGTTCCATCGATGTCATTCCGGTACACTTCGGTGTCGTACGGCGCCTGATCTACGGAGATACCCTCGTTTTGGTCTGTCGGGAGGAGTCGTGAGCCTGACCGCCCTGTGTCCGGGGACGTTCGACCCGGTCACCAACGGGCACCTCGACATCGTTGAGCGAGCCTCCCGTCTGTTCGAAGCCGTGGTGGTGGCGGTGGTGGAGAACCCGGCGAAGGAACCCCTTTTCGCGCCGGAGGAGCGGGTGACGATGCTGAAGGAGGCCATAGTGGGTCTGGAGAACGTCGAGGTCGAGTCGTTCTCCGGGCTGCTCGTGGACTACGCCGCCCGAAGGGACGCCAGGATCATCGTGAAGGGCCTCAGGGCCGTCTCGGACTTCGACTACGAGCTCCAGATGGCCCAGATGAACCATCACCTGGCCGGGGTGGAGACCTGTTTCGTGCCCACGAACCCGAAGTGGTCGTACCTGTCCTCGTCACTGGTCAAGGAGATCGCCGGCTACGGCGCCGACGTGCGCGGGCTCGTGCCGGACAACGTGCGGGAGCGACTCCAGGAGAAGCTGGGGTAGATGGACATCGCCGCGCGCATCCATCAGCTCGAGGAGCTGATCCGGGAGGCGAAATCGATGCCGCTGTCCGCCTCGGTCCTGGTCAACAAGGACGAGGTACTGGAGCTGGTGGACGGGATGCGGAACACCCTTCCCGAGGAGATCAAGCAGGCTCGGTGGGTGGTGAAGGACCGGGAAGAGCTGTTGGCGAAGGCTCGTCGCGATGCCGAGGTCATCGTGGAGGAGGCCCGGAAGGAACAGGCCCGCCTCGTTTCGGAAGACGAGGTCGTGGCGGAGTCGGCCCGGGAGGCCGAGCGGATCCTGGCGGATGCTCGAGAGCAGTCGCGCCAGATCAAGCTCGAGGCCGAGGACTACGTCGACGCCATGCTGGCCTCATTCGAGTCAACGCTGACAAAGACCCAGGAGCGTCTGGCCAGGACGAGGGATCTTGTCGAACGCGGCCGGGAGCGGCTCCGGGGGACGATCGCGGAGGAGTACTTCGCCTCCGTGAACGAGGGCGATTCCGATGAGGAAGAGGAAGGAGCCGAGGAGGAGCGAGGCTGATGGATGCGATCGACGTTCGCGACCTCCTGGCCCGCCCCGGATCCTCCCGGGAGCTTCACATCGCTCCGGGCATCGAGGGATTGAGGACCGAGCTGGCGGAGGTCCCATCGGATGCACCGGTTCATATCGATGTGCTGCTGGAGAGCCTCGTCGAGGGCATCCTGGTGTCCGGCCCCATCTCGGGGACGATCACCTACCGGTGCGCCCGTTGCCTGAAGCGGTTCCACGAGGCCTTTCGCCTCGAGGTCACGGAACTGTTTGCCCGGGGCGCGTCGGAGGATGACGACGAATATCCATTGGTCGAGGGAGCGATCGACCTGGAGCCGATGGTCCGGGACGCCGTCGTGTTATCGATGCCGTTCGCTCCGCTCTGTCGGCAGGATTGCCTGGGGTTGTGCGAACGGTGTGGGGGAGATCGGAACCTCGGAGAATGCTCGTGCCCGCCACGGAGCGACCCTCGATGGGGCGCTCTCGAATCGCTGGACATCGACTGAGAAAGGAGCACCGTGGCTCTTCCCAAACGGAAGACGACCAGATCGAAGCGTGACTCTCGCCGGGCCCACTGGAAGGGAACGCCGCCCACATACAGCGAGTGTCCGCAGTGCCACCAGCCCAAGTTGCCCCATCGCGTGTGCGGAAACTGCGGTTACTACGGGGGGCGCCAGGCCACCGAGGTGGAGTAGGCATTTGCTGAGGCAGGTCACTCCCCTGGAGCGGGCGCTCCGAGTGCGGTTCAAGAGCGCCGCGCTCCGTGCTGCTTCACTCACCCATCGGTCCTACGCCTTCGAGCGGGGGACCACCGAGACCAACGAGCGCCTGGAGTTCCTCGGGGACGCGGTCCTCGGGCTGGTGGTCACGGATCTCGCCTACCGGAGGTTTCCGGATCTCCCGGAGGGCGAGTTGGCGAAGCTGCGGGCGGCCCTCGTGAACATGGCCACGCTCGCGGATGTGGCCCGGCAGCTCGGGCTCGGCGAGGCCATCCTCCTGGGCAAGGGGGAGGAGCTGTCCGGGGGCCGCAACAAGCCCAGCATCCTCGCCGACGCCATGGAAGCGGTCCTCGGGGCCCTCTACCTGGACCGGGGATTGGAGGCGGTGCACCGGGTCATCGAGCGGCTGTTCTGGCCTCGGATGCTCACCTACGCCGGGGGCGGCGGAGATCGAGACTACAAGACGGGTCTCCAGGAGCTCGCCGCTCAGGAGATGGGAACGATCCCCCAGTACCGGGTGACGGAGCGCGGCCCGGACCACGCCAAGGAATTCACGGCCACCGTTCACCTGGGGGGAGCCGTCTACGGAAGCGGCCGCGGCCGCTCCAAGAAAGAGGCCGAACAGCAGGCCGCCCGGATGGCGTTCGAGCGCGTGGCTCGGGTGGATAGAACCGTCGCGGCCGGGGAGAAGTAGTGGAGCTCCCCGAAGTCGAGGTGATGCGCCGTGATCTGGAAAAAGACGTCGTCGGTCGGCGCATCGCTTCGGTCGATGTGCGGCGAACCAAGAACGCGAAACGGGTCATCCGCCGGGCCAAGAGCTCGAAGGAGTTCCGGGACCGGCTCGTCGGAAGGAAGATCACCCGGGCGGAGAGGATCGGGAAGTACATCCTTCTCTACCTCGACGGCAACGAGGTCCTGGTCCTGCACTTCGGCATGAGCGGGCGACTCCTCCGTGGGAACAAGCGCGCGGCCCCTCCTCAGCACACCCACGTGGTCATCACGTTCCAGAAGGGGGGCGACCTCCGCTTCGTCGATCCGAGGACATTCGGCGAGATGTTCGTCTCAACGGCCGACGGCCTCGGAAAGGTGAAGGAACTGGCGCACATCGCCATCGATCCGCTGGAGCACGCGTTCACGTGGCAGCAGTTCTCGGACACTCTCGCCCGGCGGAAGACCAAGCTCAAGAATCTCCTGATGGATCAGGCGTTCATGTCGGGGCTGGGGAACATCTACTCGGACGAGGTTCTCTTTGCTGCCGGCCTCAGGTGGGACCGGATGTCCGACGAGTTGTCCTCGCAGGAGGTCCGGCGGTTGTACCGGGCGATGCAGGAGGTGGCCCAGGAATCGATCCGCTACCGGGGGACCACTCTCGACGATGAGGCGTACGTGGATCTCTACGGCAAGCCCGGCGAGTACCAGGGCGAGCTGAAGGTCTACGGGCGCCGGGGACTGCCGTGCCGCAGATGCCGGACACCCATCGAGACCGTCAAGCTGTCCGGCCGGAACTCGTTCCATTGCCCGCAGTGCCAGAGCTGACGCCCGTACGGCGGCCAACTCAGCTTCGGACACGACAGGGCTAAGGGCCGACGGCGTCGTCGGTAACTATGCGCAATTGCAGCGGAAGCCAAACGCGATGTTGGGGAATACGGGCGGATCGCAGAGTGGTTCCACAGCAGCCACGAATCGGAGGCAGTTGTTCTCGGGCGTCGTCTCTGCGTCTCTACAGACGCAGGGCCAGTCCAACTGGATGCCGCTGAACAAGTTGTTGCACCCGGGTGCGAAACAGAGCCTCACTACCTCGCTGTTCGGCGAACGTTCCAGCACCTCGAGGGTGAGACGATCGCAACCAGTGCCCACGCAGTTCGGCGTGGGCGATTCAGCGATTGGACAGAGGCGCGTGTCGCGTCCCTGGCATGTCCACGTGCCGTCCTCGCGCCGCACGAACTGTGGAAAGAATTCACACCCGCATTCCCTCGGGCTCACCTGAGCATAAGCGGGTACGTTCACCGTTTGGAGAACCGGGGCGACCCACGCGGCTCCGGTGACCACGGCGGCTCGCCTGACGGCCTCGCGTCTACTGATCGGGGGCGTTGCCGTCTTGGGGTCCTGCGGGGGGCGCATGGCTGTCCTCCACGGGCGCTGGCCAGCGCAAGCGCACCATCTGTGGTGGACGGAGTCAACCGGTTGCGGACCGTATCTTTTCTACGCTTCGATCCTTGCCCGATAGCGTCTGTATGAACCGAGCGAATTTTCCGCTTCCAGGAAGCGGCCCCCGACGTGCGAACCAGATCCGTCCGGGTCCTTCGACCAGAAGCACGAGGAAGATTCCGTAGATGGGCAGGTGGCCGATCAGCTCGGTGAAGCCGAAGAACAACAGCGTGACATTGAATGGGATCACGGCCGCCAGGACCACGAGCCTCGTCCCGATCCCGGAAATGAGCAGGAGGCCGAGAGCGAGTTCCACCGCCCCCGCGGCGTCGGCGAAGGCCCGGTCCGAAACTCCGGCGCCGTCGAGGATGTTGAACTTCGGGAATCGGCGGAGGAATGCCTCCGCGACGCCGGGAGCGAGGAGCTTCTCGGTGAGCGCTCCGACGACGATGGCCAGGCCGGCGCACATCCGGAGCATCCCGACCGCAAGGGGATTCATGACCGGGCTTTCGTCGCTCGAGCTGCGGAGCGCGTCCAGCGACCATTTTCGCCGCCCCACCGCTGCCAGGTACAGCGCGATCCCGAGGAACTCCACGCGTTCCAGGATCGGTATCACGCCGTAGAAGAACATCCCGACGGGACCGGAGAGGACGAGCAGGCCGGCGGCCAGCCGCGTCCACAGCCCCAGGATGATGAGCGCGGCAACGATCAGCTCCAGGGCGGTGAGCACCCCGCCCCACGTCCCTTCGGGCAGCCGGAGGCTCGGGGCCAGGTACCGCCCGGTCAGTGCGTACGCGATGAGCGCGATGCCGAGATGAAGGGAGAGCAGAAGGGGGAGATACGGGCGGAGGAACCGCCGGATCCAGCTCGTGATCCGGTCCTCGTCGATCCGACGCACCAGGAAGTGGAGGAAGACGCCCCCGGCAACGGCGAAGCCGATCCCGGCGAGCGTGGCCGGAGCCAGAAGCCGGCTCCACTCGAGCGGGAACCGCTCCGGATCGTCCACGAACCACTTCACGTGAGCGAGCGGCATCGTCCCCATTCTCCCCCGGGCCCCTCCGTTATCCTCGGTTGCCGTGGTCAGGGTCCGCGTGGTCGTCTCGGGGATGGTCCAGGGCGTGTTCTTCCGACAGGTGACCTCGGAGCAGGCTCGACAACTCGGGGTCGCCGGCTGGGTTCGGAACAGACCCGACGGTCGGGTCGAAGCGGTGTTCGAGGGTCCCCAGGACGCGGTGGATGAGCTCGTCTCCTGGTGTCATGAGGGCACCCCCTGGTCGGATGTCGAGCGCGTCGAGGTGATCCCCGAAGAGCCTGAGGGCCTGGAGGCGTTTCGGATCCGGTAGGCGTTCCGGAGCGGCCGGCCGAATCTTCGTTCCTTCCGGGTATCTCCCGGAAACGCCTGTTAGCATCGCTAGAAGTATGTTTCTGCGGTCGCTCACGATCCGCGGCTTCAAATCCTTCGCCGACAAGACCGTCCTCGAGTTCACCCCGGGGATCGCTGCCGTGGTGGGCCCGAACGGCGCGGGGAAGTCGAACCTGGTCGACGCGATCTCGTGGGTCCTCGGGGAACAGGGCCCCGGAGCCCTGCGCGGTGGCCAGATGGCCGACGTCATCTTCGCCGGGAGTCCCGGGCGCGCTCCGCTGGGCATCGCCGAGGTGTCGCTGGTCATCGACAACAGCCAGGGCCTCATCCCGGTGCCGCTCTCCGAGATCGAGATCGCCCGAGTCGTGTACCGGTCGGGCGAGAGCCAGTACCTGATCGGAGGCCATCCGGTCCGGCTCATGGACATCCAGGAGCTCCTCTCCGACACGGGCATCGGGCGGGCCATGCACACCGTGGTCGGGCAGGGGCACCTCGAGGATGTCCTCATCACGCGTCCCGAGGAACGGCGGCAGTTCATCGAGGAGGCTGCCGGCATCGCCAAGCACCGACGGCGCAAGGACCGAGCACAGAGGAAGCTCGTCTCGCTCGAGCAGGATCTGCTGCGGCTCCAGGACGTCATGGCCGAGCTGCGGCGCCAACTGAAGCCATTGAAGCAGCAGGCGAAGCTGGCCCTGCGCCATCAGGAACTCACCGAGGAAGCGGAGGGCCTGGGATGGCGGCTCGCGGCCACGCGACTTCGCGATCTCTATCGAGCGCGGGACCAGCGCCGTTCCCTGTGGGAGAAGGGGAGGGCCCACCGACAGGAGGCGGAGAAGCGGCTGTCCGCTCTCGACACCGAGATCGCCGCACTCGCCGCCCGTCGGGCTGAGACCGAGCAGGCATTGCTGGATGCGGAAGGGGAAGAGGCCCGAAGCGTCAGGGCTCGGTCCGAGGCCGAGGCCGCTCTTCGCGAGGCGGTTCGGGCCGAGGGGGAGGCCCGAGCGAGTCTTGCCGCCGACGCCGGACGTTCGGGGCGGTTGTTCACGTTCGAGGAAGAGATGCGGACCCTTCACGAGTCGGTGGAGGCGACCGATCGGGCGCTCGAGGAGAAGGAGCGTGCCCTGGCGGAGGCGGAACTGATCCACGAGCGGGCAGAGGCCGCACGGCGCGAGGCGGAACAGGAGCATCGAAAGGCCCACGAGGCCGCGGCCTCCCGACGAGCCGAGAGGGAGCATGTCCTCCGCTCCCTGAAGAGCTTTGAAGCCGAGCACGACAGGCTCGCTTCGGCCCTGCAGGAGCTGAGCCGTCGTGCGGCAGAGGCGACTGGCGAGCGAGACCGCCTGGAGGCAGAGGTGGAGAGGCTGGACGCGGAGGAGACGCCTCTCGCTGAGCGGCAGGCCGAGGGGAGACGGATCCTGGAGCGGCTCGAGACCGAGACCGCCGACCTCGAGACCCGGGAGCGCCGGCTGGACGCCCGGCTCCAGGGGCTCCTCGCCCGGCAGGAGGCGCTCGCCGCCACGCCCGGGAGGCGATTCGCCAAACGGATCCGGGGTCGCGCCATCGGCCTCCTGAGCGATCAGATGCGGATCGATCGAGGGATGGAAGCAGCCGTGGCCGCGGGACTCGGCTCCTGGGCGGACGCCGTGGTGTATCTGGATCACGGGGAGGCCGTGGCCGATGCGGGGGGCGCCGCGGGGGTCACTCTGGCCATCCCCGGCTCTCCCGAGAGAACCGCTGACGAGCTGCCCGGGGAGCGGAGCCTTCTCGCCGCCGTCCGGGCCGACCCGCCGGTCCAGGGCCTGCTCGCCGAGATCCTGCGCGGTGTGTATCTCGCTTCGGACTCGAACGAGGCACTGGCCAAGCACGCCCGGTACCGAGATGCATCGTTCGTGACGCCGGACGGGGTGCTGGTGGGGCCGGCTCTCGTGCGTGTCGCGCCGAGACCCTCCGCGGAGCAGGAAGCCATCCGGCGCGAACGCGTTGTGGTTGAGCGAGAGGTCAGAGTGGTTCGGCGAGAGCTTCAGGAGAAACGGAGAGAGCTCGACCGGGTGGGGGCCGACCTCACCGAGGTGGCCGAGGGCCTGGACCGCGCCGATGCGAAGATCACCGCGGCGGCCGAGGTGATGACCCGGGTCGGCGCCGAGTTGGCGGCGATCGAGCGTGAGCGAGAGATGCTCGCCGAACGGCAGTCACGGGTGGAAGAAGGTCTGGCCGACGCCCGGGATGCTCTCGCCCGCATGTCCCCGGATGCTGCGGAGCTGCCCTCCATTCCCGCTCAGCCCGACCCGCCGTTCGAGCTCCGAGTCGAGGTCGAGGCGCTGCGTCGCGAGCGAGCTCGTCTGGAGTCCGGATTGGAGAAGGCTCGAGCGGGAGCGCAGCGCGTTGGTTCCGAGGACCCCGCAAGTCTCCAGGCGGCGGCCGATCGTGCCGCCACGGCCAGGGTCGCTGCCGAAGCCGCGCTCCGCGACGCGGAGACCGAGGCCACGGAGGCGAGCAGGCGGAGAGAAGCGACGGCCCGAGTCGCCGGCGAGGTTCGGAGCGCAGAGACGAAGGCCAACGAGGCCTGGCGGGAGGCGGCGGCCCTGTTGCAGCGCCTCCGGGACCAGTACGAGGAGGAAGACCAGATCCGCCGAGACATCGAGCGCCGGATCGTGGATGCCGAGCGCGTCCTGCGCGAGGGCCACTCGCGGGATCCGGACGAGGCGGTCGGCTCTCTCGAAGAAGAGGACACCGTAGAGTCGCTGGAGCGCCGGGGCGATCTGGTTGCCCGGCGTCTGACCCTTCTCGGACGAGTGAATCTGGTGGCGGGGGAGGAGTACCAGTCGCTCCAGGAACGCCACGACTTCCTCCAGCGAGAGATCGACGACGTGAGAGCGGCTCGAGGGAGCCTCATGGACGTCGTTCGACAGGTCGACCGAAAGATCGTGGAGATCTTCGACGCCGCGTTCCGCGACGTCGAGGCGGAATTCTCGGAGCTGTTCAAGTCGCTCTTCCCGGGCGGGGAAGGGAAGCTCGTCCTCACGGACCCGGGGAACCTCCTGACGACGGGCATCGAGATCGAGGCCCGCCCCGGTCGGAAGCGATTCAAGAGGCTGTCGCTGCTCTCCGGGGGAGAGCGTGCCCTCACCGCGGTCGCATTCCTCTTCGCCATCTTTCGGGCCCGCCCATCGCCCTTCTACCTTCTGGACGAGGTGGAGGCGGCCCTCGACGACGTGAACCTTCATCGCTTCCTCGATCTCGTTCGTCACTTCTCCCGGACCTCACAGGTCCTTTTGGTCACGCATCAGAAGCGGACGATGGAAGCTGCCGACGTTCTCTACGGTGTCTCCATGGGCAAGGGTGGAGCCTCCGCGGTCATCTGCCAGCGGATGCCGGAAAGCGTGGCAGTGGGCCCGGCCACCGCGGATCGGTAGCCCCGCTCCATGCCCAGCGGAATCGGGGTCGAGCTGATCGTCTTCGGCGCCCTGCTCTTGATCCTCGCGGCCGCCGGGGCAGTCGTATGGCTTGGGCAGGAGGAACCGGCTCCGGCAGAACGTCCTTCGGATGAGGC